>JACPSE010000125.1 GCA_016193465.1 Deltaproteobacteria bacterium
GCCAACGCTGAAGAAATAAAAAGCGGGGCCAGAATCGGGGTGTTCCACCCGGGCTGTCCCTTGACCAGGCCGAGGATCCAGGCAGTGACCGAATGAAGCGCCACGGCGCCGGGTATGGACACAATGGCAAGCGCCTTCAGAAGCCTATGGTCCCACTTGAGCGAAGCCTCGGACACGTCAGTGTAGCCTAAAGTTAGGAGGCGAACGAAAAACATCCGTCCCGGATGACCCAAAGCAGCTTTCACTACCTGGGCTCGGGCGCTAAAGAAGAGCAGGGCGGAGCAGAGGACAAGATAGCTGTTGATGATCGTCACGTCCCAGAGGAGCGGCGAAGAGAAATTGGCATTCCATATAACATAGAATAGGCGCGTGGGTTGGCCCAAATCCAGGACGATAAAGAGACCAGCCAGGATAAGAAAGCTTATAGAGAGAATTTCAGCGACAATAGCGACGGGTTTCATCTCCTCTTTATTCAGGATATGGACCATGGCGGAGACTGCGATGCCTCCTGCGCTAAGTCCCACGCAGAAAATGAAATTCGCGATGTAGAGACCCCAAAATACAGGCTTGTTGAGCCCCGTAACTCCAAGACCCTTCATGAACTGGAAAGAATAGGTATAAACTCCCAATCCAATGATAAGGATCAGGCCCACCTCGACCCAGAGACTCCGTTGCTGCCAATCACGATATCCGGTTGTTCCATTAGCCATCTGATTTCCCCCTAGTTCCCCATAAAATGCAGGCCACCATAAATCATGACGCCGACCGAGATGACCGCCATGAGCATGGCAATCCCGACCAAGAGATTTACAACTACAAAGAAGTAGCCACTCTCACCAGCCAGGAGTTGAAGCCTATCCACCTTCATGTCCTCCCCTCGGTTACGGCTTGCCCAACGTGAGCTGCTCTTTCTTCTCTCGCCTTCAAGTCTCTTGGCCGCTTGAAAAAAACGAGAAGAATAGCGGCTAGGAGCAGGGGCGGGAAAAGGACCAAGGCCATGTGACCGATGGTTGGCAGGTCCATGTAGCCGTAAGCGATGGTGCTTAGAAGGATGCTTAAACCGAAGATCCAGAGAAGGATCCCCGCTGCCCAAAGAGTGTATTTTTGCGCTAGTGTCATAACCCACCTCCTTTTCTTCCCGGTTCTGGCTTCTTGAAGAGGAGACTCCAAATGACCGCCCGGGACGATGTGGTGTTGGAAATACGGTACTTTTTCCCTCTTCCCAGCGTTATGCTGTCCCCGGGGAGCAGAAGAATCGAGGAGTCCGAGTCGTGGAGGAGAAGGCCACCCTCGACAACCAAGTGAACAGCCCCGAAGCCCCAGAATTCGCTGCTCCCAATCGAATTTCCCGGCTCCACCTCAGTAGCGAGAAGCTCCGCCCACTCGTTTTCGTACAGAAGCCTAATACGGGTTCCCTCCTTCTGCACTGACCTCAAGGATTCTTCCCGTCGAACGATTCTGATGGCGTTACCGGCCTCCATTTTTCATCTCCTACCAAACGTAGATGGCAAGAACGATGCCAGACGAGCCGATTCTTACAAGCGCTAACTAGTTGATTTAAAGGAACTATTTCAGGCTAGGAAATCTTCCAAAGGGGCATAAATCAGGCGAGAATTGCAAAATGCAATGGCAGCCACGCAATCTATTGAAAAACAACGGACTTCTAACTATTGCAATCTGAAAGATGGTTGTAAAATGAAGGCCCGGAGAGAGCCTGATAACAGTGATGCTGCTGGCGGGTTTTTTATGCTTCTTCCTGCAATTTACGCCAAAGGGTAGAAGGAGAAACACCTAGGATCTCGGCGGCCTTGGCTTTATTTCCGCCACACGCGTCCAGCACTTCTTTGATGTAATTCATCTCCATCGTCCTAAGGTCCTTAAACTCCCCCGAAGGCAAAGAGCGATTGCGCTCGATTTCGGCGCGAATCTGCGGTGGAAAGTGGCTAGAGCGGATAAGCTCTCCAGGGCCAGCGAAGATCACCGCCCGCTCCACAGCGTTTTTTAGCTCCCTGACGTTTCCCGGCCAGTCATAAGCCAAAAGGAAGCTTAGCGCCTCCTCGGAAAAGTCCGCGACTGCCTTCTTCATCTCCGTGGAGAAAACTTTGAGAAAATGGCGCGCCAGGAGAGAGATATCTTCCTTGCGTTCCCGCAAGGGAGGGATCGTAATTTGAATGACATTCAGCCGATAAAAGAGATCTTCGCGGAAGCGACCAGCCTTGACCTCTTCCCCTAAATCCTTATTCGTCGCTGCAATAACCCTCACGTCTATCGAGGCCTCCTCTTCCGAACCCACTTTCTTAACCTTCCGCTCCTCAAGGGCCCTGAGGATCTTGGCTTGCATCTCAAGCTTCATATCGCCGATCTCGTCGAGGAAAAGAGTCCCCCTATTGGCCAGCTCAAAGCTTCCCCGCTTCATGTAGAGAGCCCCGGTGAAGGCGCCCTTCTTATGGCCGAACAGCTCGCTTTCCAAAAGATTCTCGGGAATGGCCGAGCAGTTCACGGTCACAAAGGGTCCGCCGGCCCGATGACTGCGAAAGTGAATCAGACGCGCCACGACCTCCTTGCCGGTGCCACTCTCTCCCATGATCAGCACGGAAGAGTCCGTCTCCGCAACCCTGACTGCCAGATCAAAAACCTGTTGCATCCCCTGGCTCTTCCCTATCACCACATCCTTTCCGTGAAGCTGCTGGAGCTCCCCCCGGAGATAGATGTTTTCATCCGCAAGGCGTTTCCTCTCGAAAGCCCGCTCGACGAGGATACGAATCTGATCCGGAGTGAAGGGTTTGGGGATATATTCCTGGGCTCCTTTCTTGATTGACTCGACTGCAGACTCAATGGAGGCGTAACCTGTTATCATAACAACCATGGTAGTCGGGTCATGCTCCTTGATTCGATCGAGGAGCGCCATTCCGTCCATCCCTGGCATCTTGATGTCGCAGACGACCATATCAAAGGAGCCTCTCTGAAATTTTTCCCACGCAGCAAGCGCGTCCAGGCTGCTCTCCACGCCGTACCCGATCCGCTCCAGGGCCTTTTCCACCGCCTCGCAGATGCGCTCCTCGTCGTCCACAACGAGGATTTTGCCCCTAACCTTTTTCTCGCTAGTGTCCATAGCCTATAAGCTCTTAGCCATCAGCGGTCAGCTTTCAGCCCTCAGGACTCAGTCCTTTTCTGGCCGGCTGCTGATACCTGATTGCTGACCGCTTCTAACGGTATAAAAAGGCGAATCGTCGTACCGGCGGATTCCGACGAGCCCGCCCCGATCTCCTCCGCAGTTCGGCTCTCCACTTCGACCGTGCCCCCGTGCTCCTCCACGATCCCGTAAACTATCGAAAGTCCCAAACCTGTCCCCGCTTCCTTGGTAGTAAAAAAGGGATCGAAGATCTTGCCGCGCACCTCGCGCGGAATGCCCGACCCGGTATCTTGGACCGCGATCTCGGCTGCATTTTCGCGCAGTCTTGTCTTCACGGTCAAGACGCCCCCCCGAGCCATCACCTGGATCGCATTGACGAAGACGTTCATGAGAACCTGTCTCATCCGGTCGGGATCGCACGGGATCACGGGAATATCTGAAGAAAAATCCTGCTGCAGCACAATTTCGTTGAGTTGCAGCTCGTGTTTGATCAAACCAAGCGTGCTGCTGACCACGTCGTTGAGGTTGGAGGGACGAATATCCAGCTCGTGGCGGCGCGAGAAGTCTCTGAGATCATCAATAATGCGCTTGCAGCGCAGGGTGTCCTCACTAATGCGCTGGAGCTCCCTTTTGATATCAGGCTTGTCGCCTGCCTCTTCTATCAGCAGGTTGATGTTCATGAGGATGCTGGTCAGCGGGTTGTTTAGCTCATGCGCGACTCCCGACGCCAAAAGACCGATCGATGCCAGCTTTTCCGACTGCAGCAATGATTCCTGGGCCTTTTTCAACTCCCCCGTTCGCGAGCGGACTTTTTCCTCCAGGGAGCGGCTGTAATCGTCGATCCGCTCCTTATATCCTTTCAGCGTCTGGACCATAGCATTGAACGAATTGGCTAACTCTCCGATCTCATCATGCGCCCTCGCTTCCACCCGATGCCCCAAATCTCCCTCCATAATCCTCCGGGTGCCGCCGAGGAGATCGGAGACCGGAACGGTGATGCGCCGCGCAACAGCAAAGGCCACGGCAGCGGTTAAGCCGAGCGACAGGGCGGTAAAGAGGAAGAAGAGAGCAAAAGTTCTTTGCCCAATCTGGGCCGATTCCCTACGGAGGACTCCGACTCTGTCGGATAAGGCCGACGACATCGTGTCCATGAGGCTTCGAGCTTGCGAGACCAGGACCTCTACCTCTTCTCTCATTTTCGTCGAGCTCCCGCCGTTCCTCTTGCCCTCAAAAATAGCCGTGCCCTTCTCTTGGACATCGGCAATCACCGAGGAGAGTATGGCTGCCATCTGCGGCGGCTCTTTGGCCGCCCCGTGGCAAACGGCCGAGCCGCAGCTCTTCAGGCTGGTCCTAACGACAGATAACGCGCCGCGGAACTTGCCCAGTGTCGGCGCGGAATCGCCGCCTAAAAGGTATTCATCCAGGGGTTGTGAAACCTGGGCCAAGTCCAGGCCCAAGGACCGAGTTGCTTCCAGCGATAAGCTAATCTCCTCCAGTTGGCGATTGATGGCAACGGACCGGCGCAGGGTGTAAAAACTGACCGCCCCAAGCACCAGGGCTTCAAGGGCGGCTATGAGGAGGAATCCCAGGACCAGTTTTCCGGCCAGGGATCGAGCAGGCCGAAATTTTGCCTCTCTCCATTTGGCCATATTTTCCCTGGGCACCGGCCCACTTTACTTGCCTTTGGAAAGACTTTTCACGTGCGCAACGAGATCCTTTAGCTCCTTATCGCTGAGACCTGTCGCCGCAGGCATCTTTCCCTTCCCTTTAGATAACGCCTCTAAGATCTCGGCGCCGGGTTTCTTTCCCATCTCTTTCGTGGTGAGATCAGGGATAGCAACTTGCAAGGCTTTGGCCATGGTTGGGCTGCCCTTTCCATCCGGACCATGGCACCCCTGGCAGCGGTTCGTATAAAAGGTCTTTGCGCTCTCTGCCGCATAGGATAAAGGCGACAGCAACAGGAAGCTGAGCCCTGTAATCGCCAAAACATTATGGATGCGCACTGCGTTCTCCTTTCATCTTACACCTTCCGTTTCTCGGGGGAGATATCCTTCGATTCGCTCAAACATCAGGTAAGTCATGACAAAGGCGCCAAAGAAGCCCAACGTGATAAAGAGCTCCATCCAGCCTAAGGGCAACGTCTCTTGGTGCAATAGAGAGGGAACCACCAGCAGGTAGCGCTCAAGCCACATCCCGATCAATATAACCGAGGCGACAACAAGCAAGCTCCGTGGATTCTCTTTCACCCCGCGGCTGAGAAGAACAAGAAAAGGGACGACAAAGGTTCCTATCAGCACTCCCCAGGCCACAGGGGCCCAGGGCATCTCCATTGTCCTAAGGATAATGTACTCTGTCTCTTCCGGTATATTTCCATACCAGATCACAGCAAACTGGGACCACAAAAAATCTCCTGTCAATATGCAAAATGCGAATAGGAGCTTGCCGAGATCGTGGAACTGGGCCGTGCCGATCCCTCCCTCCGGTTTAGGGTATTTTCTAGTGAGAGCTGAGACAATGGCAAGGGCAGCCAGCCCCAGGTAAAGGCTGCTCATGAAAAAGTAGGCGCCAAAGAGGGTGCTGTACCAATGGGGGGCAAGAGACATCACCAGATCAAAGCCGATCACGGAATAAACCAAGGTATAAAGCAGAAGAAAAATGGATGAGAAGAGCGGACTTCTCCCACGTCGGGAGAAGACCACCAAAAAACTTGCCCCGGTTAAAATGACAAGACTGACCCCATCCCGAACAAAGAGGAAAGGGAAATTGAGCCAAACGGCCTTCTCCGCGATGGGGTTCGTGACCCAGGGGAAAATGTTTTCTCGACCAAGGTAAAGGGGGAGGAAGAGAAAAAGAGACAAGGGCAGAAAAGCTGTCGTCCTTGCTGCAATGCGCTTTAAGGGTTGCGCCCACTTGGCCCCAGTGACATAAAGGATGCCAAGGAAAACAGCCCCAGCCTGACTTATCGCCATCCAGAAGAGAAAGTTTACCAGATAAACTCCCCACGCCCGGTCGGCTTCCCTTGCGATTCCCATGGCAAAGGTGATCGCCCCTACCACCAAGGCAACAACCAAACCCAGGAAAAGCATGGCGCGTCTCTGGGTCATTGCTTTGGGGCCTCCGGCTTCTTTTTCTGCGCTTGGCGCACGTATTCAACAACGTCTGCCATATCCTGGCCCTGGAGCAGGGGCCAGGCAATTCCTCGCTTTTTTGTCGCCTCCTCCATCATCGGGACGTGGTTCCAAAGTGCCTGGACGGCGTCGATCGAGGAGGCAAAGGCCTGTATCTGGGCAAGGTCGGGGCCCACCTTGCCTCCTTCTCCCTTAACCGAATGGCAGCGGACGCAGCCCTTAGCAGCAAAAAGCTCCTTTCCTTTAACCGGATCTCCCGGATCATCGAAGAAACCCAGAAAGTAGAGGTAGGCGATCAGATCGGCCATCTCAGAGCCTTCCAGGCGCGGGTAGGCGATCTTCATCTCCTCCATCTTCTTCCACATCCTCGGGCCATGCTGCCACATAACTGCCGCTATCTGGGAAACACTTCCTCTCAGTTTTCCGGGCCCCAGAGAAGGCCCTGCGCCCCCCCTCCCTGCTGTTCCATGGCAGGCTACACAGCCCTTCGTGGTGAAGAGCTTCTCCCCCTTACGAGGATCGCCGGGAAGCATATAGACCCTTTCCTTAATTCTTATCTCACTGGCCGATCTGATATAAGCCAAGAGGTCCACCATCTCCTTTCCCGCAAGGCTGGGCGGCGAGAGACCCAGCTCAGCCATTTTTTTGACCATGGGAGGACCGTGATTCCACATAGCCTGAGCCATAAATATAGCAGAGGCGTACGCCTTCATTTTATCGAGGTTCGGACCGATCCTCCCTCCCCTCCCCCCGATGGTGTGACATCTTAAACATTCCTTCTCCCTTATCAGCCTTCTTCCCGCCATTGGATCCCCAGGCTCGTCGAAGTAGTCAAGATAGTAGAGATAGGCCACAAGATCCCCCATCTCCTTCCCTTTAAAGGAAGGCCAGGGGAGCTTTAGCTCCCTCATCTTTTCCCGCATCGTGGGGGCGTGGTTCCACATGAGGGCCCCCATTTGGATCAGACTCCGCTGAAAGAAGCCTCTCCCGAGATCCGGACCGATTCTTCCTCCTTCGCCCCGAACGGCATGGCAGCTAATGCAACCCTTACCGAGGAAAAGCTCCCGGCCCTTGAGCGGATCCTCAGGAAGTGTATACGGTCTTTCAGCCCCAATACCCGCTGCTATGAAAATAAAGGTGAGAAAAATAAACAGCAGGTAGCTTGGAGGTTGCAACACGCGCCTTAAATCCCTCTCCATCATTTCACCCCCCATCGACTGCCCTCTGCCTCTTCGCTCTTATCGGCAGGCGGGGCTACCGCTTTTTCTACGCCGGGAAGGTAACTTCTGATCCGCTCCTCGACCTCAGCGAGACCCCTCTCCCTCCCTTCTTTGACCTCCCAGACGGAGACAATGGGAAAGAACTTAGTGAAGATCATGTAAAGGAGAATAAAGGTGGCAAAAAAGGCGACAGTCAGAGACCACTCGATCCAGGTAGGGAAGTAAAGACCTCGATCCCAAGGTAGCCTGGGATTCACCAGCGTAGGGACAACAATTGTGAAACGCTCCAGCCACATACCGATCACGACCGACACCGAGGCAACGACAGTCCCCGTGATCGTCCGCGTCCAGCGATTACACAGGATGGCAAAGGGAATAATAAGATCGGTGAGGACCATACCCCAGAAGAAGATCCGGTACTCGCCGGTAATCTTGGCCCAGAAGACCGCCATCTCTGTGGGCTCGCTGCCGTAGAAGGTCGTAATATATTCAGCAAAGGTAAAATAAAACCAAAGAAGCGTCATCACGAAAAGGAGCATCCCCAGGTAGTTGAAATGGATTGGCTTGAGGTAATCCTCAAGCTTGTAAATCCTCCTAATCAAGGCCATCGCTATGAGCAGAGCAGCGATCCCGGAGTAGATCGCTCCTACCACAAAGTAAGGGCCGAAGATCGTCGAGTGCCACATGGGTTGAATCGTCATGGCGAATACCCAGGAGACGACTGTGTGGACCGAAACGGCAATGGGGATGACAAGAATAGCCAGAACAGCGATAGCAATCTCCAGCCTGCGATGCTGCCTCGCTGTGCCCGTCCATCCCAGAGATAGGATGCTGTAAAGCCGTTTCCGCCAGCCAGGTACTCGATCCCGGAGAAGGGCAATATCAGGGATCAAGGGGAGGTAGAGATAGATCGTGCTCGCCGTGAGATAAGTGGAGATGCTCATCACATCCCAGATAAGGGGGGA
>JACPSE010000147.1 GCA_016193465.1 Deltaproteobacteria bacterium
GGGGTCGGAAGGAAGAGGAATGACTCTAACGGTGGACCCTTCGACCAGCCATTCCAGGGTCGTGTCGGGGCCGATCTGAAGCTTCTTTCGAACTTCTGAGGGAACTGAAACCTGTCCGCGTTTTGTTACTTTTGTGCGCATGGGTTAAACTTTACAAGATAAGCACACAGTTTACAAGCCATTCTCCGAGCTGGCTTGCAGTCGCTTTACTCCACATCCCTCACAGCGCTTCGGATCTCGGCGATGTGGGCCTTTTTGATCACGGTTTGTCCAGCAGTTATTGTGGAGTCGGTGTAGCTTGGGCGGGTTCGGCTCTTGGCGTCATAGACACCGTCCAAGGCGGTGCGTAAGTCCGTGATGTGAACCACCTTCGCCTGTGTTGTGCCGGCAGTGAGAGTAGAATCGGTGTAGGAATAGGCCGAAAGTCCGTTATTTGACCTCAAGGTATTGATAGCCTCGCGTAGATCGGTAATATGCACCCTCTTAACAGGGGTAACCTGTGCGCTCAGGGGATCATCCGTAAAGCTCTTCGAGAATGTAGCGGTGACTGTTCTGTTGGCGCTAAGCGTTACCGTACACGTGCCGGTTCCGGAACAGCCCTCACCGCTCCATCCACTAAAGCTGGAGCCGCTCGCCGCACTCGCCGTCAGTGTCACGGAGGTACCATTCTCGTAGTCTGCGCTGGTCTCCGTACAATCAGCATTGCAATTGATTCCGGCCGGGCTGCTGGTTACCGTGCCCTTGCCCGATCCGCCTTTCCTTGCAGTGAGAGTGAAACCTTCGAAAATAGTGAAAGTCAGGCCGCTTGAAGTGCCGCCCCCTGGTGTAGGGTTGAATACGGTGACCTGAGCGGTTCCCGCTGTGGAGATGTCGCTGGAGGGGATAGAGGCCTGAAGTTGAGTACTGCTAACAAAGGTGGTGGTGCGGTCCGATCCATTCCAGCGCACAACAGAGGATGCCACAAAGTTGCTGCCGTTGACTGTAAGAGTGAAGCCTGCACCGCCAGCCCTAGTCCTGCTTGGCGAGAGCGAGCTGGCTGAAGGCGCCGGATTGTTAATGGTGAAAGTCAGGCCGCTTGAAGTGCCGCCCCCTGGTGTGGGGTTGAATACGGTGACCTGAGCGGTTCCCGCTGTTGAGATGTCGCTGGAGGGGATAGAGGCCTGGAGTTGGGTGCTGCTGACAAATGTTGTGGTGCGGTCCGATCCTTTCCAGCGCACTACTGAGGATGAAACGAAGTTGCTGCCATTGACTGTGAGCGTAAATCCAGCGCCACCTGCTGTAGCGCTGCTCGGGGAGAGTGAGCTGGTTGAAGGCGCGGGATTGTTAATGGTAAAGGTCAAGGCGTTTGAGGTGCCGCCTCCCGGGGAAGGGTTGAAGACTGTGACCTGAGCGGTTCCCGCTGTTGAGATGTCGCTGGAAGGGATAGAGGCCTGGAGTTGGGTGGCGCTTACAAAGGTTGTGGTGCGGTCCGACCCGTTCCAGCGCACCACTGAAGACTCAAGAAAATTGCTGCCGTTCACCGTCAGGGTAAATCCAGAGCCGCCAGCAGTGGTGCTGCTCGGCGAAAGAGAAGAGCTGGATGGAACTGGATTATCGAAAGCGAAATTGCCGACCCAGGTGCCCCACTGGTTGGAGGCCGTAGCGTACTCTCCGAGGATCCAGAAGCTTCCGTCGCTCGGATCTAACCCGATACCGAGGAAGTCCCCCCAGCGGTTATTCCCGTTCCCATCGAGTCGCCTATAGTTGCCCGCTCCCGCTTTAAGGAGCTCGCTTGGTTGTAACGTATTGGCAGCCTCAGTTCCCTGACGCCCCGTATAGTAGGCCGAGGCATACTCGGAGGTGCTGGAGCGGGAAAGGACAATAGCGAGGTTGCTGGAGGCATCTGCCATGACACTTGGGTAAAAGTACCAGATCCCGTCGGCTCCGAAGGTGGAGTCCTGGATAAAGCCTACCGAGTTGGGCCAGCTCGCTACATCAATCTCGACCCAGCGGCTGGCCGAAACATTGCCGCTGCCAAAGTTCATCCGTATGGCGTGAGCGGTCCAGAGCGAGTTGTTGCGGTAAACGGAACTGTTGAGCCGCTTGTCGCCTGTATCGAGCGCCGTACCGCCGCCTAGCTGCTGCGCATTGGGCGGATTAGCACACGTGCCGCTTGCCGCAGCGACCTGTGACGTCAATGTAGGGGACGAAAGGGCATTCTCTATTCCCCAGACAACGAGATCACAGAGAACGGAACTGCTTGAGGCGCTAATGAGAAAAAATGTTCCCGGGCTCCCGAAGGTGAGAGCGGGTTGCAGGGTGAAGGCTTCCAATCCGCTCGAAGGGTCGGTCATGTCGAAGAAATCCGTCCAGGTGACGCTTCCGCCAGCGATCAGTACAGACTTATCCAAGATCCGGATCTTTGCGTATTGGAAGCCGTCGCTGAAAGCGAACATATTGGCGGTGAGAACCACCACGTCATCGTCCAGACCAAGGCCAGGAAAGTCCGCCCAGTTGGTTGTAGGAGTAGATCCGTCCAGCGTTGCATCGAAGCTGTAAAAATACCAATCGCTAGAGTCTGTCGTTGTCGGGCTTGAGCTCTTGGAGACCCCCAGGAAGAAGTGCGACACACAATTCCCAGCGGTACACCCAGGATCGTTGATTCGGCCTAAGGCCGCGACGAAGAAGCGATTGCTCCCTACATCGAAGACGACCTTCGGATCGAATGCATTCTCCCCAGAAGCCCTAACCGAACTGAAAAAATCCTCTAGCGACGTCGAGGCTACCAGGCCTCCGGTCTTATTCCTGATGGTGACAGAACCGTTTGTGACTAAGACCAAGTTGCTGGGGCCTGCGGCGAGCACTGGGTCAGGGGGAATCCATCCCGTATAACTAATCCCATTGAAGTTGGTTCCTAAAGAGGGAGCGGCAGGCTGAGGCTCACTCTCTTGCTGGACACCGAAGCGACCGAGAGGCCGGACCCCGCCAGTTGCCGGAGATGCACCCACGTCATACTGAATGTGCCCTGGAGGAAGGCCGCTGACCCTGGCGGCCTCCTGCTTCAACTGCCGTATCTCCTGTGCGTAGCCCCGAGGGGGCGGTGGCTCAAAAGTTTCCGGGGCAAGGGCGGAGAGCCTAGGAGAGTCGGAGGCAGGAAAGATCGGGCCCGGGCCGGGAATTGGGCGGTACTGCGCCCAGGCAACGCCAGGGAGCAGAAATGCGACGAGAGAAACGATTAGCCTGCGGGACGTTTGGGCTCTCTGCATACGCCTTTACTTTTTCTCAGACGGACTCGACTTTTGGGGGCGCTTATGCACAGCGGGGTCCTCCTGAATAGTGCCAGGAGGGCTACCGGTCACTTCCCCTGCTTTCCGTTTTTCCTCTTCGTACTCATCCAGCCTGCCGATAGGGACCTCTATTGGCTTTTCGGGAAGAGGGGAAACGGTCGGAGGGGTTTGAGCTTTGGTGCTGGGGGAGATCGGACCCGGACCCGAAATTGGGGCCGGTGGCTGAGCAATCGCCGCGCAGCCGAACTGAAGCAGAATCAAGGAAAGAAACCAAAGAGAGATCCTTCTCACCTCACCCTCCTGAATTATTCCTCCTCAACTACACTCTTCAGGTGTCGCTGTTCGAGTTTCCACCATTCATTGAGACCAAAGCCTGGGGTCTGATTCTCTCGAAAAGAGGCTCTGAGGTCAACTGTTCTGAAATGCCGGCAAGAACTTAGCTCTGTTCGTAACTAAATGCCCTTTCGCTTTTTAACGGTTTTTCTGATATTTTTAGCTGTTCCATGCAGGAAAAACTGACAGCCCTTATCGGCAACGTCGGCCAGATTATCCGGGGCAAGGATGATGCCATCCGGCTGGCCACGATCTGCCTGCTCGCCCGGGGACACCTTCTCATAGAAGACGTTCCAGGCGTGGGCAAAACGAGTCTCGCCTCAGCTCTGGCAAGCTCGCTGAACTGTTCCTTTCAGCGCATCCAGTTGACCAGCGACCTGCTTCCCTCGGATCTTCTCGGAATCATGATCTATGATCCTTCAAGCCAAAAATTTCACCTCAAAGCCGGTCCTCTTTTTCACCACATCGTGCTCGCCGACGAGATCAATCGCACCACCCCGCGCACGCAAAGCGCCCTGTTGGAGGCGATGAACGAAGGACAGGTCACGCTCGACAGTCGCACCTATCCTTTGCCCTGTCCCTTCATGGTCTTGGCGACGCAGAATCCCTCGGAGTTCGCCGGGACCTTTCCGCTGCCGGAATCCCAACTGGACCGTTTTCTGATGCGCATCTCCCTGGGCTATCCGGACCGGGACGCGGAGAGACAGGTGATCACGGACACCCCTCTCCCCCGGCAGCTCAAGCCAGTCATGCGGGCAGAAGAGGTGATCGAGATGCAAGAGCTGACCGATAAGGTTCGCGTCGAAGCCAGCCTCGTGGATTATATTCTCGACATCATTGCAGCCACCCGGAACTCCGCCGCCATCTCCCTGGGAGGAAGCCCGCGCGCGGCAAAATCGCTCTACCGCGCCGCCCAGGCGTTCGCCCTGCTGGAAGGGTACGACTATGTGCTCCCGCGCCACATCAAAGAGCTGGCCGTGCCGGTTTTAGCTCACCGGTTGCTCCTCAAGGGGGTGGAGAGTGGTCCGGCATATTCGCGCCGATCTGAGGAGATCCTGCGCGCCCTGCTCGAAGAAGTGAGTGTTCCCCTGTGAGCGCATTCACGCGAATTCTCAGTCGCTACCTCAACCCCCGCCGACGGCTCCGCTTTACCCGCGAGGGATGGATCTTCTCCGCCCTTACCCTGGGCATCGGTCTGGTGGCCGTCAACACGGGCCATAACCTCTTCTATCTTGTCTTTGGCCTGTTGCTCAGCGTCGTGATTGTCTCAGGGCTGCTCTCGGAAAGGGTGGTTCGGGGAATCGAAGTCCATCGCCACATGCCTTCCGAGGTGACCGCCCGCGTGCCCTTTGCTGTCGTACTGGAACTGCACAATCCGCGCCAGCGCAAGATTTCCTATGCTTTGGCCGTCAGTGATGGGGGTGATTTCTTCCCCCGCCGCACCCTCGGCTACCTCTCCGTTCTGGGACCTGGGGAGCGCAGGAGTTTTCCTTACCTTGCGCAGGTAGAAACAAGAGGGCTGCACCGCTTCGGTCCCGTCCACCTGGCAACCCGCTTCCCCTTTGGTCTGTTCGAGAAAGTGCGCGTCATCCCCCTGGAAGAAAGCTTCATCGCCTACCCGGGCCTCAAAGAAAGCTCGCGTCTGCGCGCGCTGGCATCGGGAAGGGATCGAATCGGCAGCAAAAAATGGCGCTGGGGAGAAGAGGTCCTGGGCCTGCGGCCCGCTCTGCACGAGGATGACCACCGCTTCATCCACTGGCGCACCTCAGCCCGCATGGGGCAACTCATGGTCAAAGAGTTTGTTGAAGAGATTGAGTATCCTCGGCCAGTTTTCTTCGACGACAGAGGAGACGAGGGGGAGAGATTCGAACAGGCAGTGGAGACCGCTGCCAGCCTCCTGCGCCTTATGGTCGAGAACGGGGTAGCCGTGACCTTCGCCACCTGGCAAGATCACTTTCAGCCGATGGCCAGCGCCGAAGAGATGAAGTCGGCCCTCCGCCACCTTGCGCTCATCGGCCCATCTCAGAAGATGATGGGGCAAGGGTTCGACCATTGGCGCTCCCAAACGATCAGGGAGGGGGGAGGCATCTTCATTCAGGGAGAGGCCCTTCCGCCGCCGGCTTTGCCTCCCTGTGAGGTGGTTCGAGCATGAATTTTTATTTTGTCTTCCTGCTCTCCTCCTATCTCCTGGTCTTTCTGGGTTTTGCTGGCCTGTTTTTAACGGAGGAGCTTTCTTCGCCTTACCTGCTCTTTGCCGCGCTCGCTATGCTGCTTGGCGCGATCCGGGATACGAGGAGCGGAAGAGGCATCCTGCCCCCAATGGCAGCGAACATGGCGATGCTCGCTGTCTTGACGCTCTCTCTCTTTTCCATCTTCTTCCTGCAGGCCCTGCCGCTTCAGGAGTTGGTTCATTTCCTCTTAGCCCTGCAGGCGGTAAAACTCCTGGCGCCCAAGAAAGGGCGCGACTGGCTGCAGCTCTATCTCCTATCCTTTTTTAGTCTGCTAGCGGCCTCTGCCTTAAGCGTTGAAATCTCTTTTGCCGCGGTCTTCGTTTGCTACCTCTTCGTGGCGCCGTGGACCCTGGTGCTCTTTCATCTCAAGAGCGCGACTGAGGCCGCAGGCAAGAATCCTGATGTGGAAGCGCGCCTGCTCAGTTGGTCTCTCCTTCGTCTGGTGGGAACTCTCGATGTGGTGCTGCTCTCGCTGACGATATTTTTCTTCGTGTCTTTTCCGCGTCTGAGCGCGGGGTTTTTCGGCAATTCCTGGGCTACCGGCTCTGCCGTGACCGGCTTCTCCGACCGTTTGGCCCTGGGCGAAGTAGCGGAGATCCAGAAAAACAATGCGGTGGCAATGCGGGTGAGCATGGATGGGGGAGGGCCGCAGGGCGCGGGAGAATTTTATTGGCGCGGGTTGGCGCTGGATCTCTTTGACGGTCGCAAGTGGCAGAAGAGCAGAAATGAGGCCGTCCTTTTGAGGCGCTCAGGAGAAAGTTACCTAGTGCGTGAGCCAGTATCAAACCGCTCTGCGCTCATCCGCCAAAAGATTATTCTGGAGCCCTCAGGCTCAGCAGTTATCTTTGCGCCGAACGGGGTGGTCGCCGTTTCCGGGAGGCTACCGTACATTTTCCAGGATCGCCTCGGAAACCTCCAGGCTGCCTATCCATCCCCCTTCCAGCTCTCTTATGAAGTCCTCTCTCATCCCGAAGAGGGCCGGCAAGGGAGAAACCCGGAAAGCGACTCTTTACAGTTGCCCGCCACCGACCCGCGCCTTATCCAGCTATCGCAGCGCCTGACGGACGGGATCCGTGAGGAGATGAACAAGGCGCGTGCCCTGGAGCGCCACCTACGAGAAAACTATCGCTACTCGTTGAAGGAGCTGCCGGTAGGGAAAGAAGACCCTTTGGCTGTCTTTCTGTTCGAAGCCCGTCAGGGCAACTGCGAGTATTTTGCCTCAGCCCTTGCGGTGATGCTGCGCGGTTTGGGCATCCCCTCACGAGTGGTCAACGGCTATCTCGGCGGAGAATGGAACCCCTACGGAGAATACTACATCGTCCGGCAGAGCAACGCCCATAGCTGGGTCGAGGCCTACTTCGCGGATCAAGGATGGATGACGTTGGATCCCACGCCTCCAGCTCCGGGCCGGGCAGGAAGCCATCTTTTCAGTTCCTTCACCCATTTTGTCGATTTTCTGCGGATGCGCTGGTACCGCCACGTCGTGAATTTTACCTTTATCGATCAGTACCAGCTCTTCACCGCCATCAGGCAGCCCAATAAATGGTTCGAGGCCGGGCTGCGAGGTTTCTCATTCAGGGAACTGCGCCAATCGCTGCCCACCCTTGGCAACTGGTGGCTCGGGCTCGCTGCTCTACTCGCATGCCTCGTCGTTACATGGAAGTGGTCCCAAGGAAGGGCTAGAAAGAGAGTTTACGTTCAGGGCCTCACGTATCAAGCCACGGAGCGCTACCGCAGGCTCCTGGCGGTCCTGAAAAAGAGACAACTGATCAAAAAATCTGGGGAGACCGCGGACGAATTCAGAGACAGGGCAGAGGCCGGCGGATCAGGGCTGGTCAGAGAGTTTACATCCCTTTACCAGAAAAGCCGTTTTTCCGGCGCGCGGGATTTTACCGACGAGTTAAAAAGGATGGATCAGATCTTGATGCAGCTAGGAAAGTGAACGCCGGGCTTCCTGCCGCATAGCGCTGATGCGCTCTTCTGCCGTCGGGTGGGAATAGTAATAGGCGGAGTACCAGGGATGGGGCGTAAGATTCGAGAGGTTTTTGACTGTCAGATTAAAGAGGGCTTCTTCCATCGGCTTTCCGTCCTGTAACATCCTTATGGAAAAGCGGTCCGCCTCGTATTCGTGCCTGCGGGACAGAAGATTCATCAGGGGAGCAAAATAAAAGGTAAACGGGCCGGAGATGAGGCTGAAGAGGACCAGCGCTGCGTGACTGGAAGGCGCAAGACCGAAGGCCCGAAACAGCGGCTCATAACCGACGAGGAAACTCAGAATATAGAGCCCCGCGAAGAGAAAGACCCCTTGAATGACCAGCATCTTCCGGACGTGCTTCATCTTATAGTGGCCGATTTCGTGCGCCAGAACCGCCAATCCCTGCGCCTCGGTCATCTGCTCCAAGAGAGTATCGAAGAGCACAATCCGCCTCGCCCTTCCCAGACCAGTGAAGTAGGCATTGGAATGGGCTGAGCGCCTCGAGCCATCCATCGTGTAGATCCCGCTCGTTTTAAAGCCGGCCTTCTCGGCCAGGGTCAAAATGCGCTCGCGCAACTCGCCCTCTCTGAGCGGCTCAAATTTGTTGAAGAGCGGCGCGATAAGCGTCGGGTAGATAATCACCATCAGGATCTGAAAAGCCAGGATAAAGAGAAACGCCCAGAGCCACCAGTAGCGGCCGGTCCCCTCCATCAGGTAGAGCACGCCAAAGAGAAACGGGATGCCGATGACGAGACTGACCAAGAGACCTTTCAGCTTGTCGATGAGATAGAGCTTGAGCGTGGTCTTGTTAAAACCAAACCGCTCCTCGATCACAAAAGTGACGTAGAGGCCTGTAGGCAGAGAAAGAAGAGAAAAGGTGACCGCGACGCCAAAACAAAATAGGATTCCGGGCGCCTTGAGGCTGGCAGGAAACCAGCCTCCCGCGCTCCGAGAGAAGTGATCCAAGTAAGGAAGCAGGCCACTAAACAGGACAAAGAGGGTCACCAAGCTCCCGTAAACTCGCGCCCAACGCTCAAACCGCCCCTTCACGAGAGTATATTCCACGGACTTGCCATAATCCTCTGAACTTATCTTGCCCTGGAAAATATCAGGAATTTTCCGTTCGGCGAATCTTGCCTGGACATAGCTCATATTGATCTCGTTGAGAATGAACTCAACGAGAAACTCCAGAGCAAAAAAGGTGAAAAATAAAACGACGATAACCTGTTCCATGGAGAAAACCGGAAATGGCAAAAAAAACCGGACCTGAGAATTAGAAAGCTATGTGGGTTCCAGCTCTTGAACTCTGGAAGCTGTCTTTTTAATCTCCGACGCCGGCGGCTCGCTGTAAGAGAAGGTAAGCTTGCCGTCGCTCTCATCTATCTCCACTTTGCCCCCGTTTTGCAGTTTCCCGAACAGGATCTCGTCCGCCAGCACTCTCTTGATCTCGGTCTGGATTAGACGCGCCATGGGTCGCGCGCCGAAGATCGGGTCATAGCCCCTTTGTGCCAGCCACTTGCGCGCTTTCGGGGAGAGGTCGAGAAAGACCTTTTTCTCGTTCAGTTGCAGGTCCAGCTCCATGACGAATTTATCCACCACGCGCTCGATGATCTCCGGGCTTAAAGAGTTAAAGACGATCATGGCGTCGAGGCGGTTGCGAAATTCCGGGCTGAACATCTTCTCGATCGCCTCCTTACCCTTTCCTACATTGGAGCGCTCGCCAAATCCCAGCGGGGCTCCGCTCATCTCCCGGGCGCCGGCGTTGGTGGTCATGATCAGGATGATGTTGCGGAAGTCCGCCTTCTTCCCGTTGTTATCCGTCAGCGTGGCGTGATCCATGACCTGAAGCAGGATGCTGAAGAGGTCGGGATGCGCCTTTTCGATCTCATCCAGCAGCAAGACGGCATAGGGATTCCTATTCACGCCGTCTGTCAGCAGCCCCCCCTGGTCGAATCCCACATATCCCGGCGGCGCGCCGATCAGGCGGGATACGGTATGCTTCTCCATGTACTCGCTCATGTCGAAGCGGATAAATTCCACGCCGAGGATGCGCGCGAGCTGCTTCGCTACCTCAGTCTTCCCCACGCCCGTAGGCCCGGAGAAGAGGAAACAGCCGATCGGCTTTTCCGGCTGGCCAAGACCTGAACGGGACAACTTGATTGCGCTAGCGAGCGTTTCGATGGCCGCGTCCTGACCGAAAACGGTCAATTTGAGATCCCGATCGAGGTTTTGCAGTTGCTCTTTATCTGACGCCGAGACGCTTCGAGGCGGGATCTTGGCAATCCTGGCAACGATATTTTCTATCTCTTTGGGACCAATGCTTTTCTTCCGTTTCTCCGGCGGAAGGATCTTCACTGCGGCCCCGACCTCATCAATCACGTCAATCGCCTTGTCAGGCAAACGGCGATCGTTGATGTGCTTGGCGGAGAGCTGCACCGCGGCACGCAGGGCAGCGGAGGTGTAACGGACCCCGTGATGCTTCTCGTAATGGGGCTTCAAGCCCTGGAGGATCTGATAGCTTTCCTCTACGCTTGGCTCAGAGATCTCGATCTTCTGGAAACGGCGCGCCAGCGCGCGGTCTCTTTCAAAATAGCTCTTATAGTCGTGATACGTGGTGGAGCCGACGCATCGCAACTCTCCTGAGGCAAGTGCGGGCTTTAGTATATTGGACGCATCCATGGATCCGCCGCTCGTCGCCCCAGCCCCGACAACCGTGTGGATCTCATCAATAAAGAGAATCGAATTGGGCTGCTTCTTGAGGCTGTTCAGAACCCCCTTTAAACGCGCCTCGAAATCGCCGCGAAACTTGGTCCCGGCCAGGAGCGCGCCCATGTCCAGGGCATAGATGACCGCACCCTTGAGGGCATCGGGAACCTGCCCTTGAACAATTCTCAGGGCCAATCCCTCCGCTATAGCCGTCTTTCCCACGCCTGGATCACCGACGTAGATCGGGTTATTCTTGCGCCGCCGGCACAGGACGTGGATCGTGCGCTGAATCTCATCTTCCCTACCGATCAAGGGGTCGATATTGCCGTCCCGGGCCTTTTGCACCAAGTTTACTGTGAAGGCCGCGAGCGGATTCGCCACCGGCCGGGGCCTTCCCTCTTCGCCCGCTTCTTCCCGGCCTGCCGACCAATCATCGCCGGTGGGAATCTTGGAAATGCCGTGGGAGATATAATTGATGACGTCGAGTCGGGTAATTCCCTGCTCCTCCAGAAGGTAGACTGCGTAGCAATCCGGCTCGCGGAAGATGGCGACCAGGAGATTTGCGCCGCTGATCTCTTTTTTCTCGGCAGACTGGGCATGGAGCACCGCTCTTTGGACAACCCGATGAAAGCCAAGGGTCTGTTGCGGCTCCCGTTCCAACCCCTTAGGCAGGCTCTCCAGATGCGTCTCGAAGAACTCCTCCAACGCCCTTTTCATTCGGGCAACATCACCCCCGCAGTGGATGATGGCCGGGCCAGCGTCCTTATCCTGGAGCAAGGCAAAGAGCAAGTGCTCGATGCAGACGTATTCATGGCGCCGCCGTCGGGCCTCAGAGAAGGCCAAATGTAAAGTCGCTTGCAATTCTTTGCTGATCATCTTCAGGCCTCTTCCATCGTGCACTTTAGTGGATATTCATGCTGTCGCGCCAGGCTCTCGACGAGAGACACCTTCGTTTCGGCAACCTCATAGGTGTAAACCCCGGCCACTCCGATTCCCTTCTTATGGACATGGAGCATGATCTGGACCGCCTCGGTATGTTCCTTATAGAAGACGTATTGCAGGATCTCGACGACGAACTCTTTGGTGGTGTAATCGTCGTTGTGCAACAGGACCTTGTAAAGAGGAGGTCTTTTGAGCTTCTTCTCAGTCTCTGTGACCACCTCATGGTCAAACTCGATCTCGCGCCGACTCATAGAGCTATCTCTCGCTTCTAATCGGGGACAAATTTACCACGCCTCCCGCCCCCCCGCAATCATCCGCCCCCTTGCACCTTTAGGAGAAAAAAGAGATATTTCATCACAGATCCTACTTATCTGGACTCCTATGCATCCCGACGTGGGGCTAGATCGCCACAGGGAGGTGTTTTATGCTTTCCAACAAAGTCAGCGAGATCATGACCAGGGAAATGACTACCGTTGAGGTGTCGAGCACGGTTTTTGCCGCCATGGAGGTAATGGCGGCGAAAAATGTCGGCAGAGCCGTTATCACGGACAACCAGGTTCCTGTGGGGATATTCACCGAGCACGACGTCCTGAAACGCGTTATGAACAAGAAACTGGAGCCCAAAAAGACCGGCATCAAAAGGGTCATGACCAGTCCAATCGATACCGTGCAGCAAGAGGCCCATATCGTTGAAGCGCTGGGAAAAATGTACAAATCGAAATTCCGCCACTTGCTCGTCCGCGGTGAGAAGGGCGGGATCGTTGGCATGATTTCCATGCGCCGGATTCTCAAGCTGGCAGCGGAATCAGGTCGTGGACTCAGAGAGACGCAAACCATCGGCAGCATCATGTCCGCCGATCTTATTACCGTAGACGCCTCCCAGTCGATATACGAAACTATCGAACTCATGATTAAAAAAGAGACCAATTGTATTCTTGTGTTGAGCGCCGGAGAGCCCAAGGGGATATTTACCGAGCGCGATGTCTTAAAGCGGGTAGCCGTGAAGGAGATCGATACCAAAAAGACTCCGATCGCAGAGGTTATGACGGCCGACTTTGTGACGATGCCCCACTCTGCCCTCGTCGGGGAAGTGCTGGTGGAAATGTACGAAAGGGGCTTCCGCCACATACCTGTCCTGGGAGATTCTGGGGCTCTTGTCGGTATTGTTTCCATGCGTGACGTCCTGAAGTACGCCGAGGCGTTGGATATTGACGAAAGTGTCCGCAGAACATGGAAGGAGATCGCGGAATTCTGGGACTCCGAAGAAGAGTATACCCCTGGATAAATCAAGCGTTTCTTGTCTTTCCCAACAGTTATGTTAAGTTAAGAAAGTTGGCAGCAGAAGGAGGTTGATTACCAATCCGACTATGGAAACGCCTAGGATCAATGACCTAAGTATCTGTGTGGCAACAGAAAATGGTTCGGGAAGCGCGTCGGCGAATAACATCCTTTTTAAGGCCATTTTTAAGATGGGCATACCTTGCTCGTCGAAGAATATGTTTCCGTCCAATATCCAAGGCCTGCCCACGTGGTATCAGATCAGGGCGTCAGCCGAAGGCTATTTCGGCCGCAAGGACGTTATCGATGCGATGGTGATGTTCAATGACACCACCGCAGCCAAAGATATCTATCGGATAAGGGATGGCGGCCTCATTCTTTATGATGACTCCACCCCTCTTCCCCCCAACCTGAAACGAGAGGGCGTGCAGTACCTGGGGGTCCCGGCCAACAAAATAGTGCAAAAACTTGTCCCGGCCTCACCCTTGCGAGGCAAGCAGAGAAATATGGTTTATGTGGGTGCGCTGGCCTACCTCTTCGGCATCGACATGGAAACCATCAGGGCAGTCCTTGAAGATACCTTCGGCAAAAAGCCCGTGGTCATAGAGTCCAACCTCCTCTGCATTGATGCGGGCTACCGCCATATGGAGGAGAACGGGGTGACCCAGAATATCGCACGGCTTCAGGCGATCCCCAACGGGAACAAGGGCAAAATCATTACCGAAGGGAATACCGCGGGCGCGTTAGGGGCAATCTACGGCGGCGCCACCTTGGTCTCCTGGTACCCGATTACTCCTTCCAGCTCGCTCGCTGAAAACCTGGAGCACTACCTTCCCAGGCTGCGCAAGAGCAATGGAAAGGCGACCTATGCGATCATTCAGGCGGAGGACGAGATCGCGGCCGCAGGCATGGTTGTAGGAGCCGGTTGGGCCGGGGCGCGTTCCATGACCTGTACCTCCGGGCCGGGACTCTCCCTCATGAACGAGACCATCGGCCTCGCCCACTTTGCCGAAATCCCGAGCGTCTTTTTCATTATCCAGCGCGGCGGTCCTTCCACCGGACTGCCGACGCGAACCCAGCAAGCAGACATCCAACTGATGTATTATTGCTCGCACGGGGACACGCGCCATATCATCCTTATCCCGCACGACATGAAATCCTGTTTCGACTTTGCCCGGCGCAGCTTCGACGTCGCTGAGCGGTTCCAGACGCCCGTCTTCGTCATGATGGACCTGGATTTGGGGATGAATCTGTGGTCTTCGGAACCGTTCCGGCTGGAAAAAGAGCCTTTTGACCGGGGCAAGCTTGTGACCGCTGAAATGCTCGAACAATGGGAAAAAGAAGGGAAAAAATTCCGCCGCTATTTCGATGCCGACGGGGACGGCATCCCCTATCGGACTATTCCAGGGAATCCCCATCGCCATGCCGCCTATTTTACTCGTGGCTCAGGTCATGATGCCGACGCCCTCTATTCCGAGGACGAGAACGATTATAAGGAGACCTTGGACCGGCTGCGCAGGAAATTCGAAACAGCTCGCAGCTACGTGCCAAAGCCGATCATCGAAATGAACGAAGGGGTCAAGACCGGAGTCATCTGCTTCGGCTCGAGTTATGAGCCCACGAGGGAGGCGCGTGATCGCTTGCGCGCTGTAGGACTTAAAACGAATCATCTCCTGCTGAGGGCGCTTCCCCTGACTGAAGAGGTAAAGGAATTTCTCGAGGCCCACAAGACAATTTATCTCGTGGAGCAAAACCGCGACGCGCAGATGGCGGCCGTTGTCAAGGAAGAGTGGCCGGAATTGGGCGCCAAAATCATCAGCGTGCTCATCTACGATGGGCTTCCCGTAACGGCAGGCGAGATCGTCAAACAAATCTTTAATGGGGCGCAGGCGACTACAGCAGAAGTCGTCAGGCAAGCCCGATTACGAGGATAAAGGCGTGGCCGAGAAAAAAGTCAACCGCATCAATTTAACAGAAAAGGATTATGAGGGGACCCCCTCAACCTTGTGCCGCGGTTGCGGTCACGACGCGATCACGGCCTCCGTCATCCGGGCCTTTTTTGACAGCAGCGTCGACCCGCGCAAAGTCGTCAAGCTGAGCGGCATCGGCTGTTCTTCTAAGACGCCGGCCTATTTTCTCGGTCAAGCCTTTGGCTTCAATGCGGTCCACGGGAGGATGTCAGCCCTGGCGACGGGGGCCAACGGGGTCAACCGTACCCTGATTCCCATCGGCGTGTCCGGCGACGGGGATACCGCCGCGATCGGCTTGGGAAATTTTTGTCACATGATGCGCCGCAATGTGAACATCACGTACATTGTCGAGAACAACGGGGTCTATGGCTTGACCAAGGGACAGTTCTCCGCCACCGCGGACAAGGGAAGCCGCATGAAAGGCGGAAAATTAAACGACATGCCGGCCATTGACCTTGCCGAACTGGCAATAACCTTTGGAGCCACCTACGTCGCGCGCAGCTTCTCTGGCGACCGCAAACAGCTTGCCCCCCTGATCCAAGGAGCGCTTGCCCATAAGGGGAGCGCGATTTTAGACGTGCTGAGTCCTTGCGTGACCTTCAATAATCACGAAGGCTCGACGAAAAGCCTCAAGTATATCCGAGAGAATCTGGACCCGATCCAGGACCTTGATTTCATTCCCTATTACGAAAACATTGAGGTCGATTATAAGGAGGGAACCGACCAGGAGGTAACCCTTCACGACGGCTCTCGCATCGTCCTGCACAAGCTCAGGTCGGATTATGACCCTTCCAATAAGATGCAGGCCTTGGCGGCGATCCACGCGGCTGTCGCGGAAGGAAAGTTCCTAACCGGGCTCATCTACTACGACCCCAGCCGTCCGGACTTTGCCGAGCAAATGAATCTCTGCGAAACTCCTCTGGCCGAGTTGGGGCAGGATCTTCTGCAACCACCGGCCGAGCTGCTTGACGAGATCAATGCCGAACTCATGAAGTAGCGGGCGGCTTAGTTTAGACCTTCAAGAGGTGGTATTTTCGGATCATCTCCTGCTTCATCTCGTCCGAAAACCGGTAGATCGGCGGGAAATCCTTAAAGTCCAGCGGCTTGCAAGCATCGATGATGATGTGGCCACGCGTGATGTCACGCCGCGCTCGCTGCTCGGGAGTGACTCGCGGGTCAATGGTGGATGTCCGCCCGCGAAAGGTCAGCACCTGAGTGGTGGGGTCGCAACGGCTCGCCACCGCCCACATGACCTCCTCGAGGTTAGTGATGTCCACGTCGTCGTCCACCACGATGGTGATGATGCTGTTATTCCCCTGGTGACTGGCCTGTAGCGCCATACCCGTCTGCATGGGATGGCCCGGATAGGAGTTCTTAATAGAGACCACGCCAAGGCGGCAGTCGTTGAAGATGAAGCCGTAGACGCCCTTGATGTTCGGCACCCCGGCCGCTTCCATCTCGTTCCAGGCGTTGGCTGCCCGCACCGGCAGACGCACCGAAGGAGTCACCGGCGGTTTAGAGTCCTTGTAAGCCCAGAGAATAGGGTCGTCGCGGTGGTAGACGGCCTGGACTTTGATGACCTCGCACTCGCGGGCTCTGTCCATTGAGTAGCCCCACGACTCGGCAAAGGGCCCTTCCGGTCGCCCCTCCACCGAGCGCGGCGGGATCTCGCCCTCCAGAACGATCTCGGAAGTCGCGGGCACCGGCAGACCGGTCAGTGGTGCCTCCACGACGTCGATCGGAGCGCCTCGGGCGAAGCCGGCCAGGTCGTATTCCGAGACCCCCCACGGCAGGCTCTGCTGAGCCGGGTAGAGCAGGTCGGCGGTGTAGCCCAGGCTGACCGCGACCGGGCAGTTCTTGCCCTGCTCATGGTACCGGCGCATGATGAGGGTGCCCTGCTGGCCGGGGTTCATCATGATGCCTGTCGTTTTATGGTCATGCATCTGTATGCGATACACGCCGATGTTCACCCAGCCCTCCTCCGGGTCGCGCATGATGACGATATCGCCCGTGCCAAGATACCGGCCGCCATCCTCCGGATAAAACCACGGTGCCGGGAACTTCAGCAAGTCAACCGATTCTCCGGTCGCCTGGTTCTCGAACACCGGGGCAGTAGTGACGTACTCCGGAGGAACCGGGCGGAAGTCCTTGAGCACTTTCCGCCAGCGCTTGATAACCTCCATCGGCGCTGTGTCGGGGTCCATCCCCAGCGCCAGGGCGGTGCGCCGCGCGGACAGTACAACGTTGGCCAGCACTCGGTAGCCTGGCAGGTACCCCTGGATATGATCGAAGAGCAGCGCGGGCCCTGCCCGCTCCTTGAACAGCTCGGCGACGCACTGGAGCTCGAACTTCCAGTTGACTCCGTCGACGCGCTTCAGTTCGCCGATCTCATCGAGCTTGTCGATGAACTCACGTAAGTCGCGATACACGCTTCACCTCCGCAGTAGGTTGTAGAGTCAGCGGCCCACACTGGCTACCGGAATAAACGATAGAGACTTCCTATCATTAATCAATGGTCATGTTTTTTTTGCAGCCCGCCGTGACCCATCGAGACGATGTCCGAGCGGGAGATCCTTTCGCCTGCTAGCAGCCGGGGCAAGAGAATGTCGAAAGCGGTCACCGGGTCATGGATAACGCAGCCGGACAGGCCGAGGATCGGGGTCTCCTTTAAGTAGGCCATGAGAAACATCGAGCCCGGCAAGACCGGAAAGCCGTGACACTCCACCGTCGCCCCGCTTTGCCGAATCCCTTCCGGGCTCAGGTCATCAGGATCTACCGACATGCCGCCGCTAACCAGGATGATCTCGGCACCGGCTTGATAGGAATCTTTGATATGCGCGGCGATCTTAGCCGGCTCATCCGGGGCCAACTTGACCGCTTCCAGATCCGATCCCATCTCGCCCAGCTTGCGCCGGACCACCGGCTCAAAGCCGTCCTTGATGCGCCCGGTAAAGACCTCGCTGCCGGTGACGATCAGATGAATGCGCCGGGAGGGAAGCGGGACGACTGAAACGATCGGCTTTTCTTTACACAGCGCTTCCGCTTTCTTTACTAAATCTTCTTTGACAACCACCGGAATCGTGCGCGTGCCCCCCAGGACATCTCCCTTCCTGACATATCTGTCAGTAGGAAGCGTTGCCAGGATCAGATCGCCGAGCGCGTTGAAGCGATAGAGAAGGTCGCCGTCGATCTTTAATAGTCCGGGAACCTCCGCTATCAGGTTGACCCGCCCCTCGACCGGATCGGTCAGGCGGATGTTGGGCCCTGCGGCCGCCTGCGCCAACCTGCGAGCGGCCTCTTCCTCATGGAGCTCTCCCTCCTCCAGCCCCATGATGTAGAGGTGGGCCTTACCGAGGTCGAGTAGTTTGGAAACATCCTCAGGCCTCACAATGTGACCACGGCGAAAGGCGGGTCCTTTGTGCTTGCCGGGGACTATCTCCGTGATGTCATGAGCCAGGGGCATCCCCACGGCCTCTTCAACTGGAATGATTTTCAGCATGGCTCTCTATTCTCATTCACAAACTCATTTATTTCACCACAGAGTTGGCTTTGTCAACTCAAGGAGCGGAGGATCTCCAGGATGTGCCGAGAGGGGATGGGCAGGGCGTTATGATACCTGAACCACTTCCCCGATCTCCTCTGGCCGCACATAGACATGCTCGCACGGGAGCGGGGTCTGTACCAGGACCACGATCATATTGGCCTTGCCCGTGTTGATGATCTCATGGGGTGTGTTGACAGGGACATAGACCGCCTCCCGGGCTGCTACCTTTTTCTTTTCTCGTCCCACGATGACCTCCCCCCCGCCTTCAACGAAGAAGAGTACCTCTGCCGAGTTCGGGTGGCGGTGCAGCGGGTTCTTCTGTCCTGGCCGAATACAGTACATATTGAAGTAAAGCTCTCCCATCTCAAAGAGGCGCTTGCGCACAAAGGCCTTAGGATGGAACTCGATATGGTCATCAATCTTTAGGGTTTGCATAGACTCCTCCTATAGAATTTTTACTCAAGGGCCATGATTTCCAAATCATCGAAATAACTCACCGAGTCCGATATGGTCCAGAGACCCACCCTCCCCGCAGCAAAAGTCTCGTCTCGGACTTCGATCAATAGACGGTCATTCCAGTAGCCGGAGATAAAAGGACCGCGACATTCCAC
>JACPSE010000148.1 GCA_016193465.1 Deltaproteobacteria bacterium
CCGCCACCCAAGATCACCGCCGCCGGAGAACTGATGCACTAGCGCCAGCAAGCCCGATGTAGTGGAGACCTTTTGACTAGGAGGCCTGTTTTTATTCGCTTTTCTGCTCCTCTACCCCTCCGGTTGAGAAAGTCGGGCTAGAAAATCCAACGCGTGTCTCGATGCCGATTGAGATAGCAAGCTGAGGTATTCTTGTCGGTCTTCAGCGGAGAAGAAAACATCCATCCTGCGCGCGCCCCTCTGCACGACGTGATGCGGGAAGTCTGGAACGACCACTCGGGAGATTCTTGCCATGGCGGCAGATTCTGCATCCGTCTCATACTACTTGTCAATTGCTGTATACTGTCCCCGGAATTCCCTCCATCGATCAGAGTCACCACGCTGTTGGTGGAATGCAAGTCGATGGCACCGTAAAGTTTCATCTCGGTCTCCTCCTTTGAGTTGTGGGGTTGGCTCTATGTCCAACTTTACAGCCTCATGGAGAAGCCTTCTAGATGATTATCAGGTCTTGCAATCACACATTGGCGTAATGCAAGACCCCGGAGCCCGTGCTGGCGTTCGTGGCGAGTTTGCCGACGCGTTCCACAAACACGATCAAGCGTATGCTACTTCCCGAAAATCTCTCTTGCTTGCCTCGCGTAGAATTCCACGTTTTCACCCAGAGATGGATCGAGCGGGATTACCTTGACAGCTTTCATGGCTCCTTGTTCCTCGGAAAGGTCTGAGCGGGCAACGTTGCGATCAAAAGTCAGCACCAGCTTTTGTCCTTCCTTGGACAGCATAAAATCAATAAACAGTTTCGCCGCATTCGGATGGGGCGCGCGAGCGGCAATACCGTGCCCGACCGGAACGACGAGCGCAGAACCGAGCGTGGTCCAGTTAACGGGCGCGCCATGTCTGATCAGAGGGCTCAGGACACTATAAGTCGAATCAATGTCGAGGTCCGACTCTCCGGCGGAAAGGAGCTGGGCCCTCATAGCCGTGGATTCGTGGCGGATCGTCAGCCCCTGGCGGGAAAGCCCGTGCATGAAATTGAGCCCTTTCTCGTTGCCCATAATCTGAAGGATCCAGGCGAACCACTGTTCCCTCGGATTGAGCATCATTTTTCCCTTCCAGGCGGAGCTCAGAAGATCTTCCCAACCCTTCGGGAGGCTGTCGCGCGAGACCGCTTTGGTGTTATAGCCGATGACGTGGACATTCATGCTGGTGGTTGTCCAGTATCCCGGGTCCTTAAATTCTTTGGCATAGAACCGATCCTCGGGTGGAACGTAATGCGCCAGAAGTCTTTCCTTCTTCAAAAAGTACATGCCCAGCGTCGTGTTCTGCAAAATATCCGCCAGAAATTTTCCGGATCGAGCCTCTGTGAGGACTCGTGGGTAAAGGGCGTCGGCGCTCGACCGGTTCAATTTGACGTCGATAAACGGGTATTTTTCACGGAATTTCGTATTAATGAGACTGGCTTGTCTCAGATCCGTGGTCCCATAGATCACCAGTTCTCCTTCCTTTTTTGCGCCTTCGATGAGCTTTGCTATGTCAGCTGATTGGGACCAAACCTGGCCAGGCCCTAGAAGCAATAGTCCAATAAGCAAGATCCATGATAATAGGAAAGGGCGCCAAGAATTATTCATGTTCTCCTCCTAAAGTCTGGATGGGAATAAATCCGGTCTTTTGGCTTAGCGCACGCAGCCTTCGTCCTTCACGCCGATGCACGGCTCTACGATCACGTAGGTCATAGCGGAAAGCCCCCTGGCCCTCAGCCCACCGTACTCCCCACAACCGGCTTGGGATGTAGCCGCTTGTGCTGCAGGTTTTTGTGCTGCGCCTGGCAGCCGGGGATATTGCAGGTCACGGGCTGTGGGGCATTGTCGTAGTCCAGCCACTTCATATGACGCCACGGCCTCTTCCCCCAGAAAAGATCGTCGATCCAGAGCAACGGCTTGATAAGGAGCGGGCGCAACGGGATCGGGGTCTTCTTGATCGACCACAAAGCCAGTGTGTGCCACCACGCCTTGGGCTTGTTGTAGCAGCACGAGGAAACACAAATAACACAACTGTACCATTGGCCTCTCGATGCCAGCTTGTGCTTGTAGCAAGTCTCCACGTTAATGCGGTACTTCTCGACGCCGTTGTAGACCTCCTTGCCTCCGAAGGGGATGCTGTGCGACGGACAAGTGCGCGCACACTTCATACAGTATTTGCAGAAGTCTTCAACCCCAATATCCACAGGCTCATCCACTGCCAGTGGGAGATCCGTCGTAACTACAGATAGGTGCAGACGGGAGCCGTACTCCTCATGGATGAGCATTCCGTGTCGGCCTAGCTCTCCCAGCCCGGCGTTCACCGCCAGTGGTATGGGATTTATCTCGTATGTCCCGTAATGGTGAGCACGCGCGGGGTAACCCATCTCGCGGATGTAGCTCGCCAGCATGAAGGTGGTTGGAATCGTGTGGTTATTGCCTAGCCCGTACTCGGTGTCAGAGATGCGACTGTTATTACTCAGCAACTTGTAATAATCACTCGCAAACCCCATACAGATCGCATAACAATGAGGCAGGTGGATGGGATCTCCAGGCTTTTCCCCCGCAGCGGCGTTGCCACTGGCGCGGTGGGAATAGACATAAGCCTGGTCGAGGTGCGTGATCCCCACCACATCGGCGCCGAGAAAGCGGGCGATCTCTTTGATGTTGCGCGCCATATGGGCGGGGTCGGAGACGGGTATCTTATTAGGATTCACTTTCCCTTCCGGTATGCGTCTCATGATATTAGAGAGGGTGTTGTTCGAATCTCCACCGCCGCCCCCGCTCAAGATGCGTCTGAGAGGATCCTCGCCGATGGTCTTCCGCCAGGTGCGAAGCCGGTCCCCCAGTTCCCCACGGTCGACCCGGGGGTGAGGCGTGTCACGCTCGTCGATCTGTCGCTGAGGGCCTACAATTCGGTAACTTCGCGGATTGCGGTCTTTTGATATAAGCATGAGAAAGCCTCCTTCCCCGCAGACCTCAAGCCAGCAAATTACGGATGCAACTTCCGCGCCACACGTCTTATTTACCTGTTGCCCCGAATTTCCGATTTGAGCCTCTCCGTATGTACAGTGGCCACTCTGTTAAGTCAAACGGGAAAAGGGATCACCCATTAGAAGGCCGTGGATGCACCGGGTACCCTGCACCACGTGATCGTGCGCGGCATTGAGTGGAAAACCGCTTTTCAGCGTGGTTGGAGCACCTTAAGCAACGGCGAGCTGCTGGCAACGGCAGAACAAGAGGGCTTTGAGGTTTTTGTCACAACTGACAGGAACCTCCGCGACCAGCAAAACCTCACAGGGAAAATCGCTATCGTCGTACTGTCATCCACGAGCTGGCCCCGGATTCAAAAGGCTGCTACGGCAGTCAAACAAACCATCGATACCGCTCTGCCAGGAAGCTTCAAGGAAGTGGATATCCCATAAGAGCAGCTGACAAATCGCTGGAACCCACCAGGGAGCAGCTTGTCGTAGATGCACTAGCCGCTTCTAGAATCGGGGGAGCGACAGGGCTACCCGCCCAGGGTGATCATCTCGATCTTCTTGCGGTTTTTTGGATCGTAGCTGGATGATTGCAGCGCCTCGAGCCGCTCGGCGGAATAACGATCTTGCCTTTTTTTCCAGACTCCCGCAATAAACTCAAAGATCTCCTCATCTCTTGGCTCACCTCTTAGGAGGGCCTTCAAATCGTGCCCTACTGAGGAGAAAAGACAAGTAACCAGCTTGCCGTCAGCGGTAAGCCTTGCCCGATTACAAGCTGAGCAAAAAGGCTCGGTGACCGATGCGACAATCCCGACCTCCCCGCGGCCATCGGTGAATTCGTAATCCACTGACGGTGCGCTCCCGTTCTCTCTACCAACTTCTCTCAGCGCAAAGCGCGCGCTGATCCTCTCTAATATCTCCTTTTTGGAGACCAGCTTCTCCGAGGTCCAGCTGTTGGTGTTGCCGACATCCATGTATTCAATGAAGCGCATGGAAAAGCCATTTTCCCTGGAGAATTCCACAAGGTCGAGAATATCATCATCGTTGACGCCGCGCTCAATGACCGCATTGATTTTGATGGGATGGAGACCGCGACTCTTGGCGGCAAACAGACCTTCGAGAACTTTGGTCAGATCGCCCCGCTTGGTAATTTGCCTAAACTTCTCAGGGCTAAGCGTATCGATGCTCACATTGATTCGCTTCAGCCCCGCCGTCTTGAGGGCCTCAACTTTATCGGCCAGGAGCGCCCCGTTGGTAGTAAGGCAGAGGTCTTTTATCCCTTCAATCGATGAGAGTTGTGCAATTAAGAGTTCGAGGTTCCGCCGCACCAGAGGCTCCCCGCCGGTGAGTCTGATCTTATTAACGCCTAATTGAACAAAGAGCTTTGCCAGCCTGGTAATCTCTTCGAAAGTGAGAATTTCCTTTTTGTCAATCCACTCGTACTCATCGTGGGGCATGCAGTAGATACAGCGGAAGTTGCACCTATCTGTCACGGAGATCCTGAGGTCTTTTATTGGGCGGTTATAGGCGTCCCACAGCATCGCTTTTACTATGCACAAAAGCTGCCGGACGCGCAAGAGTCAGACAGCGGATTGACATAACCTTCTATACGAACAATCTCGGGGCCGCTGGGATCCCATGGGGCCAAAAAAGATGAAGAGGTGGCCACCGTCCAGGGAGGCTTTGCGACGGTCTCCTGCCAGTTTTAATGCGGCTGTTCTTCGATCTTCCACAGGTAAATCGTGTGGTCGTGCAGCCATCCACCAGGGAGCCTTTCAGTCCTGATCGGCGTCCACCCCTCTATGGGGAAATCATGGGAGACCACACGGGCGCCCGGCCTTAGCTGCCGCTGGAGGACCGGCCTTAACTTTTCGTTGAACCCTGGCAGCATGTATAGGGTCACCACCGTGGCCGGCGACACATCCACCTTCAAGGCATCCTGCTCTCGAAACTCAACCAAATGGTCTATGCCCTCACGTCTGGCGGCGGCTTGAGAGCGACGAACCAAATCGGGGTCTATCTCAATCCCTACACCCCTGGCACCGTACTTCTTTGCCGCCCTGATGATGATCCTTCCGTCGCCGCTCCCCAGATCATAAATCACGTCTCCCTTTCTGACCTCCGCAAGATCCAGCATGCGCTCCACCACATCCATCGGCGTGGGGATAAAAGGGACTTCGCCGGCAGTCCAGACCGTCGTGCAACCAGACAAGAGCGCAAGGGCAAGATGTAAGATTAGAAACCGCTGCCGAGTCTTCATTGAAAATAGCTTAGGGGAGTTACACCGGCTCCTCCGAGCCCGATCCCAATACCGCGGCAAACGTTATTGCGATCAAGAATGATCTGCAGGACCACGCTGGCAATGGCGAAATCCCCAGCAACTCTCTCCAGTTTCAGACGCTAGCCGCCACGGTTGCCCATATCTTCTATTGCACCCATCATCGACTCCTTACTCGCCCCCTATTCTACACTAAACTCAAGGCGGGTAAGTGTCTCACTCATATTGGCAGAGAGGGCATCGGCACCTCCATACTGAATTGAACCGCCTACAATGTACTCCAGAAAGGCCACCCCGAGGGCAACCCTGGTAAACAACGCCATCACCATTAAGAGCTAGAGCTAACCTCCGTAGATCCGCTCGTGGATCTTTTTCCCGTTGTGTATGAGAGTCAGCTCTATGCGGGCGCCGCGCTCCAGAGTTACAAAGGCTGTGCACCGTTGACTCGCCTGATCTACTACCTTTTGCACTTCGGCAGCCGAGTTCGGACTATCGACAGTGACCGTGAAGGTAACGCGCTCAAATCCGCCTCGAGAGTGCGCCCCGTCTCCGCTCGCCACATAACCCGAGATCTCGCCCTCGAGCCGGTCCAGTCGAACATCGACAAGCACCGCGCTCTTTACGCACCACACCTGATGACACATCATCACGCCCGCCAGGAAATAGCGCAGCGGCGCCGGCCCGGCGTCACTGCCGCCAGACGACTCCCGCTCGTCCGAGATGAAGCTATGCCCCTCCACGGTGGCGCGGAACTGTAGGTCGTGGAGCGCCTTGGACTTTACGGTAGTAACAGGCCGAGGGGGCTTTTCAGGCGACCTCGCTCCCCGTTCTTCGAGTTGACGCTGCACAATCTGCTTTAGATTAGGATTAATCGATAACATCTCTTCAACCTCCTGCGCTGTTATTTTTTCATTGATCACGGACAAAACGGCCAAGATCCCAATCAGAGTCGAAAATAGTCTTTGAGCCCGGTTACCATAAGCCGAGCCAAACACTCGTTATAGCCTTCGATGTGACCATAATGCGTTAGGCAAGGAATCACTACAAGCCGAACCTCATTAGCATACCTCGCAAGCCTCTGAAGACCAAAAACCTCGAACCGGCCTTCAACACCGTGCTCTGCTCCACCAATCCAGTGACCTCTGTCTAGCTCACCGACGAAGAATAGAAGTTTCTTTCCTTGGAGTCTATTGAGGTCCGCCTTGTAGGTAATGAACAACTCATCTTCAGGTAGTCCCGATCGCCTTCTGACTTCTTCATAGAGCATATCATAGGCCTGATGCTCAATTGTCTGCAAAAAAGGCTTAAACATCGGGCGCCGTTTTTCCACCAAACGGAACCAGTCTTCGGTGCTCCCCCAAGGCTGGTTTGGGCCAACGTGTCCCATTCCTTCATAAATTTTCGGTGTTCTCCGACTCAGGCCGGAGATGACAGAGAGTCTTTCCACTGCCTTTCCGAACGTGTCCGACTTATAGAGCAGGCACCATTCCTTCCGTATGTTGGCCGGGGTGCCCGTGCCGAAACCAATTGCCCCCAAAACATTATTCCTTAAGCCATACTGTTCCATGAGAAAGAGAAACTCCCCGCCCGTTGAATGGCCCCAGATGTAAATACCATAACCAGGGAGCGCGCGCTCGATTAGAACCTTAACGGCTTCGACACACATACGAAAGGTGTAGACGGCAAGACGATGGGAAATTTCCGCTAAGCTCAAAGTCTCGCCGATAATAAACTCTGGCTGGCGAGTCTCCATGGGTGGCCATGCTTCCCGCCGGTAATGTCCCGGAAGGGAGATAACAAGAACAGGGACACCCAAAGAGGCAATATGCTGCACGATACCGACCCTGACAGCAGTGGGAGATATCGTCGTGAAGTCAGCGAAATCCTCCGGCCCGTCAGGCGTAAAGAGAAACTCGTCTTCGTTGGCTGCGCCTCCGTGTATGACAACGACGGCGACGTCCGGGATGGATATCGTTTCAGGAATTAGCAGCCTCCCGTGAATGTCCCAGGCAAATAGCTCCCCAGGCCTTTCTGGATTCGGATACCGCAGGATCCTTTCCTGCACTTCCTGGACCGTGAAACGGGTGCGGGGGAATGGTTCCGGGAAAAAGGTGTAGTCCTCCCAGGACAGGCGGTAAATGAAGCCGCTCTCCAAGTCAACCGCCCGATTGAGAGCGGAAAGGAGCCGCTCCTTTCGATCAATCATAAAAATTCGCTGTAGTTCTCAACGATTGACAGACCCGCTAAAACCTATACGACGCCACACAAGAGTCAGAGCAGCACAGGTGACAAGGTAGAAAAGGCCGATAACAGAGACGGTCTCTACCATGTCGCTCTCCCAATAGGTCCAGACAAGCACGGCTAGAACCTCGTTACCGTGAGTGCTTAAGAACATCGGCACGGTTAAGGAGCGCATAGCATGGATTGCAACCCACAACCCTGCAGAGGCCAGCGCTGGCATTACAAGAGGAAGCAGTATTTTGCGGAAGGCTGATAACCAGCTCGCTCCACTGATATAAGCGGCCTGCTCAAGCTCCTTATGAACCTGGATAAAAGCAGCATTGAGGGTCCGGACTGTAAAGGGCATGTAATTAATCGCGAGCCCTAAAATAATAGGCCACAGGGTGCCCCAAACTGGCGGAAAATCCACCATGATAAAAAACCAAAGAAGAGCAACCCCCAGCACAATCCCAGGATAGGCGTGGGGCCAAAATGTCAGGGCATCTAATGCAGTCTTAGCTTTCGGGCCGAGGTTTGAGCGGACAATAAGCCAGGAGGCCACGCTCATCAAGCCGACTGTCACTAACGGCGTTGCTACAGTTATAATTGCGGTATTTTTTAGACTGTCACGGAAGACAACATTACCAAACGCCTCTCGGAAGCTGTCCAGGTTTGGCTGGGATAAAGCTTTAAGACCAAGCGTCCGCCACTCCGGGAAAAAGCTGGACGCGACAAAAATGAGGAACGGTAACCCGGCGGTCGCCACAAAGACAAGGACTATAAGGGCAAAGGCAGGGCACTTCCACAGGCCGATTGCCATTAGTTTGGGCCGATATCCCTTCCCGGAAATTGTTGTGTAACGGTACATCTGACTGGTGGCTCGCTGGTATAGATATACGAGCGCAAGAAGCATAACGAGGAAAATAATTGAATAAGTGCTAGCCAGAGTGTGATTTCCCCACACCCGTATAGCCAAATACACCTGGGATGAAAAGACGTGGAAGCCTATTGGGACCCCAATAAGAGCAGGTAGCTCAAAGGTCTCCGCAGCACTCATCCCCGTGTAAATGCTCGCTGCCAAGATGGCAGGAAGCATCATGGGAAAAGTCACCCGGCGGACGGTACCCATCCGGCTAGCCCCGGAGACGGATGCCGCCTCTTCAAGCGCCGGATCCATGCTTCTTAACGCTCCTAAAAGAATCAGGAAAGTCGTAGGCACACTGTTCAACCCATTCAGGATAAATAGCCAGGGCAGGGAGAAGATGTTTATGGGTTTTATTCCGAATAACTCATAAAATAGAAGATTGAGGAGACCGGCCTCAGGTCCTCCCAAAATAATGTAGGCCATGGCCATCAGCATAGAAGGAACAGCCGCCGGGAGGAGAATCAACATGACGAGCGTACCTTTGGCAGGTATGTCGGTGCGCTCGATCAGCCAAGCAAAACTAAAAGCTACCAGGACTGCTATCGATGTGGAGGCTATTACAAAGAGGGCCGTGTTAAGAAAAAGTTGATAGGTCTCCGGGCTGGTGTAAGCGAAGACGTAATTTCCAAATGTGAAATAACCTGGATCGGCTGGAGTAGGCAAGGCGGACCGAAAGCTGCTCAAGAGAAGAAATATCGTAGGGCCAATAACTAAATATGCGATTATCGCGACAGCCCCGGCAAAAATTAGATTGGTAATATTAAGATTAGAAAAATTTATTTTTGCATACCAGGTTGGCATTGTTAGCCTCTGAGTTTTTGGACACTCGAGTCAGGGTATTGACGACTCCTTTAAGGCAAGCCATTCGCGTCGAACCCGTGCCCGTGAAACGTTCTTACCCAAAGCCGTTGCTCCTCGACCCCTCGACGCAAGCCACGGCCTTGGCCGTGGGCCCTTGCTCGGTCTATTTTTTAGGTACCGGCAGACCAAACATCCGAAGGACCATTGCCCCTAACTCTCTACTTCTTGCTTCTCGCTCAGAATCTGGATGGTTAAACAGTTTTGCGCCGTGCTTCTGCATCCACTCGCCGATAATGTTATTGGCATCATAAGGATCTGCCCGGCCTCGTAATTGGAGATAGATCGCTTGTACTTCCTCCGTTGCCAGCCAATAGAGAAATACCTTGGCGGCGTTGGGATTGGGCGCATCCTTGAGAAAAAGCATGGGTTTCCCTTCGTCCACCGGGGCGACGTCGGAACCCATGGCTATGTTAACTATCCCCTTAGGCAAATATCGACTGAAATACTGGTGGCTTTGTAGCGCCGGTATCGCCCAGGTCTCTCCCCGCACCAACATCTCCCAACAAGCCGCGCCACCGTTGCAGATCTTCGGTTTCTGTGGCACGAGAACTTCCCTGGCGTAACGGATGATCTCCTCATCGCTCCACTTCGGATACAGATGGGCATAGTGCTCATACTGGCGGATATTGAAAGCTATCTTGCCACCTGAAAGGCGGGGGTCTGATAGTTTGGCATAGGTCAGAGGCTGGAGATCCCGAGGCACCAGGTCAGTGCGGTACATAAGGCCTTTTACCGCAGGAGGCTCCAAGGCCCCAGATAAAGACGGGTGCACAGCTCTTTTTTTCGTGTCTGGAAAGATTTCAAACCAATCCTTCCAGGGCTGAAGCATGCCGGCAATCTCCAAATCATAAAATGACGAACTAATAAGATCGGTCCCTCTTCGTCCCGAGGCAAATTCAGCCCTTAACCTTTCCAATCCCTCGCGCCCAGACATCATGGTTTGCCTTACCTTTATGGGTGGATAGGCCCTTCCGAAGGCCCCAAAGATAGCCTTTGTTTCCTTGGGCGGCCAACCAGCAATGATGTTCACTACCCCCTCTTTTTTAGCCGCTTCGATCAGCGCTTGTTGATTGGCCTCATGGGTAGCAGCATACGCAGGCATCGAAATGGCCAGCCCGGCTAGAATGGCGTCCACCAGAATAGCCGCGATCACCATTATCTTTTTCTTCATTGCCGGCCTCCTTGGTCTCTGGCAATCTGAATTTTTTACTCTATTTGAAGGAAGATTATCCGCACCATGAACCGGCTCGCCTATATTTTAGGTACTGGCAGACCAAACATCCGAAGGACCATTGCCCCTAACTCTCTACTTCTTGCTGCTCGCTCAGAATCTGGATGGTCAAACAGTTTTGCGCCGTGTCTCTTCATCCACTCGCCGACAATGTTATTGGCATCATAAGGATTTGCCCGGCCGCGAAATTTGTAATATATCTCTTGTACATCACCCGTTGTCGCCCAATGGAGAAACAGCTTGGCAGCGTTGGAATTGGGCGCATCCTTGAGAAAAAGGATGGGCTTTCCCTCGTCCACCGGCGCATAGTCCGAACCTATGGCTATATTAACTATCCCCTTAGGCAGAAATCGACTGAAATACTGGTGGGTTTGATTTATGGCTATAGCCCACATTTCTCCTTGCACCAACTTCTCCATACAAACCCCGCTACCATTGCAGAGCCTCGGTTTCTGTGGCACGAGAACTTCCTTGGCGTAACGGATGATCTCCTCATCGCTCCACTTCGGATACAGATGGGCATAGTGGTCAAACTGGCGGATATTGAAAGCTATCTTGCCACCTGAAAGGCGGGGATCCGATAGTTTGGCATAGGTCAGAGGCTGGAGATCCCGAGGCACCAGGTCAGTACGGTACACAAGACCTTTTACTGAGGGAGGTTCCAAGGCTCCAGTTAAAGATGGATGGACAGCCGTTTTTCTCGTGTCCGGAAAGATCTCGAACCAGTCCTTCCAGGGCTGAAGCATGCCTGCAACATGCAAATCATAAAATGACGTGCTGATAACGTCGGTTGCTCTTCGGCCAGAGGCGAATTCAGCCCTTAACCTTTCGAACCCCTCGCGCCCGGACATGTTGGTTTGCCTTATCTTTATAAACGGGTAGGCCCTTTTGAAGGCCTCAAATATGGCAGCTACTTCCACGGGCCGCCAACTAGCAATAATGTTCACTACACCCTCTTTTTTAGCCGCTTCGATCAGCCTTTGTTGCTTGATCTCATGGGTAGCAGCATAGGCTGGTATCGAAGTGGCCAGGCGGGCTAAAATAGCACCAACCAGAATAGCCGCGATCACAATTATCTTCTTCTTCATTGCCCACCTCCTTGGTCTAAGCTTGGCGATCTGCATTTTTTTACCGCTACTTGAAGGAGGAATATGTGCATGAACCGGGCCAACTTCTCTGTGGCTCCCATATCAGGCTCTCGCTGTCGTATCGAAGATCATTCAAAAACCGAACCGCTTGATGGAGAATACCTCGGCAGCGTTGGGGTGGTTCCGGTCATGTGAACTGGGTTACCGTGTCCACCAGCGCCAGTTTTCCCTCTTTCTTGACGAACTCGATGGCCCGCTTCAGGGCCGGACCCACCTGATTCCCGTTAAAGATCGGCCCCTCGCCGTGGCAGCCCAGGGAGCGTGCGACGCCGGCGAAGTCGGGCGGTGGGTTGTTGACCTCCATGCCGACGTAGGCGAGCTTCTCGTCGGTGCCTCGCTGCCGCGCTATGCGGATCTGGTGTTCCCAGTCGTTGTAGTAGGCGCGGTTGTTGTACATGACAATGAGCATGGGGATCTTGTCGTGCGCGCCGATCCAGAGCGCGCCCAGGTCGTACATAAGATCGCCGTCCGGCTGAATGTCCACCACTAGTCTCCCGGTCCCCCTGTGGGCAAGGGCCACGCCTGTGGAGATCCCGATCTGCGTTGCGGTCCCCCGGGATCCACCGGGGTGGCGATAAGGCCGGTCAAAATCCCACAGCCTGAGGGCCCACTTCTCCAGCGTATTGGCCGTCAAGACCCAGTCCTCGTCCTTGATGACCTGCCAGATCTCGTGCGCCAAGCGCGGGAGCGACATCGGCTCGCCGTCCCAGTTTTTCCTGACCTCCTCCTTCCAGGCCGCGCCCAGGGCCTCGTGCGTGCGCTTGTGCCCGGCGAAGCGGCCTTGGATCTCCTCTCTCTTCTTGCTGTTCCTCTTTAGGATTTCCTCGCAGAAAAGCTTCAGCTGCGGGATCGCCACCAGAGTGTCGGCTGCGATATGGAGGTCGATTTCCTGCAGTTGCATGTAGTCCTGCGACCATTTGCTGATATTGAGATCGGCGAAGCCGATATCGATGATCTTGCAGCCCTTGCGTATCTTATAGGTGGTCTTGCGTGTGACCCCGTCGAGCTTGACCAGCGGGCCGTAGAGATCGCTGACATCGAGCGACAGGATCAGATCGGCTTTCTCGATGATGTCCGAGCCCGTCAGGTTGAGCGGGTGGTCGGTCGGGAAGTTGAGCCGCTTGTTGAAGTCCACCACTGGAACCGCGAGAAGCTCGGCAAGCCTTGCGAGACTATCGAAGGACTCGGGGTTCCTCCCCGTGGAGCCGGTCAGGATCACTGGGGTTTCGGCGGCGACCAGCATCTCGGCCGCCTTTTCCAGGGCCCTCAGATCGCCCTGGATCGGTGACGGGGGCATGAGGCGGTCCACATTGGGAATGGGGATTTCTCGGTCGAGCTTGCCCTCCTGGATCGCGGCGTCCCAGCAAAGATAGACCGGCCCCTTTGGCTCGGTCATCATCACCCGGTAAGCGCGCGCGAAGGACTCCGGGACGCTCGCGACATTGTAAGGCTGGTCGTCCCATTTCACATAGTCCCGTATCGCGTTGCCTTGGATGTTGGCCGTATGGGCCCAATCGACCTGCGGCCGCCTGCGCGTCGTATCCATCGGGCCGGTGGCGCCCATGATCATGACCGGAACTCGGTCGAGATAGGCATAGTAAATGGCCTGGTTACAGTGAAGGAGCCCGACCACATTGTGGACGATGGCGACCATAGGCTTGCCGCAGGCCTTGGCATAGCCGTGGGCGATCTGCACGGCGATTTCCTCGTGGCAGCAGGTGATCATCGGCATCTGGTTCTTGCCGTAGTTCACCAGCGAGTCGTGCAGGCCACGAAAGGTCGCGCCCGGATTCAAGCTGACATAGGGGATCTTGTACGCCCGCATCATATCCACGATGACGTCCGACCCGTATTTTTCGTAAGCCATACTGTTTCCTTTCCTTTATCCCTGGTGTGCCGCCTCCAAAGTTCGCTTACAAAATCGAGCAATGCCCGCGAGAATCTCATCGGCAGTTTTAGTCCAGATGAAAGGTTTCGGGAGACGAGTTGACTCGCCTACATTTTAGGTACCGGCAGGCCAAGCATCCGAAGGACCACTGCCCCTAACTCTCTACTTCTTGCTTCTCGTTCACTGTCTGGATGGTCAAACATTTTTGCTCCGTGTTTCTTCATCCACGCTCCGACAACGTTATTGGCATCATAAGGATCTGCCCGGCCTCGCAATTTGCCAAAGATCTCTTGTGCTCCGCCCGATGTCTGCCAATAGAGAAATACCTTAGCAGCGTTGGAATTGGGTGCATTCTTGAGTAAAATAATGGGTTTCCCTTCGTCCACCGGGGCATAGTCGGGGGCTATGGCTATGTTAACTATCCCCCTAGGTAGATGCCGACTGAAGTATTGATGGCTTTGTAAGATTACCAGAGCCCACATTTCTCCTCGCACCAACATGTCCATGCAGGCCGTGGTACCATTACAGAGCTTTGGTTTCTGTGGCACGAGAACTTCCTTGGCGTAACGGATAATCTCCTCATCGCTCCACTTCGGATACAGATGGGCATAGTGGTCATACTGGCGGAAATTGAAAGCTATTCTGCCACCTGAAAGGCGGGGATCCGAGAGTTTAGCATAGGTCAAAGGCTGTAGATCCCGAGGCACCAGGTCAGTACGGTACATAAGACCTTTTACGGAGGGAGGTTCCAGAGCTGCAGATAAAGATCGGTGCACAGCTCTTTTTCTCGTGTCTGGAAAGATCTCAAACCAGTCCTTCCAGGGCTGAAGCATGCCGGCAGCCTCCACCTCATAAAATGACGTGTTGATAAGATCCGTCGCTCTTCGGCCCGAGGCAAATTCAGCCCTTATCCTTTCGAATCCCTCGCGCCCAGACTGGATGGTTTGCCTTATCTTTATAAACGGATAGGCCCTTTCGAAGGCCTCAAATATGGCCTTTCCTTCCACGGGTGGCCAAGTAGCAATGATGTTCAATACACCTTCTTCTTTAGCCGCTTCGATCAGCTTTTGTTGCTTGATCTCATGGCTACTAGCATAGGAAAGTCTCGAAGTTGGCAGCCAGGCTAAAATAGCGCCAACCAGAACAGCCGCAATCGCCATTATCTTTTTCTTCATTGCCGGCCTCCTTTGTCTCTGGCAATCTGCATTTTTTACTCTATTTGAAGGAAGATTATGTGCACCATGAACCCCGGCTCGCCTATTTTTTAGGTACCGGCAGACCAAGCATCCGGAGGACCATTGCCCCTAATTCTCTGCTCCTTCCTTCTCGTTCCGACTCTGGATGGTCGAATAGTTTAGCACCGTGTTTCTTCACCCACGCGCCGACAATGTTATTGGGATCATAAGGATCCGCCCGGCCACGGAATTTGTAAAAGATCTCTTGTACTTCACCCGTTGTTGCCCAATGGAGAAATACCTTAGCAGCGTTGGAATTGGGCGCGTCCTTGAGGAAAAGGATAGGCTTCCCCTCGTCCACAGGCGCATCGTCGGCGCCCATGGCTATATTGACTATCCCCTTAGGCAAATATCGGCCGAAATACTGATGGCTTTGTAATGCCGGTATCGCCCAGACTTCTCCCCGCACCAACATCTCCCAACAAGCCGCGCCACCATTGCAGAGCTTTGGCTTTTGTGGCACGAGAACTTCCTTGGCGTAACGGATGATCTCTTCATCGCTCCACTTCGGATACAGATGGGCATAGTGGTAATACTGGCGGAAATTGAAAGCTATCCTGCCACCTGAAAGGCGGGGATCCGATAGTTTGGCATAGGTCAAAGGCTGTAGATCCCGAGGCGCCAGGTCAGTACGGTACATAAGGCCCTTTACCGCGGAAGGTTCCAGAGATCCAGTTAAAGATGGGTGCACACCTGTTTTTCTCGTGTCCGGAAAGATCTCAAACCAGTCCTTCCAGGGCTGAAGCATGCCGGCAACCTCCAGATCATAAAAGGACGCGTTGATAAGGTCCGTCGCTCTTCGGCCCGAGGCAAATTCAGCTCTTATCCTTTCGAATCCCTCCCGCCCGGACAGGATGGTTTGCCTTATCTTTATAAACGGATAGGCCTTTTTAAAGGCCTCAAAAATGGCATTTGCTTCCTTGGGCGGCCAGGTAGCAAGGATGTTCACTACGCCCTCTTTTTTTGCCGCTTCGATCAGCGCTTGCTGCTTGGCCTCATGGGAAGTGGCGTAAGCAGGCATAGGAATCGCTTGCAGGGCCCAAATGGCGCCGATCAAAATCCCCGTGACAAGAAGTACACTTTTCAACATTGTTCGCCTCCTTTGCCCTAGATGGGCAGAGCGACGACGCAGAATCGGCGCCGCGCTCCTATCTTGCCCCCGCTTAACGAGCTACGCCGACCCATGATTTTTGCCACTATCGCAGATGATCCATCGCGCCTGTCGCTGGCATCGCCAAAGCCCATTAGCACCTCAGTCATCAGCCGCGAATACCATGACAGCGATCTGCAGGTAAGGAAAGAAAAACCTTGTCGCCGCGTGATAACCCTACCGCAGGATGGAATTTCGCTCTGATCAGCTGCTCCCCAGTTGCCACCTGGCAGTCCAGAGTATCCCCATTAAAGATAATAGACTCAATGCGACCTTCAAATAGATTCTCCTCCGGCAGACGCTCCCCCCGGCATATAAACACATCCTCTGGTCGCACCATCACCACGACTGAATCCCCCACTCCAACATCACTGGGCAGATGGCACCACACCATCCCAATGGGCGTGTCCACCTTGCCGAGACGCTGGCCGCTTTTCTCCAGGACGACCTTTCCCTCAAGAAAGTTAGAGAGCCCGATGAAATTCGCCACGAACCTCGTGCGCGGCGCCTGATAAATCTCCGACGGCGGTCCTTCCTGGACCATGACCCCCTCATTCATCACGGCAACCACGTCAGACATAGTGAGCGCCTCCGCCTGATCGTGTGTCACATAAATAGCGGTGATGTTCAGGCGCTTCGCCAAGTCACGCACCTCTAGCCGGGTCTCTTCTCTTAGCTTGGCATCGAGATTGCTCAAAGGCTCATCCAGAAGTAGAACTCCTGGCTCTCGCACCAGCGCGCGCGCCAGCGCCACCCGCTGCTGTTGCCCTCCGCTCAGAAGGGGAGCGGGCCGATCTTCCAGCCCGTCCAGTTTTACGAGACTCAGCGCCCTGCGCACCTTTTCCTGGATCTCCGCCTTACCAAGCCGGCCCATCTCTCGCAACGGAAAGGCTACGTTTTCGAAAACATTCATATGCGGCCAGATCGCATAGGACTGAAATACCATACCAATGTTTCTCTTGTTGGGAGGCACCCATGTGCCTATGCTGGAAGAGGAAACAATCTCATTGTTTATGCTAATCTGGCCCCCATCAGGCTTTTCTAGTCCCGCTATGCACCGTAACGTACTCGTCTTGCCGCAGCCGCTTGGACCCAGGAGGGTGTAGAATTGGCCCGCCTTAATCTCTAGACTGATGCCTTTGACGGCGTGGACCGTGCCCTGCTCGGTGCGATAGGTCATGTGGAGATTTTCTATGTGAATCATGCTTTTCCGTCACACCTTAAACATTTCGCCGTTGTCTTTTTAGACCTTTATTTCCCCGTTCTCACAAACCACGATATTGTCGTCCGCAATTTGAATCCACCCTGCTGACCCTGAGAAGGGAGCCGGGAGGTCACCTCTTTTTGATATAGCGGTATTTCATTGGATCCCAACCCTGGGTGGCAAGTTCTTCGTAGGCGCGTTTGACGAAGGAGAAGTCATAGACCTGGCTTACGGTTATATCTCCCTTAATTTTGAGGACTGCGCCCGCTAAACGCATCTGTTCCTTCACCCGCTCTATATTCGTCACCATATCCTCCTCCGTGGCCCTCCCCATCTGGGCAATCTCTGAACCCCGCTTAGTACGTTCCCGCCAAATCTCCCTGGCTAAGCCTTCATCGGACAGCGCCTGGACTTCCATCAAGAACTTCACCGTCTCCGGATTACGGTACCAGAAGAGTTGCCCCTTCAGTGTGGCCTTCACAACTCGGTATAGCTCCTCGGGAGATTCTTTGATCTTAGCATCGGTAGTGGACAGGCTGGAGCTCAGGGAGGAAATATAATCCCCACTGTAGGCGAGTATCCGATAACCTTTGGCCTGGGCCGGCTTTACCAATTCGTAGGAAAGCATGGTGGCGTCTACCAGATTGTTCATTAATGCATTGAGGCGGAGATTGGGCTCGCCAAAGACCCTCACTTTGACCTCACCGATAGGCACTCCATTCTTGGCAAAGAGCTCCTTCATGAGCAGAAACGCATTACCAGAGAAATCCGAGATAGCAACTGTTTTCCCAACAAGTTGATTGAGGCTCACAATCTTGGGCGCACTGACCAGATACTGCGCGGGTTTATCAGCGTCAACCAGCACGATCTTCAAACCCGCTCCATTAAGGATGGCTGGAAGGACTGCAGCATTAGTATAACCCACGCTACCCCCTATAAGCGCTTGGGTTGCTATCGTCCCACGGGTTACAACCACTTCAATTTGAAAACCCTCTTCGCTATAAAAACCCAATCGTTGAGCAATAACATAAGGGAGCGTTGTTTCGCCAGCGCCTTTCGACGAGATCCACACCTTCTTCAACGGGTCAGCGCCAACGCTAGCCCCAAGTACCAGCAAAAGAAGCATCGTGATGAAGGGGATTTTTTTTATCATGTTCCACCTCCCGTCTAACTCGAAGCGCAACTGGAACTTTCCTTGAATGACTTGCTTGCCAAACCAAGATCCTCCCCCAGATGAGAACGGTCAGGCTTTGATCTCACCCTTGTCGCAGACGGTTCTATTATCACGCCGCTTTAAACCTTTATTTCGCCATTTTCACAAACCACGATATTGTCGTCGACAATAACGGTCACCCTGGCAATGATCCCTTCTAGCCTGAGAGTGCTGAAGACCGTTTTGCTCGGGTCTTCCGAAAAAAGGTAGCGATCCGGTCCTGTACCGATGCCGAAGTGCATTGAGCCGTACCTCTTTTTATCACTCCTCATGATCCCCGCACGGGGAGGGCACTTCTTGTTGGTACCCAAACCCATCTCACCGCCAACGGCATAGGTGTATTTATCCCCGTATCTCTCCAAGTACGCTTTTAGCTGCTGGGCTTCTATACCCCCGGTGATATCCACTACCCGACCGTCCTTAATGGTGACTTTGACCGGGTCCTTCCAGAGTCCAGAGGGATAATGCGCGGTCGTATCCCAGACTACCGTTCCATTGCCAGTGCCCGGGAGCGGCTCGACGTGAATCTCTCCGTAGGGCCAGGTTCCTCCACCTATACCGCCGGTCTTAGTATCCCGTTGAAATGGCATTTTGTTAGCCCTGTTGAAGTGGTAGTCTTTCGGGTAGCCCGATATATCGGCCGTATAATCCGTCCCATACTCCGAACGCAGATGGATCTTCTTGCCTCGGTCGTAAATGGCCCCGATTCTCTTGTGCAGTTCCACCATTTCTTTGATGTCGTCCCACGACACGGTGCCCCCGCCCTCGGTGAGAATCTCTACCGTGTTTTCGTCCATCAACCAAATCGGAATATGACCGGCCTTTCTGATCGAGCGCAAACCGGGCGTTCCACTATTGAGACAGGTCGTTGTCAAACCCGCCACCGCGTTGCAGGCCTTTGCCGCTTCTATGGCAGCGGGATGGGGATCGGCGCAGTGATAGGGGAGTTTGGGAAACATGCATAAGATCGGCGATCCCCCCTTCGAGTTAATGACCGCCATGAATGCCTGCCAAACAAGGGGATCCATGGCGTCATCGGTCATCACCATTACCTTGTCCCCCGGCTGGATCTGCTGTAAAGGGACCTGCAGATACTTCACCAGGGGAATAATTTTCGTTGACGGCACACCGTATCTCTCAGCCATAACCATGCTACACCTCCTATACTAGTTTTAGTCCAACACGCCTTAATCTAACCATGCTGCCTAAGAACTCTGCTCCATTTTTCCGCTGTCTTGCTCAAAAGATCCTCACTAATATCCGTGGTGCGAGGAAACTTGTCCATCCAGTGATAAGGCCTACACGCATCTATGATAGCCGTCGAACTTGTATAGTTACCAATGTCCTTTTTCTCCTTGACCCTATAGGGATCCAGCCCGTCGCCCGAGATCCTACGGACGATGTCTAACGCCTGCGCGGGTTCGTACCGCGTGGCGACAGCCCAAAACACCTTTCCGAGACTATAAGGATCAATATCCTCATCCACGATGATAACGAACCTCATGCTGCTGCCTGCCGAGCTTCCTAACGCCGCATGAGAGACCCGCTTTACATGACCAGGGTAAGGCTGCTTAATGGAAATGATTGTGAGACCCCAGGCATAGTGGTTGACGGCAACGATATTGGGAATGCCCAGCCCTTCCAACTCTTTCCAAATAAATGCGGCTTTGGACGACAAGACGCCACAGTTCGCTTCTAAAAATGGCGGGTTGCCTAGAATGACGGGGTCATTTCTGAAAAGCATGCCTTTGACCTTAAGGCGCGGCATCGACCGTTTTCCCTCCAGGTAATAACCCGACGCCTCGCCAAACGGCCCCTCGCTCTCCTGGCCTTGGGCCGGCGGCAACAAGTCGCCTTCCAAAACTACCTCGGATGTTGCCGGGATAAGCAGATCCGTGCACTCGCCTTTGGTCACCTCAACAGGCTCATTTCGTAACCAGCCCGCAAAAGCATACCCGGAAATTGGCCGGCGCAAATCCATCCCGGCGGCCACAAACAAAACCGGATCCTGGCCAAGAGAGATCGCCACCGGGCAAGGTCTTCCGCCGTCCCAGTATTTCTTCCAGATGCCATCCATCTCTAAGCCGGCATGAGGGGCCACGGTATTGTGATTGACCCATGTAAAAGGGAAGGAAGCCGCATGACAGTCCTTCGACTCCGGATCTCTCGTGATAACAAAAGTGCCGCACATGTAGGGACCCCCGTCCTGCTCATGCCACTTGGGCCAAGGAATTTTACCTAGATCAACCTCATCACCGAGCAGTATGTTCTCCTTTACCGGCGCGGCCTTCACCTCTTTGGGAGCAACGGGTTTGCACCCTTTTAGTCTTTCCTTCCAATATTTAACGGCATCTCTCTCACTGAGATCTTGGGCCACGCCAAAGACATGCCGTTCCCGAACCCTGTTAGAGAGCGCATTTGTCAAGATCCGATGGCCCTTCGGGAAGCCTTTGATCGAATCAAACAGCAACGCAGGACACTTTTCCCCTCGAGCCGCTATTTCCGTAACCGCGCCGATTTCCAGATCACAGCTAGCCCCCTCTATCACCTTGAGCTCGCCCATCTGTCGCAGGTTGTGAATAAACTCTCGCAGGTCTTTGAACGGCATTTCTTATTCCTTTCACTCCTCTTCAAATCTTCCCAAACTGCCCGCATGCGGACATTGCCGTAGCGGCAGACAGCTTTCTCCAGGGATGAGCTCGCTCATCAGCCTCGCTACTTTGTTACCGGAAGTCCTAATGCCTTCAGATACTCTGCCGACATTTCGCCGCCCTTAAGCGCACATTCTGGACCGCAGAAAAGAACCTTATTGCCTTTGGCCAATTTAGCATTGGAGGTTCCCTCGATCCACGGAAACCCGCGAAAGTCCACTTTGTCTATGAGATGCTGCCCCTCCTGGCTGGCAAACCAGCCAGCCAACAGTTGGGCCGCAAACTGACGGGGAGTGCCCTTGCGAATGAATACGGCGCCACCGGATTCGAGCAGCAGTTCTCCCGGCACGGCGATCTTCAAAGTCTCCCCAACCTGCGGGGCGTCTTTTAGCAATCTGTAATACGTATTAGGCTGTGCGCTGCAGGACAGGGCATAAGCCCCGGCTGATATCAGCTGCAGGGCCTCTACTTGCTCCCGGATCAGCTTCACATCATTGGCCAACATCCTCTTTACCCAGCCCAAGAACCACTCGCGCTTATGCCAGTGGAGGGCGTAGAGCTTATGACGGGGATCAAGAACCACTCTCCCCTTAAAGTCGGGGCGCGTACAGTCGTCCCAACTCTTCGGCACCAGCTCGGCAGCAACCAGCTTGGGATTGTACGCAATAGCACGCGAATTCCCCGTCACATTAAGGGCCCAATTGCTCGGATCGTATACCCTCTTATCGACATCCGGCCAAACATTCAGATAATCATAAGGGGGTTTTTGAAACACCCCAGCCTCCAAGAACTGCTGCTGCGCTTCACGACCCGGAGAGAGCAGATCGGCGCTCACCTCCCGGCCGGACTGCATCTCGATCAAGGTGCGCTGCTGAACCCCTGTGCCGCGCCAAAATCTATATCTAGCCTTGATGCCGTATCTCTTAGTGAATCCCCTAAGAATCTCCTCAGCAGGCTCCTTATCCATAGAATCCCAAAACTCCACCTGCCCTTCGGCCTTTGCCTTTTTCACGAGTTCACCAAAAGAAGCCGTCTCCGCACCAGCGGCCTGCAGCGGGTAGACCAGAAAACTCAGTAGAAGGGTTCCGGCCAGCTCTGCAATAAAAGTCTTCACGTTAACACCCTCCCTATCAATAAATCTAAACGTTGCGGCGAACCCGAGGGAGCCCTTCAGTCCTCTCTAGGTCCTTCCACGATCCTGTGGAGTCTCCGCCCTCCATCCTTATAGACGTCGTCTCCATGACCGACTAACACCCTCTGGATATCCAGGTTCATATTGATGAGCTGCACTACGGTGTTTTGTGCCTGCTCCGGGTCGCTGCACAGATAATGGGGAGAAGGAATCAAGTGCTCTCCCGCACTGAGGATGGCGTCCCCCGCAATCAACGTCTTCGCCCTGGGCAGATAGAGGCTGATGCTGCCTGGGGTATGCCCGGGCGTATGCAAAATTCTAATCCCCCCGCAGTCCGGCAAAACCTCGCCGCCCTTTACCACCCGGTCCACATCCGAACCAGAGACCTTCTTCACCCCTGCCACATCCAACTCGTGGGCCATGAGATCGAACTTCAATATTTTCTTCAGCTTCGGCAGACCTCCCGCGTGGTCGCCGTGCCGGTGGGTTAAAATGCACAGCTTCAAATCATTGTGCTTTTTTCCCGCCTTCTCCAAACGGTCAACGATGAGATCCGCGTCCGCGTCGGAAAAGCCCGTGTCGACCAGGATCGTCCGCTCCTCCGCCAGCAGGAGAAAAGACTTGACGATGCCGCGAGGGCCGTTGACGCGACATGGAATGATCTCAATCCCATCAATCTGCTCATCCTTCAGTATGCTAACCATGGCTTTTCCCTCCCTGTAATTCTATTGCCGCCTTTTTTATCGCCTCGACAATATTGCGGTAGCCGGTGCAGCGGCAGAGATTGCCGGCGATCGCATGCTTGATCTCGTTTTCGGATGGGTGCGGGTTTCTCAGGAGAAATCCGTATGCCGCCATGATCATGCCAGGCGTGCAATACCCGCACTCGGCCGCGTCCGTGTCCCAAAACGCCTGCTGCAAGGGATGGAGATGGCCGTCCTCGGCGAGTCCTTCTATGGTTACGATCTCTGTGCCGGCAGTCTGCGCAGCAAACACCATGCACGACTTCACTTGCCTTCCTTGCCAGAGCACGGTGCAGGCGCCGCACTTCCCAACCACGCAGCCGATGTGCGCCCCCGTCAATCCCAAGGTGTCCCTCAACACGTGAATGAGAAGCGTTCTCGGCTCTACTTTCACTTGATAATCTTTCCCGTTCACCTTTACGTTAATTTCTCTCAACACCTGTTCTGCCCTCCCCGGCTTCAACTGCCCCTCTAACTGCGGTTACCCACTTAAGCGCGGAAACCCAAGAGTCTGTTCAAACTCTTATCTCTCCGTCTTCGCAAACAACAATATTGTCGTCGACCACAACTGTGACTCTATCGATAATGCCCTCGAGCCTCACGTTGCTAGCAACATACTTGCTTGGATCTTTTTCAAAGCGGAAGCGGTCGGCCCCATGGCCGATACCGAAGTGCATAGAGCCATACCTCTTTTTGTCGCTACGCATATTGCCGGTGCGAGGCGCGCATCTCGGGTTAGTACCCAGTCCCATTTCTCCACCCACTGCATAGCAGTTTTCATCGCCGTATCTCTTCAGGTAGTCCTTTATGAGCTTTGCCTCACTGCCGCCGCTGATATCCACAACGCGCCCATCTTTGATGGCCAGCTTCACGGGATCCCTCCAGAGCCCAGGCGGATAGTGAGCTGTCGTATCCCAAACAACGGTCCCATTTGCGGTGCCAGGGACTGGCTCCACGTGGACCTCTCCAAATGTCCAATTGCCTCCGCCAAGACGTCCGGTCTTTGGATCCCGGTCAAAAGGCATCTTGCTCCGCCTCTGGACGTGATAATCCTTAGGGTAGCCCGATATGTCCGCTGTCAGGTCGGTCCCATAGTCGGAGAGGATGCGAATTTTCTTGGCCCGGTCGTAAATTTCACCGATCCTTGTTTGAACCGCCACCATTTCCTCAACATCTTTTAGTGTTGCCGAGCCGCCTCCCTCCGTGAGAATTTCCACCGTGTTTTCTTCCATGAGCCAAACAGGAGCCTGATTCTTTAGCGATCGAAGTCCTGGGGTTCCGCTGTTCAGGCACGTCGTTGTCAGCCCCGCCACGGCATCTGAAACCTTGGCCGCTTCTATCGCGGCCGCAGGGGGATCCGCGTTATGGTGCTGAAGCTTAGGGAAGAGACATAAGGTGGGCTGTGCGCCCCTTTCGTTGATAGCGGCCATCACGCCCTGCCAAACCAGAGGGTCCATGGCATCATCTGTCCATACCACTATTTTGTCGCCAGGCTGGACATTCCGGAATGGTACCTGCAGGCTTTTCATCAGAGGGATGATTTTCGTGCTGGGTATTCCGTATCGTTCTATCATGACCATCAGCATCAACCTCCTCGTATGTGTTCTATGACTTTAGTATGTGCCCCCATTTGGCTTCGTAGATTTTCCTTGTCTCCTCGCTTATCCTCGTAGTACGGGGAAAGTCTTGTTTCCAATGAAAGGGCCTGCAGGCGTTGAAAACAGCAAGCGAGCTCGTGTAGTCACCGGTGGCCCGTTTCTCCGGAGGCAAGGCCGGATCAATGGCGTAGCTCCATGTCCCCTTGCAGACACTTATAGAGCTTTCCGGATCGCACCTTGTCGCCAGGGCCCAGAAGACCTCCTCGATGTTGTGTGGGTCAATGTCCTCATCGACAACGATCACCATCTTAACATGGTACCCACCCGATCCCCCCCCACAACTGCCCAGGGCCGCTCGCATCGCGTGGCCGGGATAGGATTGTTCCAAGGATATAATATTTCGCGAATATTGATGTTTCACTCCCTTAATTCCGGGAACCCCCAATCCCTCCAATTCTTCCCTAACATCAATACTCCTCGAATAAAGGACGTTCTGGCCGCTCCCCTCTACAATCAAGGGGGGATCCCCTATGACAATAGGATCATTGCGGTAAAGAATCGCATGGATCTTGGTCACAGGGGACGGACGCGCCCCGCCCCCATAGTAGCCTGAGGCCTCTCCAAAGGGCCCTTCGATTTCTGAGCCCCCATCAGGCGGAAGCATCTCCCCCTCTAAGATAATTTCCGCGGTAGCCGGGATGGGAAGGTCCGTATAGAAACCCTTTGTAACCTCCACAGGAGCGCCTCTTAGCCACCCCATATAGTCATATTCGGCAGCACCCCATGGGAGACTCGTGCCTGCAATCATAAAGATGGCCGGCTCCTGCCCAAGAGAGATCGCCACCGGACAGCTCTTTCCCCTGCTCCAGTATCTCTTTCTTATGACATCACCGTTATGCCCGGACCCGATGTGAACTACTATGCGATTCCGATCAATGAGCTTGAACCGATAGGATCCCAAATTAATATATCCTGATTCGGGTTCCCGCATGATCACTGAGGTCCCACACACATATCTTCCCCCGTCATGCTCATGCCACCGAACCCAGGGCATCTTGAACAAATCAACATCATCACCCGAAATAATATTCTCCTTGACCGGCCCCGTTGCCACCTCAACTGGAGGCACGGGCTCGTACTGCTTCATCCTTTCTCTCCATAGCAGGACAGCCTCATCGTCACTTAGATGTTCGTCCACCCCGTAGATCAGTCGACCCGCCATGCGGTTGTGGCGGACCGTAGTCAGGACGCGAAAACCCGGCGGATAGCCTTTAATGTGGTTAAACAGAAGACACGGAGGTTTCTTTGACGTCAAAGACGAAAGATAGGTGATCGCGCCGATCTCGAGATCCCAGTCGGCCCCCTCAATGTCCACCAGCTCCCCGCGCTCTCTCATGCATACAATAAATTCCCTCAGGTCGTTGAACTTCATCGACTACCTCCCGTTGTCGGTGACGCGCGCTCGATCACTCGTTCAAGAGCTCTGCGGAAAATAACCTTCAGGACTTCTTTCTTATACTCCTGCGATCCCCGCAGGTCGCTGATCGGGCTTGCAATCTCTTCAATCCTGCGCGCCGCGATATCTATAGCTTTAGGAGAGAGTTTTTGACCTCGCAGAAGCGCTTCTACCGGTACGGCCTTAATCGGTCTGTCGTCGGCTCCCCCTAAGCCGATTCCTATATCCCTGCAGATGCCGTCTTTGTCCCTATCTATCTGGACCGCCACGCTGACTATGGCAAAATCTCCAGAAACGCGCTCAAGTTTGACGTACGTCCCTAACCTCGGGGCGCTTGGGGCCGGGATTGCTATTTCCGTGACCACTTCATCGGGCTGAAGCGCGGTCGTGTAGGCGAACGTGAAAAAATCCATCGCCTCCATCTCCCTTCCCCCTTTTGGCCCAAGGCACTTAATGCGGGCATTCAAGGCCAGGATCACGGGCCCCCAGTCGCCGGCCGGGTCGGCCTGCGCGATGGCGCCGCCAATCGTTCCTAAGTTGCGGACCTGCCCGTCCGCCAAGACGCGCACGGCCTCCTGCATGATCGGAATCTTCTCTCGAACCACGCTTGATTCTTCGATCTCTACGTGCCTGGTGAGAGCCCCGATATGGACACAACCGTCTTGCTCCCTGATATAGCTCAGTCCCGGGATACGGTTGAGGTCAATCAAATACCGGGGTCGCGCAATCCGCAGCTTCATCAGAGGAATCAAGCTCTGTCCCCCAGCTAGGATACTCGCGTTCTCACCCCATTTTTCAAGAAGCTCTACCGCTTCCTGCAAAGTTCTCGGCTCCAAATAATCGAATGCAACCGGATACACTGGAAACCTCCCTTGGCTTCAGCTAATAGGAGATGGCCAACGTCTTTTCAGCCGGAAGCTGAACATAGACCTCATCTCCTTCGTGAAATCCATCCCCCGCGCGAAGCTTGCAACGGATTTTTTGCGAATCCACAAGGATCCTGCAGTCAAGAGATTCACCCAAAAAAGAGACGGCGGCAATCTTCCCAACAAGGACATTTTTTCTCTCCTGCGGCGCGTGCCTTGAAACAGCGATCTCCTCTGGTCTCACCGTAACAAGAACCTTATCCCCTGATGAAAGTCCCCTGGATAGCACGCACGATAGGATGCCGTGCTTGGTATCAACATCCGCGAACTGGCCCGCAAGGGTCTGGACCTTTCCCTCAAGAAGGTTGGCAGCGCCGATGAAGCTTGCCACAAACTGATTCTGCGGTTGATGATAGATTTCCGAGGGCGTTCCTTCTTGCAGTACCCTCCCTTCCCGCATGACCAAGATGCGGTCAGACATGGCCAAGGCCTCAACCTGATCATGAGTCACGTACAAAACAGTGATCTTCAGACCCTTGCACAGTTCCTTGATCTCGATTCGCATCTCTTCGCGCAGCAATGCGTCAAGATTGCTCAAAGGCTCGTCCAAAAGGAGAAGCTTGGGGCCCTTGACCAACGCCCGCGCAAGCGCCACCCGCTGTTGTTGACCGCCGCTCAACTGCGGCGCAGGCCGAAAGATCAGCTCTTCCATCCGGACCCGGCGCAGGGCCTCTCGAACTCTCTCCTGTATCTCCCGCGCCGAGAGCCCGCCGCGCGATCTCAGAGGGAAGGCCACGTTCTCGAAGACGTTCATGTGAGGCCAGATGGCATAGGACTGAAAAACGATTCCAATGTCACGCTTCTCTACGGGGATGTTTATTCGCCTTCGCTCGGAAAATACGGTCTGCCCTCCTATGGAGATCTCACCCTTAGCCGGCACCTCCAAGCCCCCGACGCACCGCAGGGTCGTTGTCTTGCCACATCCGCTCGGCCCCAGGAGAGTAACAAAATCCCTTTCCTTGACTTGAAGACTGAGCGAGTCCACCGCAAGGACTTGATCCCTGGCGGTCTTATAAGTCTTGCTGAGCCCGATGACCTCAAGCACCTTGCACCCTCCTTGTTTGTGGAGCTTTCCTACGGTCGCCGCTCGCTTGGCCGACTTCCCCTCGTTTCTTGGCCTCTCGTATCAAGGCAAGTATTTTCTCCGGCGTGTACGGTGTGCTCCGAACTTCCACCCCAAAATCCGAGAGGGCATCCTCAATGGCGCTCGCTAGAGCCGGCGGAGGACCGAGCATCCCTGTCTCCCCAGCCCCCTTGGCCCCAAGGGGCGTGAACGGGCTCGGAGTAACAAGATGGCCTAACTGGATATCCGGGACCTCTTCCGCCGTGGGCAGCTTGTAGTCCATCAGGCTTGAGGTTAGAAGTTGTCCCTCCTCGTCGTAGAGAATCTGTTCATACATCGCGCCACCGATACCCTGGACCACGGACCCATAGTGTTGCGTCTCGACAATCTGGGGATTGATTACGGTGCCGCAGTCGTGCACGGTGCAGTACTTTACGATCTTGATGAACCCCGTTTCGATATCTACCTCCACTACGGCTACAATGGCGGCATAGGGATAAGCAGAGAAAGTATTCATTCGGCCCATCTCATCGGCCACATAGTCGATGTTCGGGTTGATAAAATAGCCGGTAACCTCCAATCCCGGCTCCTCGTCCTCAGGAACGAGGTAAATGGCGCCGTAGGCCATCCTGACAATATCGCGGAGTTCCACGCTCTTATTGGGATTATCCCGGTCTAAAATTTTCCCGTTTTCGATCGTAAGCCGATCATAAGGTATCCGAAGGTTGCGCGACGCGATCTTTAGCAACCGCTGCCTCAACTTATTCGCGGCCACCAAGGCAGCATTCATCAGGACGATCGAAGAACGGCTGCTCCCCGTCCCAAAACCAAAAGGCGTTACTAGCGTATCTCCTCTGATCTCGTAGATTTTGTCCAGGGGAAAGCCGATGCGACTCGCCACGATCTGGCTGAGGCAGGTCCCGTGCCCCTGCCCTTGGTCCCCCATGCTGGAAAAAATACTAACCGTGCCCGAAGGTTCGATCCTGACGCGGCAGGTCGCGTAGCCTCCGGTCGTGTAGAGCCTGCTGGAGCTGGTCGGTTCCATGACCAGCACCGCCCCTATCCCCCTATAGACTCCCTTTTCTTTCAGTCGCTTTTTCTCCTCCTTTTCTTTCTCGTAATTGGCCAACTCAAGCGCCCGCGTCAGACAAAGATCGTACCGCCCGCTGTCATAAAGGGCTCCGGTAACATTCCGGTAAGGAAATGCCTCCGGCGGGATAAAGTTTTTCCTCCTGATTTCAATGGGGTTCATGGACAGGTCGCGCGCAATGATGTCTACCATTCGTTCAATAATGAATGAGGCATCCGCTTTGCCAATGCCCCTTAACGAACCGTGGACTGCCTTATTGGTGGCAATACCATACGCATCTACCTGATAATGTTGAATCTGGTAGACCCCCGGCACATAAAGCGCCGATGAGGTGATGGAGTTGTCGACGCCGTAGCTGCATCCCAAATCGGCGAGGATCTTGTCTTTGATTGCGACAATAGTTCCATCATTCTTGACCGCGGCTTGAATGTCGTGAATTTGATCGCGACCTTGACGTGCCGTACGGAGATGTTCAATTCTCGTTTCAGCCCATTTCACAGGCGTGCCAAGCTTGAGGGCAATAAAGGCAGTTACCACCTCTTCCTGATAGCCGCTGTTCTTAACTCCGAACGACCCGCCTATGTCGGGCGCGATCACCCTCACTTTGCTCTCAGCCACTCCCAACATCTGCGCAAGCCGGGTCCTTAAGCCATGGGCGCCTGCGGTAGTGCCCCAAAAGGTGAGAAACCCGCTCACCGGGTCAAACTGCGCACAGTAGGCGCGCGGCTCGATGGGGCAGGCGGTAAAACGATGGCTGCTCAACCTGGCGCTAACAACATGATCTGCCTGTTTGAAGACCTTATCTATGTCGGGGGTCGAGAAGTGGAGCTCGTATACGATGTTACCATCCAGCTCCTCGAAGAGTCTGGGTGATGACGCCTCCATGGCCTTTTCCGGATCTATAACTGGAGGCAGGGGATCGAAATCGACGATTACAGCCTCCGCGGCATCTTCCGCCTGGTAGCGAGTCTCCGCCACGACAGCCGCCAACGGCTCTCCCACATGGCGAACTTTATCGATTGCCAGAGGGTAAATCTTGATGCCCGGCTTCGGCCCGCCCCTGACGCTTGTCAAATGAGGCGCCAAATCCTTTCCGGTCAACGCGGCACGGACGCCTGGCAAGGAGAGAGCAGGCTGAACTTCAATCCCCTGAATGCGCGCATGCGCGTAGGGACTGCGGACAAAGGCAACATATAAGCTGCCTGGAAGGCGAACATCATCAACAAACGTACCCGTCCCGGTAATAAACCTTTGCGTCTCTCTTCGTCTTACCTTATCTCCTATCTCAACGGTTTTCCGGTCCTCCACAGCTTCCTCCCTTCAAGGATAAGTCCGCGCAGACATAACTTGCTCCGCAATCGTCGCTGGGCCATTTGCTGACGACCTTCTTAACACAAGTCCCGTCCCCTAATCTTGAGGAGTGATCCGCACTACGGCCCACCGGCTCACGCCCGTCAAGAACCCCAGGGCGACAATGAGGATGATACCCAGGGCCGCAACAGAAGTTGCGGCTCCCCTTTCCCACATGATCCACAGTCGCACCGAGATCAATTCCGTATCGCTCGAGGCCAGAATGAGCGGTATCGAAAAGGCGCGCATGGCATGAGCCAAAACCCAAATCCACGCGCTGACGAAGGCGGGAAGGATTAGTGGAAGCGTAATGCGAAAAAGCATCCTGGTTCTGCCGGCCCCGCTCGCGCGCGCCGCCTCCTCCAGCTCCTTGGAAACCTGAATGACCGCCCCGTTCATGGCTCGAGTGCCGAAGGCCAGATAATTAGTCGTCAGTCCCAAAACAACAATCCAAAGCGTGCCGTATATGGGAAGGACGTTCAAAGGGGGTCGGGCGTAGAGGATGATCATAGCTAGAGCAAGGATGATAGATGGAACCACCTGGGGCAAGAAAGCGATCCCATCGAGGATTGCCCGTCCTCGAATCTGAAGGCGGACCACTGCCCAAGATATGGCAAAGGCCAACAGCAATACCACGGTGGCCGTGGCCACGCCAACCACTAATGTATTGATGACGGCGCCAAGGACCAGATCCTCACTTAGAACAGCCATATAATTCTTGAGCGACGCCATCTGCCATGCCCTGTACGAAGGAATCTGATAAATGGGCAAAAGGGAGACCCAAAGGAGAACAGCAAAAGGCGCAACAACAGTAAGGAACACGTATAGGGATACCGTGCCAAGCGCCAGAAACCGCCATTTCCCCAGCCGAACAAGGCGAGGGCGGTATCCCTTCCCCGTCACAATTGCGTATCGCTCTGGGTTCCTAATCGCAAGACGATTCAGACCAACTAAAAGGAGGCCAAAGATGAGAAAGGTCGTTCCAAAAGCGCTGGCGAGCCCATAGTTCGGCGGGTACAACCCTTGGGCCGAGAAGTAGATAAGCGTCGTAAAGACAAAAATTCTTCCCGGAAGCCCCACAATCAGAGGCAGCTCGAAGGAATCCATCGAGACCATCAGAGAGTACATGCCCGCAGCGAGAATGGCGGGTGTCAGCAGAGGGAGAGTAATCCGCCGCATGACGAGGTGGCCTGACGCGCCCGAGGCCAATGCAGACTCTTCTAAGGCCGGGTCCATCCTGCGGAAGGCGCCCGCAATAATAAGAAATATCGTGGTAACGCCCCGTATCCCGTCGAGAAAGATGAGTCCCCATAGGGTGTGGATATTAAAAGGTCCCTCAGTCAGGTTCAATCCAAAAAGAGACAAGAACGCTCTCAGGTAAACATTCACCAGCCCTATGCGTGGCTCCAGCAGAAAGGTCCAACCCATGGCGAAGAGCATCCCGGGCATCGCCATCGGCAGCAGGATTAATGTCCAGATGACATTGCGCCCTGGCAGATCGGTCCTTTCGGTGAACCAAGCAAACAGGACGGCAATTGTTAAGGAGAGAAAGGTGCCCGTGATGGCATAGGCCAAGGTATTGACCACAGCTTCATAAGTGACCTTAGCACTGTAGGCTTCAACGTAGTGATTAAGTGTCCATCCTTCAGGTTTGACAATGGTTCCCGCCTGAAAACTGGCAGCAACAAGCTGCAATAACGGGACGATTACAAGCCAAACAGCGAAAGCGATCAATAAAAAAACAAAGAGGTTCTGCCTGAGGCTCGGCAAAACTGGAGCGCAGTACCAACGAAGATTCTCCGCGACTGCACCTAGTTGAGCTTTCATGATCCACCGCCCTCCCGTTACTTTGTCACCGGCAGGCCCAGTGCGCGAACATACTCCCTCGACATTTCGTCAGCCTTGAGTGTGCATTCCGGATCACAAAGCAGGACCTTATGCCCCTCTGCCAATTTGGCATTGAATGTCCCCTTCACCCAGGGGAACCCGCGCAGCTCCTCCTTGTCTAAATAAGGCTGTCCTTCGGTTGCCAACCACCCAACCAGCAGTTGGCCTGCATGGGGATGGGGAGAGCCCTTACGAACAAAATCAGCATCAGCGATTTCGACCAGCAACTCTCCGGGGACAGCAATCTTCAGCTCCTTTGCGCCCTGATCTATGAGATCCTGCACCGTGTAAGGCTGAGCACCGCAAAGCATCACATAAGCTCCGCCCACCACGAACTGTAACATCTCAGTTTGCCCGCGGAACACTTTCACACCATTGGCTACCATCCTCTTTACCCAGTCCAAGAACCACTCCCTCCTATGCCAGTGAAGGGGATAGAGCTTATGGCGCGCATCAAGAGTCACCTTCCCCTTAAACTCAGGGCGAGTACAGTCGTCCCAGCTCTTCGGCACAAGCTCTGGCGGGACCGTCCTCGAATTGTAGGCAATGGCACGTGAACTCCCGTTCACATTTAACGCCCAGCCACTTGGATCGTTCAACACTTTAGGGATGTCCGGCCAGACCTTATAATAGTCAAAGGGCGGCTTCTCAAAAACGCCAGCCTCCAAGAACTGCTGCCGGGACTCCCGCCCCGGATCCATCACGTCCGCGCTCACCTTTCGACCGGACTGAATTTCGATCAAAGTCCGCTGATGGATTGCCGGGCCACGCCAAAGCTTCGCTTTGCTCTTGATGCCGAATTTCCTGGAAAACTCCTTAAGGATCTTATTCGCAGAGCCCTCATCCATAGAGGTCCAATACTCCACCTCCCCCTCGGCCTGGGCCTTCTTTACGAGCTCCTTATAAAGAGGGGTCTCTGCCGCTGCAACTTTTAACGGGCAAGCAACAACCAATAGGGACACGATTCCCGCAAGTCGCCCCGCTGTCCTCATCTTTGCCTCCTTCTCGCCTTGACTCCTGCCTTTGTCATAACTCCTACTTCGTCACCGGGAGACCTAAGGCCCGAAGATACTCTGCCGACATCTCCCCTGCCTTTGCCACACATTCCAAACCGCAGAAAAGAAGCTTGTTCCCTTCGGCCAATCTGGCATTAAAGGTCCCCTTAACCCAGGGGAAGCTCTCATAAAATTCTTTATCAACAAGACGCTGTCCTTCCTCGCTGGCAAACCAGCCGGCCAACAGTTGAGCCGCATGGGGACGGGGAGTGCCCTTGCGAATATACACGGCGCCGCCTGATTCCATCAACAATTCTCCCGGCACGGCGATCTTCACCCCTTCCGCAATCTGTGGAGCCTCTTTTATCCTTCTTTGCAAGGTGCTGGGCTGCGCGCTACAAGACAGCGCATAGGCTCCCGCCGCAAGAAGCTGCAGCGTTTCTGTTTGCTCCCGGATCAGTTTCACATCATTGGCCAACATCCTCTTTACCCAGCCCAAGAACCACTCACGCTTATGCCAGTGGAGGGCGTAGAGCTTATGACGGGGATCAAGAACCACTCTCCCCTTAAAGTCGGGGCGAGTACAGTCGTCCCAGCTCTTCGGCACCAGCTCGGGAGGAACCAGCCTGGGATTGTACGCAATAGCACGCGAATTCCCGGTCACGCTCAGTGACCAGCCGTTTGCATCATAGACCCTCTTGTCCATGTCCGGCCAGACACTTTGATAGTCGAAGGGCGGCTTCTGAAACACCCCGGCCTCCAAGAACTGCTGCTGCGCTTCACGGCCCGGAGAGAGCAGATCGGCGCTCACCTCCCGGCCGGACTGCATCTCGATCAAAGTACGCTGCTGAACTCCCGTGCCGCGCCAAAATCTATACTTAGTCTTGATGCCGTATCTCCTGGTAAATCCCCTTAGAATCTCCTCCGCAGCCTCTTTATCCGTCGAATCCCAAAACTCTACCTCTCTCTCGGCCTTAGCCTTTTTCACCAGCTCGCTATAAGGCGCAGTCTGCGCGCCCGCCATTGCCCACGGGAAAAAGAGAATTACCAGAAACGTGATCACAATCGGTCGAACTTTTAGCTTCATCTTTCCCTCCGCTTCAATGCTTAAAAACCTGCCCCTCACTATAAAAACCCAATCGCTGAGCAATAACATAGGGAAGCGTTGTTTCGCCGGCCCCTTTTGACGAGATCCATACTTTCTTCAACGGGTCAGCGCTAACGCTAGCGTCGAGCGCCAGAAAAAGAAGCATCGCAATGAGGGGGATTTTTTTTATCATGTTCCACCTCCCGTCTAACTCGAAACGCAACTGGAACCTGCCTTCACTGACTTGCTTGCCAAACCAGGATCCTCCCCCAGATGAGAACGGTCAGACCTTGATCTCACCCTTCTCGCAGACGGTTATATTGTCATCAACAACCACTGTCACTCGGGCAATGATTCCTTCCAATCGCAGTGTGCTATTGACTTCACCGCGGTCGGCTCCATGGCCGATGCCAAAGTGCATTGCTCCGTAACGTTTCTTGTCGTTGCGCATCATCCCCATGGCTGGCCAGCATTTTCTGTTAGTGCCGACCGCAATTTCTCCGCCCACCCGCCATGAATTCTCGTCACCGTAGGTTTCCAGGTACCAGCGCACCTGCTCGGCCTCCGCGCCGCCCTGGATAGCCACGACGCGGCCGTCCTTAATGGTTAGTGCGACTGGCTCCCGCCAAAGACCGGAAGGGAAATGGGCTGTGGTATCCCAGACAAGCGTCCCATTGGCGCTGCCAGGGAGCGGCTCTACGTGTACCTCTCCGAACGGCCAAGTACCGCCACCCAGTTTGCCGGTTTTCGGATCGCGCTCGAACGGAAGCTTCCCCCAGCGCGTGGCCTGGTGGCCGGGAGGCATACCCGTAATATCGGCGAAGAGATCGCTCCCGGACTCTGAGAGAACCCGGACTCTCTTTCCCCGGTCATAGATCTCGCCGATCCGCCTTTGCAGCTCGCAGATCTCCTTAAGATCTTCGAGCGTAGCTCTACCCCCGCCGTCCGTGAGGATATCCACGGTCAACTCCTCCATTAACCAAACAGGCGTTTGCCCCTTTCCACCGCCTTCTGATCTGATAGACCGAAATCCAGGCGTGCCGCTGTTCAATGCCGTTGTCGTCAATGCGACGACCACGTCAGCTCGCTTGGCAGCCTCAATGGCAAGGGGCGGAGGATCTGAGCAGTGGTAAGCGAGCCTGGGAAACAGGCACAGCACTGGCTCACCATCCCTCTCGTTGATGGCAGCCATGGCGGATTGCCAAACCATAGGATCCATGGCGTCGTCAGTCAGCACCAGCAGCCGATCCCCTTTCTGTATGTTTCGAAACGGAACCTGCCAGCTCTTCATCAACCCAATAATTTTCGTCGACGGCACGCCATATCTCTCAATCATGACCACAGAATACCTCCTAATGAAAAGCGCTCACTCTATCCGCGTCTAAGAACCTCTCCCCATTTCTCTTCCGTCTTCTTAAGGAGCTCTTCGCTGATTTTTGTTGTAGGGGGAAATTTATCCATCCAGTGATAGGGACGACACGCATCAATGATCGCCACCGAACTCGTATAGTTCCCTACGCTCTTCTTTTCCTCCGGCAACCTGGGGTCAATCTTGTAGCTCCAGGTCCGACGGCTAATGTCCAGCGAGGTCTCCGGGTCGCACCTTGTCGCCACCGCCCAAAACACCTCGTCCAGGTTATACGGATCGATGTCTTCATCAACGACAATGATGAATCTGGCGTGATAGCCCGCTGTTCCGCCCAGGGCCGCGTGCGCAACCCGCATTGCGTGGCCAGGATAGGCTTGCTTAATGGAAATGATGGTGCGGCACCCCGAATAGTTGACCCCCATGATATTTTCCAGTCCCAAGGTCTCAAGCTCATTCCAAACCAAGAGCGCCCTGGAATATAGGATCGTCCTGTCGCCTCCCAGGAAAGGGGGATTGCCCAAGATAATCGGCTTGTTTCTGAAAAGCATGCTCCTGATCTTCGTCACGGGCGCGGGCCGCGCGCCGCCGCCGTAATAACCAGAAGCCTCCCCAAAAGGTCCTTCAATCTCTTCCCCTTGGTCAGGCGGCAACATGTCACCCTCCAACACGACTTCGGCGGTCGCAGGAATGGGCAGATCCGTATATTCGCCCCTGGCCACCTCCACCGGCTCCCCGCGTAGCCACCCTGCGAACCCGTATTCCGAACTGCCCCAAGGCAAATTCGTACCCGCTGCCAGGAGCAGGGCCGGATCCTGGCCTAAAGAGATCGCCACCGGACAGGACTTTCCCTTCTCCCAATATTTCTTGCGGATGACGTCCCCGTTATGTCCCGAGCCGATGTGGGCCACGATGGTATTCTTGTTGATGAACATGAAGCGGTAAGAACCAATGTTAATGTATCCTGAGTCTGGTTCTCTGGTGACGACGGACGTCGCGCACATGTATCGGCCGCCATCTCGCTCATGCCACTTGGGCCAAGGAATCCTGCCTAAATCAACTTCATCACCGCGCAAGACGTTTTCCTTCACCGGAGCCAGACCGACCTCTTTTGGATCCACCGGCTCATACTGTTTCAACCTGTTCTTAAAAAAGATGACTGCCTCGCGATCGCTTAGCTCCTGGGCAACGCCGAAGATGAGCCGTTCCCTGACTGTATCCGAGATAATGTTAGTCAAAACCCTATTGCCCTCGGGAAATCCCTTAATCGAATCAAACAGCACCGCAGGGTGACCCTCCAGATCCGTGGCCAGTTCTGTTATGGCGCCAATCTCCAAATCGCAGCTTGCCCCTTCGACCACCTTGATCTGACCCAGTTTTTGCAAAGTCGCAATAAACTCTCTTAGGTCATAGAACTTCATTCTCTACTCCTCGCCATGCCTGGGCCGCAGCGGATGTCGCACGCCTCGCCCCGCACTGTCGCAGTCATGGCTGGCTTGTTTCCGCGCGGCCGCTCCTCACCAGCGTCGTCACGCTTCGCATGTCCGCAATCTTATCCAATGCCCACAACTGTCCGACCAGTCTCTCCACGCGATTCTTGGACAGAGCCTCCCGGGCCAGGTTGCGAAACTTGGCCTCGACCTGAGCATCGCCCATGGGGCGCTCAGGAGAGCCTGTGGGGTGGTCTATCGTCTCTTTGTATGAGCGGCCATCCTTCAGTACCATTGTCACCGCCGCCGCATGGCCCTGAAGGGACGGGTCAGCAGTGACGCTGATGCGGTCGCGCAGCGATACAATGCGCGGGTCCATGACTTTTTCATCAGTGTACTGATCCGGAAAAGCCGCGCCGTCCACCAGGACTGACGCCATAGAGTGGTGATAGGAGAATTTCCCCTCGAGGCCCGTTGTCGGATGGCGACGAGTGGCGAGAGCCGGCGCCAGGGCACGCACCGACCCGCTGATGCTCTCCACGTTCTCAGGCGTGACTCCCTCTTTCGACCTGAGGGCGAACATGGCGTCGACGAGCGCATGGTTCGCCAGCCCACAGGCATAAGGTTTCAGCCCGACCTGCGGCAGCTCCCAGCGCTCACCCAAGTCAGCCATAGCCTTGTCCAGATCATAGCCCGCGGCCATAACCGCAACAAACCCCCGCTTCCCCTCCAGGATCGCATCCGTAGAGGTAAAGCCGCGTTGGGCAAGGAGGGCTGCCAGGACGCCTCTCTGTGCAGCGTGTCCGGCATGGAAGGGCTTGCACATAGATCCGAAAACCTCTCGAAGTCCACAGGCCTGTGTGCCGGCGATGCCCAGGCCGTGCACCATCCTATCCCTATTCAACCGCAAGAGCCGTCCTGCTGCGGCCGCCGAGCCGAACACTCCGCAGGTCCCCGTAATGTGCCAGAAAGAAGCCGCCTCACGGAAGGCCGGTGCGATGACGCAGCCAATGCGGCAGGCCGCCTCGATCCCCAGAACCGAGGCGACCAAAAAGTCTCGGCCGCTCACGCCGAGGTGCTCAGCCACCGCCAAAGCCCCGGGGAAAATCGGAGAGGAGGGATGTATGATGGTTGAGAAATGGGTGTCATCGTAGTCCTGATGATGACCGAGGTAGCCGTTGGCCAGAGAGGCGTTCTGGAGGGTAGTGCGGAAACTTCTGCCCACCACCGAGGCCAGTCGCTTGCCGCCTTCCTCGCGCATTAAATCCAGCAGAATGTCGACCGAGGGGTCCCGGCTCGCGTAAAGAGCCACGGCAAGAAAATTCATGAAACACCTCTTGCCCTGGTGAAAAATAGATTCTGGTATCTGCTCGCCAGGAAACTCGACAATGAACCGCGCCAACTTTTCGGTGGCTCCCATATCACACGCTTCCCTTGTAAGGCCTTCACAACCTCTCCCAGATCTCATCCAGCTCCTCGGGCGTGACGTTACCTCCCCTGGCCCTCCGTTAAAATGTCGACGGTCTTTCAAAAAAACCGCAGGGCGGGGAGGGGCGTTGCCTCGCCTATTTTTTAGGTACCGGCAGGCCAAGCATCCGGAGAACGATTGCTCCTAACTCTCTACTCCTTGCTTCTCGTTCACTGTCTGGATGGTCAAATAGTTTTGCGCCGTGTCTCTTCATCCACGCGCCGACAACATTATTGGCGTCATAAGGATCTGCCCGGCCTCGTAATTTGGCAAAGATCTCCTGTGCTCCGTCCGTTGTCGCCCAATGGAGATATACCTTAGCAGCGTTGGGATTGGGCGCATCCTTAAGAAAAAGGATGGGTCTTCCTTCGTCCACCGGCGCATCGTCGGAACCTATGGCTATATTGACTATCCCCTTAGGAAAATATCGACCGAAATACTGGTGGCTTTGTAGTGACGGTATAGCCCAGACTTCTCCCCGCACCAACATCTCCCAACAAGCCGCGCCACCACTGCAGAGCTTCGGTTTCTGGGGCACGAGAACTTCCTTGGCGTAACGGATGATCTCCTCATCGCTCCACCTCGGATACAGATGGGCATAGTGGTCATACTGGCGGAAATTGAAAGCTATCCTGCCACCTGAAAGGCGGGGATCCGATAGTTTAGCATACGTTAAAGGTTGGAGATCCTGAGGGACCAGGTCAGTGCGGTACATAAGACCTTGTACTGAGGGAGGTTCCATAGATCCAGATAAAGATGGGTGCACACCTCTTTTTCTCGTGTCTGGAAAGATCTCGAACCAGTCCTTCCAGGGCTGAAGCATGCCTGCAGCCTCCACCTCATAAAATGACGTATTGATAAGATCCGTCGCTCTTCGTCCCGAGGCAAATTCAGCCCTTATCCTTTCGAATCCCTCGCGCCCAGACAGGCGGGTATGCCTCATCTTTATAAAAGGATAGGCCCTTTCGAAGGCCCCAAATACGGCCTTTGCTTCCGCGGGCTGGTAACTAGCATTGATGTTCACTACACCCTCTTTTTTAGCCGCTTCGATCAGCTTCTGTTGCTTGATCTCATGGGTACTAGCATAGGAAGGTCTCGAAGTTGCCAGCCAGGCTGAAATAGCGCCAACCAGAATACCAACGATCACAATTATCTTCTTCATTGCTCACCTCTGGAGCTGAGAGCTTTTTCTTCCTTCCCCCGGTGGCCTGCCTGGGTTAAGCTGCTCGGAATAGCCAGATTTTCAGGGGAAGTATCGAGTATAACATCCAGCAGGGCGGGCTTGCCTGAGTCCAGGGCGTCGCGCACTGCCGGAATAATCTGGGTCGGCTCTTCCACCCGCACTCCAAAGGCACCGAACTCTCTTGCGACATTGGCCAGGTTTGGTACGGATATCTCGGTCCCAATAAAACGCCCACCGAAGCGCCGCATCTGGCTATAGTACATGTTACCGAAAATGTTGTTGTGGCTTACCACGCAAATCACAGGAATATTGTAAGTCACTGCCGTAGCCAACTCCTGTAAGCTCATCATGATGGAGCCATCGCCGGTGATGCAGACTATCCTCTTTTCGGGTAGGGCTAGCTGGGCTCCCAGGGCTTCGCAGTACTCTGAACCCATGGGGTGCCAGCCGCCAATTTGGGTAGTGTGCACCGTAGCAGGGAAGGCATATTCAAACCACTGGTGCGTGCTCCCCGATTCCCCTGTCACCAGAACATCCCGGGGCAGGGCCTGGCGCAGGTCGTGCATCAAGCGAAATCTCTGGATGGGAACCTTGCTGGAGTTCCTCATGGGGCGCACCTTCGCTTCCCACTCACTCTTTCTTTGCAGGAGTTCTCTCACGCGGGGCTCTTCCATCCAGGCCTTTTGCCCAGGCCTTCTTCGTTTTAGCTCCTGTAGAAGCTCTTGGAGCGTACTGCGAGCATCGCCTTGTATCCCCACCTCTACGGGGTAGATTTTCCCTATTTCAGCCGGGTCCAGGTCAATCTGGATAATCTTTGCCCTGCGGGGTATCACCTCATAGCTGAAGCGGGCGGTCGTGAACTCGTCGAAGGCGGTGCCTACTGCCAGAAGGAGATCGGCCTTCTGGAAAGTCTCAACGGAATAAGGGATGGCATTAATGCCCACAATCCCCAGGGCCAGGGGATGGTCCTCCGGGACAATCCCCTTATTGCCCCGGCTGGCAGCCACAGGCATTGCCAGGAACTCAGCAATTTGGAGAAGGACCTCCTGTGCCCCCGCCCATACCAGTCCTCCCCCTGCAAGCGCTACGGGGTATTTTGCCGCTAACAGCAACTCTGCCGCCCTTTCGATGTCCTCGGGGTTGCCTCTCGGAGGTCTCTGTATCCTCGAGTGCTCTGGCGGGATAAAGTCTGCCTCCGTTTTCTCCAGCATCACATTGCGGGGGATAGCCAAGAACACGGGACCTCTTCTTCCCGTGGAGGTAAGACGAAAAGCGGTCTGAAGGCTTTCAGGGATGCGGTCGGCTCTTTCAATGCGTCGGGCCAGTTTCGTTACAGGCCTGAAGAGAATGGAGCCTTCTATATTATGATGGAGCGATGTCTCCAATCCATAGTATTTATCTCCTTCCTCGGCGGCGATGAGAAGGCTCGGGGTGGCGGTGTAAAAGGCCTGCGCGATTCCTGTCATGCAGTTCGTAGCCCCAGGGCCCCGCGTTACCATGCAGACCCCCGTTCGCCTCGCCGCGCGGGAATAGCCATTGGTCGTAAACATGGCGAATTGCTCGTTTTGCGACTGAACGTAGCGGATTTGCGGCGTACGGTATACAACATCCAGGATTGGCATTATGGGGCTACCGGAGACGCCAAACAGGTGGCTTACCCCTTCGACCAGCAACCCTTCAACAAGAAGATCTGACCCGCTTTTTTCCATGCCTTCCTCCCTTTCTCCTTGAAGGTGATCTCCTCAACCGCGCATCGGAAAATCTAACAGCTCTTCCGTTAAACTATTTATTTAGTCACCGGCAGACCTAATGCTTTAGTATACTCCCGCTGCATCGCACCGGCCTTTGCCGCACATTCTGGATCGCAAAAAAGAACCTTATTGCCTTCGGCCAACTTGGCATTAAAGGTTCCCTTCACCCAGGGGAAACCCCGATAATCTTCCTTGTCCAACAATGGCTGTCCTTCAGTTGCCAACCACCCAACCAGCAGTTCCTCTTTGCTTTTCATAAGGCTTAGTCGCTCCAGGTCTAACTGTCCGAACCGTTCTTGAAAGCGCTTAACTCCGCCTGGGAACCGCGCTCCATTTTTTTCCGTTTACTGCTCGATTTGGCACCCCTCCAACCTAGCTGCCCTGAAATCTCTCTGGCTGCGCCGACAACCATCCTTGCCAGCTTTTTCAGATCGGAGTTCGGGAAGACAACGGCAGGAAAGGTAATCCCAACTCCTCCGAGCACCTCGCCAGTGCTGTCGCAGATCGGAGCAGCGACTCCCTTTGCCCCCTCGATACCCTCACCGCTAGTACAAGCCCATCCCCGTAGTCTTATCTGGACGAACTGTCTCCTCAGCACCGCAGGATCCAGGACTGTCTTTTCTGTGAGCTTCTTAATTTTATTTCTTGCGACGAGATCTCTGAACCTCTCCTCAGGCAAATGCGCCATAATAACTTTACCTACGGAGCCAAAATTAATCGGCACCCGCGTCCCCACACGGTAGTGGACCCTCAAGAATACCCGGCTCTCCGCCGTCGCGATATGCAAAAGCTCATCGCCATCCAGGATTCGCAATACAGAAGTCCCCTTCGTTATCTCCGTTAGCCGATACAGGATTGGGTTGGCAATTCTCACGAGCGTGACCGGCTTGTACAACCTGCCGCAAAGCTCAAAAAGACCCATCCCCAGCTCATACTTTTGCGTCTCGGAGTCCTTACGCACAATCCTATTTCTTTCTAGATTCCTAAGATACCAGTGAACAAGGCTGGCTTTCATACCAGTCGTCTTTGCCAGACTACGCACGCCCCATTGAGGGTTTTCCAAGTTGAACTGATCTAGGATGGTGAAGAGTTTGTCGATGGAATTCATCGTTCAATCTAATCAAACACTGTCCAAACTGAGGGAGGCAGAATTCTTCTATTGCTTCCGCTTTCCCTTGTCAAGAGGAGAACAGCCCTCCCTCCGTTAGAGAGCGTGGTTCAAGGTTTCTCTGCGGCCTCGCTGCGCGCTGGGGAAGGAGCGGTTGGGCGGGAAGATTACAAGCCGGACGGCAAAACCTGGTTGGACTGCCTTTCCTCCATCTCCAACTATTATTTGGTCACTGGAAGGCCCAATGCGCGAATATATTCGGCTGACATCTCACCGGCCTTTGCCGCGCATTCAGGATCGCAAAAAAGAACCTTATTGCCCGCTGCCAACTTGGCATTAAAGGTCCCCTTGACCCAGGGAAAACCTTTATACTCCACTTTATCCAAAAGACGCTGGCCTTCCTCGCTGGCAAACCACCCGACTAATAGCTGAGCGGCATGCGACCGAGGCGAGCCCTTGCGTATAAATGCAGCCCACGCGGCTTCCATCAGCAACTCTCCCGGGACAACAACCTTAAGATTTTCCGTGCCCTTGTCGATAAGATCTTGGGCGCTATAAGGCTGCACGCTACAGTACAGCGAATAAGCTCCAGCCGCTAAAAGCTGCATCGTTTCCGTTTGCCCCCGGATCAATTTCACATCGTTGGCTACCATCTTCTTCACCCAGCCTAAAAACCACTCCCTCTTATGCCAGTGAAGAGCCAGCAGCTTATGGCGCGGATCAAGAACTACTTTCCCTTTGAATTCCGGACGCGTACAATCATCCCACGTCTTCGGCACCAGATCAGGCGGGACCAGCTTCGGGTTATAGGCGATGGCGCGGGAATTCCCGGTCAAGTTGATCGCCCAACCACTGGGGTCGTATTGTCTCTTATCGATGTCCGGCCAAACCTTCAAATAGTCAAACGGCGGCTGCTGAAATACCCCGGCATCCAAAAACTGCTGCTGCGCTTCACGATTTGGGGCCAACACGTCTGCACCGATCGCTCGACCAGACTGCAACTCGATCAAAGTCCGCTGCTGCACTCCTGTATCCACCCAGCGCATGTATTTGGTCTTTATGCCAAATCTTTTGGAAAAAAAACCGAGGATCTCAGCGACGGACTTTTCATCGCTAGGCGCCCAAAATTCCACCTGCCCTTCGGATTGAGCTTTCTTCACTAGCTCTCTATAAAGAGCGATCTCTGCCGCCGCTGTCTCCAACGGGTAGAGGAGAATTATCAAAGATACCACGCCGATTGCTCGAACCTTCAGCTTCATGTCGTCCTCCTTAAAAACTAAGGATTGACCTTGCCATCTTTACTCTTTTTCTTTCCTTCTTTGCCCCTCTCCGCTTTTCCTCAGGCATAGCCGCTTGTTAAGACACCTAACCACGCCTAAGCATTTCCCCCCATTCCTTTTCCGTCTTTTTAAAGAGCTCTTCACTGATTTTTGTCGTGGGAGGAAATTTATCCATCCAGTGATAAGGCCGGCAGGCATCAATAATCGCCACCGAGCCGGTTAGATTCCCCGCGTCCTTTTTATCCGGGGGCAACCTGGGATCGATCTTGTAGCTCCAGATTCTGCGACACACATCAAGAGAGGTCTCCGGATCACATCTTGTTGCCAACGCCCAAAAGACTTCTTCCAGATTGAAGGGATCGATGTCATCGTCAACCACAATGACAAACCTCCCATGATATCCAGCAGTGCCCCCCAAGACCGCATGAGCCGCTCTCATGGCGTGACCCGGATAGGCTTGTTTTATGGAGATAATAGCCATTCCCCACGAATAGTTGACCCCCACAACATTGGGAATCCCCAAAGTGGCCAGCTCATTCCAAACTGAAATGCCCCGAGATGTTAAAACACCCCGGCTGGCTCCGAGAAAAGGCGGCACCCCCAAAACTATGGGGTCACTTCTCAAGAGCATGCTTTTGATAATCATCTTGGGAGCGGGCCTCGCCCCGCCACCGTAGTAGCCGGAAAACTCGCCGAAGGGACCTTCAATCTCCATGCCTTCTTCCGGGGGCAACATATCTCCCTCCAGCACCACCTCCGCCGTCGCTGGGACAGGAAGACCCGTGTACTCCCCCTTGGTTACCTGCACCGGGCACTGGCGCACCCAGCCCGCGTATCCATACTCCGATATGCCCCAGGGCAAATTCGCGCTAGCGGCTACAAGAACGGCAGGCTCTTGCCCCAGAGAAACCGCCGCAGGACAGGCTTCGCCTTTGGACCAATACCTTTTTCGAATAACGTCGCCGTGGTGCCCAGAGCCAATATGCACGACAACGGTGTTTTTGTTCACTAACATGAAACGATAAGATCCTACGTTGACATATCCCGTGTCAGGATCTTTCGTCACTACAGAGGTAGCGCACATGTACTTCCCACCGTCCCGCTCGTGCCAGCGGGGCCAGGGGATCCTGAAAAGATCCACCTCGCCATTTATCAGGACATTTGCCTTCACAGGAGCTGCGCCAGCCTCAACCGGCGCGATAGGATTAAACTCCTTCATCTTTTCCTTCCAATAGTACATCGCCTCACGGTCGCCAAGCTCCATGGGGACCCCAAAGATGAAGCGCTCCCTGACCCTATTGTTCATGAAGTTAGTAAGGACCCGGTAACCTTTCGGGAATCCTTTGATGGAGTCGAAAAGAACTGCCGGGCACTCCTTGAGGGAGGCGGCCAATTCAGTAATCGCCCCTATTTCCAGCTCGCAGTCTGCCCCCTCAATTCTCTTCAGCTCCCCTTTCTCTTCGATAACCCTAACGAACTCTCTCAAATCTTCGAACTTCATCTCTCCCCCTTCTTCTGAATGTTGCGATAATTCCCCCATCCAATTGTTTGGCTTCTTTCTCCCGTATGCCGGCCTCAGAGCCCTCGGTGCTGGTGAATATAATAGTGGGCCGGGGAGACAAGTAATACCAATATGCCTATGAGCATCACCGACATTGCCGAGACCCGCTCAACCAATCCAAGCTGCCAGTATTGCCAGAGCAACTGCGCAATAACAAGACTGGCCGAAGTCCCCAGCATCAATGGGAAAGTAAAGTCCCGCACGCTGTGGGCTACAACCCAAAGCCAGCCATTCCAGAGGGCCGGCCTCGAAAGGGGAAACAAAATCCACCTCAAAGTGCGTAGCGAACCTGCGCCGCTGACCTGCGAGGCCTCCTCTAACTCCACATGGATCTGCATGAGCGACGCATTCATAATCCGCACACCAAAGGGCAAAAAATTTATCATATGGCCAATAACGAGTATCCATATGGTGCCGTAGGCGGGAGTTCGGATTAACAACAACAGCACCGCTAGTGCAATCACAACGCCCGGTATCGCCCTTGGCAGGAACGCGACTGCATCCAACCACCTCACCCACCTTTTCTGGCTTCTCACGACAATCCAAGATACCAGGGTGGCCAGCATCATCGTCCCCGTCCCTGCTGCCAGCACCAAGGTGAGGGAGTTGCGACCCGCCTGGAGCAGCACGGGGTCTTCGAGGATGAGCCTATAGACACCTAACGTCATCGTACGCAGCGCCTCGATAGAGGGAAGAGTCCATCGCAAGAAGAGACTGGTCCAAAGGAGCGCCAAAAAAGGCAGGACAATCTTCACCAGCATATAGAAAAGGACGAAAAACAAGCCTAAGTATTTCCAGGACCCCAAATGCAAGAGGCGGCGGCGTGACCTTCGCCCTGTTATCGTGGCAAATCTGTAAGTGCTCCGGGTAAATTTTTCATAGAAGCTGGCCAGAATCGCACCGAGAATGACGGCGACAGAGCCGATGGTGCCGGCCAATCCGTACAACGGAGTCGTATAGTCGCTGAACACCATAGTAAAGATATATGTGCTTAACACAGGAAACTTTGCATTCAGACCTATGACCAGCGGAATCTCAAACATCTCGATTAAGATGATCGTATAGTAGATCCCTACTGAAACCAGCCCGGGCGCCATCAGCGGAAGGGTAATTCCGAATAGGACATTTCCACTGCTTCCGCCTGCTGTGGCACCGGCGTCTTCCAGCTCGGGATCCATATTGCGAAATAACCCGCTGAGCATTACGAACATTCCCGGCACAATGCCGACCCCGGTTAATATGACGAGTCCCCAGAAGGTATAAATGTTTAGCGGACCAATCTCTTCGATGCCCATGAGTGAACGAAGCAATAGGTTGACAAACCCCGTCCTGGGTGACAGCAGCAAAACCCAGCCAAAGGAGGTCAGCATCCCAGGGATAACAAGGGGAATGAACATCGCGATAGAGATCAGATTCTTAAACGGGATGTCGGTCCGCTCCACCAGCCACACGATAGGCACAACTATCGCAAATCCTATCAACAGGGAGCAGCCGGCATAGAGGAGCGTATTCAACGCGACCTCGTAAGTGAAAGAATCAGAAAACACCTCTACATAGTTCAGCAGCGTGAGAGGGACCTTATCGAAGGGCAAAGAGGCACGAGGCTTGAAAGAGGCAAGAAATAGAATAAGCAGCACGGGAAGCACCAAGGAACAGACAGCGAAGGCGAGGAGAATGTGAAGGGGAGAATGCCGGGATACGGCCGCGCGCAGGATACCTTTCCGCTCTATGGTGGTCTCCATAGCAGGTTCAGACCCCAACCTTGGCCGAAGCCGCCCAGGGAAGATTCATCCACAACTTATCCCCCCGGTAGGGGTTAGACAGGCAACCGCCAGCCTCAACGATGACTGCTTCCCCGAATGCGTTTAAGGATATCCTCGGGCTCGATATAGCTGTTTTCCAGCTCGATACCTAAGGGAGACAAGGCATCCCGCACGGCATTGACCACCGCTACCAGCGGGGCCCCTCCACCCTCAGCCATCCCCCGGGTTCCTAGAGGGGTAAATAGAGCTGGCGTCTCCATGATGGCTGTCTCCAGTTTAGGCAAATCAGCAGCCGTCGGGGCCAAGTAGTCCTTGAACGTCGAGGTGAGAAGACGCCCGTCTTCGTCATAAATGAGACGCTCGAACAACGCAGCAGACATCTGATGGCCTATCTGACCATGCACCTGGCCTTCGCAAACCATCGGGTTGATACATTTGCCCGGGTCCTCTAGGCATACAAACTTCAGAAGACTTGTCATTCCGGTCTCACGATCTATCTCAACAACCGCCACAGCAGCGCCGTAGGAATAAGTCAGCGAGAAGTTTCCCCTTCCCAACTCGGGAGCCTCCAGCGGCTTCAACGGGGCGTTGTACACATGGTGAGCGACAAGCCCGGCCTCCAGATTCTTGGGAAGAACACCCGTGTTCATCCACGCATTAAAGCCAACTTCCTTAAGGCCTACGGACTTTTTTGTACCTTTCACCCGGACTCTCCCCTGGACTAAATCTACCTTCTTGACGGGGATTCCAAGCATAAACGCGCCATGCCTCAGGATTTTCTCCCGCATTTTCTGAGCGGCACCGAGAATCGCGCCATGGTGTACAATACCGAACCGGCTGCCATAAGACCCCGATCCTCTTTCTCCATAGGCAGTGATCCACGAATCAAAGCCAGGAAAGACATCGATGTCGTCAGGGCTTAGAGTCAGTATCTCCGCGATAATTTGCGCAGTGGTAGTTTCGTGACTGTGCCCCATAGACATGCTGTCTACGCTGGCGCTGACATGACCTTCCGCATCTATCTTTATCATCGCGCTTCCGGTATCTCCCGAGCTCTTAAGCCCCTTCCTCCAAAGGGCCATTTGGGATTTATTGCCTCCGTAGGCCTCCATGGCCACCGATATTCCAATACCTATCAACTTGCCTTCCTCCCGCAACTTTCGCTGTCGCTCCCTCCATGCTTCGTATCCGACCATTTTCAATGTGCGCTTCAGGCAAGTAGGGTAGTCGCCGCCATCATAGACGCCGCCTGTAGGATTTTTATAGGGCATCTCTTTCGGCAAGATGAAATTCTTGAAACGAATCTTCGCCGGGTCCATTGTCAATTGCCGGGCAGCCTTTTCGATAAGGCTTTCGATCAGGAAGCTGTGCTGCTGTTTTCCGTACGAGCGCATGGACGCCGTAGGACACTTGTTCGTCAGGACGCAGTTGATATCCATCTGGATGTTCCGAAAGCGATACACCGAAGTCAACTGCCTTATCCAGTTGGTCGCGCCTCTCGGCTCGCTTCTCAGCTCAGAGCCCTCATCCGCGATCATTCTCGCTTTCATCCCAAGGATGGTCCCGTCATTCTTGAATGCCATCTCTCCGTAGTAAATCATCTCATTTCCATGGCTGCTTGCAAGCAAGTGCTCGTTGCGCTCCATGATCCATTTGACCGGCCTGCCCGTCTTCATCGCCAAATAACCGACGAGCATGATGTACGGGTACATGTTATTTTTATTCCCGAACGACCCCCCATTGTCCTGGCATATCATCCGGACCTTGTTCGGAGACATGTTCAGCGAGCGGGCAATAAGAAAAGCATCCCTGCCGGGATGGGATGAGTTGCTATTGATAGTCAGAATGCCACCGCCTTTATCAAAGGATGCGATGACCGCATAAGGCTCCAGAGGGGCCGTCATGACGCGGTGGAAGTAAAGTCTGGATTTGACTACAAGGTCGGCTCCGGAAAAGGCCTTGTCCAAATCGCCATAACTAAAAATCCTATGCCAGACTACATTTGACGGGGTGCCATCTTGAACCCTCACGGCCTTATCATCCATAGATTCTTCAGGATCCAATACAGGATGCAACGGATCATAGTTGACCTCAACAAGGCCGATAGCATCCTTCGCTACGTACTTGTCCACAGCAACCACAGCGGCAACAGGTTCCCCGTGATAGATGGCCTTCTTGACAGCTATCCCATAGTCCTTGAGGCTTTCGGCGGCGCTGGTGTCCAAGAGGGAATGCGCCTCTAACGGTTTAATAAAACTTGCAAATTCCTCCCCCGTTACCACGCTTACCACCCCGGGTAGCTTCATGGCGCCACTGGCATCAATTCCTTTTATGCGCGCATGGGCGTACGGACTCCGCACAAAGGAAGCGAAAAGCATTTCCGGTAAAACAATGTCGTCAACGAAAATGCCTTTCCCGATGAGGAGCCGCTTGTCTTCCTTTCTCTTGACGGCTTGACCAATCACACCTTTGCCAGTACCCGTGCTCATATTTCAATCCTTTCTATGTCTCGCGCTCGCGGCCTGCGCCAAAAAAAATCAGGGCAGCTACGCATCCCATCTCCTTAGAATCAAGTTGGCCTTCTACCGACTTGACCGCCACGTTTAGCCGCAGCGAGTATCGCGTCGACTATGTTTTGATACCCCGTACACCGGCACAAGTTACCGGAAACTCCCAAACGAACCTCCCGCTCGGTCGGATTCGGCTTCTTTGAGAGGAGAAAGAGAGCGGAAAGGACCATGCCCGGCGTGCAGTAGCCGCACTGGAGCGCGTGATGGTCCCGGAAGCTTTGTTGAATCGGGTGGAGATCTCCATCCTTGGCCACTCCCTCAATAGTAAGGATCTCTCGTCCATTTGCTTGAACGGCAAATAGCGTACAGGACTTAACAGTAACGCCATCCATCATGACGGTACAAGCGCCACAATTACTGCTATCACACCCCACATGAGTGCCGGTCAGCCTGGCAATCCCCCTCAAAAAATCCACCAGCAGGAGACGGGGCTCCACTTCCGCTGAATAGGATTCGCCATTGATTTTTATCTCGACTCTCTTTCTATCGGGCATGATCTTCCTCCTTACCTACGTTCTTTGCAGCGGCTTGCGGCGATTTGCGCCGCCCTTTGGAGAAGCGCCTTCAATATCTCCCGTTTGTACTCCCCTGACCCGCGCAGATCGGGGATTGGGTCCGCGGCCTGTGAAAGACGGCGGGCTGCCTCCTTTAAAACCGTTGCCGAGATCTTTTCGCCTCGTACGACGCCCTCTGCATCAGGCACCCTCAAGGGAGTCCGACCCGCAGCGCCGGCGCCGATCCCGATATGTTGACACACGCCGGCCTCGTCCAATGTGAGCTGTACAGCCACACTGGCCATAGCAAAATCTCCCGTCCTACGCGCCAGTTTGAGATAGGCGCCCCCACTCTTCGCGCCGGGCACGGGCAAAACCACTTCGGTCAAAACCTCGTCAGGCTGCAACCTGGTTGAATAGGCATCCACGAAAAAGTCTTTGGCCTCTAATTCCCTCTCTCCATTGGCGCCAACGCATTTAAGACGCCCTTCCAACGCCAGCACCACCGGACCCCAGTCACCGGCAGGGTCGGCATGGCACAAGGCACCGCCAAGAGTCCCTAAGTTGCGCACCTGCGGGTCGCCGATCAATGGAGCTGCGTCGCGCATGATTGGCAGTTGCGACCGGATGAGATCAGACTCCTCAATTTCCCTATGGACGGTAAGGGCACCGATCCTTACACAACCATCCTTCTTATCAATAAAGCTGAGACCGGGGATTCCCCTGATGTCGACCAGGTACTTTGGCAGCGCCAGCCTGTACTTCATAAAGGGGATGAGACTTTGACCCCCCGCGATTACCCTCGCCTCTTCGCCATACTCTCTCAACAAACGAGACGCTTGCTCGACGTTTTCTGCTTGAAAATAGTCAAAACTGGCTGGATACATTATTAGCCTCCCCGATCATTTTTGCCTTTGCATAATTCTTTGGACCTTGGCGAGCACTTGACCAGCGGCCTCCACCTCCTCCGGACCTGAGGCGAACAAGATCTTAACAGAGGTGTTTTCAAGTACTCTTGCCTGCGCGCCCCCCGAGCCAGGCCACGCACGGCTCGAGAAATCGGCCTTTTCCTCAATCGCCAACCCTTCGGTCGACATCCATGCCGAAAATAACTTGGCGGCGTTCCGATTGGGCGAGCCTTCAATGGGCAGGAGCACCTGGGGCACTATCGCAACCACTTCCGGTAGCAGAACCTCTACCGGCATCTTCTTGTGTTTTTGCTCGATGATATCCGACAGTACCGTGATCCCCAGAGGGGCTTCTCCCCTGGCCACAGCTCTGGAGATTGCCGGAGCGCCTTTTTCAAACAACGGATCTTGCTGCACTAGCCTGGAAGCAAACTCCAGGGTCCACGATTCACCGTACTCCAAAAACAAGAGATAGAGGCTCGTGCCCCGCGGATCGATAACGATCTTCCTGCCCTTCCATTTGGGATCCAGGAAATCGGTCCACCTCTTAGGAACATCCCCCTTGGAAACCAGATTCGTATTGTACATCGGGATGTAAACCAGGTGCTGGAAATCCAAGCCCTTGTTCTTGAGCACGGCAGGAACCTTTGTCGCTACCTCTCTTATTCCAGGCAGCCTCTCGGCAAAAACACCAATCCAGTCAAAGTCGGAAAGGAGGCCTTCGCCCAACAAGCGGAAGGCTAATGAATAAGAGGGGTGAAGTATATCCATACTGATCCTCTTCGCGGCCTTTTCCTGTAACAACCTCGTCACCGCCTCTGAGGAGCTTAAAGGTAGCCCTTCTACTTTTATATTCACGCCAAATTTTTTGTTGAACTGCAGGTTCAGCTCTCTTAACACCTCAGGCGCTATCCCCGCAGAGATAAAGACAACCTTGCCTTCCTGGTTGGCCCTCTCCGCGAGCTGCTGTAACGCTTTTGCGCTCTCCGCCGCGAATATAGCCTGGGGCGCTATTATTCCGACCAGAGCCACCATGAGATTAAAGAGGGTCCTGTCAATAAGGATTCTCGTTAAGGAAAACACTCTCACCTCCGGCGAAAGGCCAATCCCCGACAGCGCGTTTCTCCAGGATCCCCTAATACTCCTCCACCCTAGTGATCTTATCTATCTCTGATTCTGCCAACCAAAGTCTTCCTTGAGGATCCCATGCAACCTTGCGAACCAGAGCACGAGGTGATGGCATGAGCATTTCTGTAAACCTCTCTGTTTGCGGATCAAACTTGGCTAGTCTGTTGCTGCCATGCTCGGTGAACCAGACTATATCGCTCTTATCCACGGTTATTGCATAAGGAGTTGACGCGGGACTTGGCGTGTCGTACTCCGTGATCGCAAATGTCTTGGCGTCAATTCTGCCTATCTTATGAGCATAATATTGCGTGAACCAGATATTGTCTTTTGAATCTATCGCTATCCTTCTTCTTCCTCCCTGTTGGGTGGGCGGATCATAACGGGTGAACTTTCCAGTCTGAGGATCCAGTCTGCCAATTGTGTCAGAAGTATGAAAGTCAGTGAACCAAACCATGCCTTTGGAATCAAACACTAACCCATAGGGTCTGGACGGACTCCAAGGGACAGTATACTCGACAAATTTTTCCGTCTTGGTATCAAAGCGAACGACCTTCCCCATCATCGTTATCCATAGAATCCCTTTTGCATCAAAAATCAGTGTGTGAGACCTGGCCTCAGGGGTCGGCATAGTATACTCAGTGATCATTCCGGTCTTGGGATCTAGCTTGGCGATTTTGTCCTTTATTTCCAAGGTGAACCATATGTTATCTTGTCTGTCCACTGTTATTCCGTGAGGGACTGAATCTGCCGTTGGCACGGGATATCTGGTGAAGGTGGCAGTGCGAGGATCAAGCTTACCGATGGTATCGTCGTAGGATCCCGTGTGCCAAACATTTCCCTGGGAATCGACTATTGGATCATGAGGATGAGTTTCTCGACCTGCCAAGGCAGGGATACTAAATTGCGTGAAGATAACACGAGCATCGGGATTATACGGCACCGCTTTAATTTTGCTCCAGTCAAGGGGCGGAGTGTTTGGTCCAAAGTGCTTGGCCAAATAGGCGGCCATGACCTCCTTTCCCTGGCGAATGGTTGCCGAGCTTCTGGTTGATCGCCAGGCTAACTTCAACATTCTATCGATGGTTGTATTCCACCCCTCTTTCGTCTTCCTGCCCGAGAGGACCTCCGTCAGGTCATGACAACCACCAACGCAGCCCCCTATAATAATATTTGTTACCTCTCCCTTCGGCCTCTCTGCGAGTCACCACTTCATAGATTCCCGGCAACAATCCCGTTACTTCATACTTGCCACTGTTACCGGTCTTAGTTACAGCTATCCCTCTATTTAAATTCGTTACTCGCACTGCAACTGCGTTCACAGGTTCCCCGCTGGCGCTTTTCAAATCACCACTTATAGATGCAGTACTTGAGGTAGGAGACTGAGCCAGAAGATTCCAGCGCAAAATTGTTCCAACCGGGTTGGGCCCCGGAGCAACTGCCAAAATAATGTCCAATAAAAGAAGAACCATAGCTGCGAAAAGCTTCTTGTGCATTTTTCTCTTCCTAAGCGACTGAAAGCCCTCTTTCCCTAATCCCCGTCTCAACGGGAATAAACGCCTGAATATCTCCTCGCCCTTAAGCTCTCTAATACGTCGCCATAGCACATGTCAAGTTGTTGTTAATATATGAACATGAAGTACGCGGATGTGATCTCGCTGCGCGAGGCGCAGGAATATATCAGAGGCCTGCCGGACAACCTCTACGCCCCGGGACTGTAAAAAGTTCTAAGTTGGGTCAAGACCAAACGAATCAAGGGAGAATCGACACACTGCCGCTTCTGGAAATCCTGGCAAAGAAAGGAGCTGTTTTCGTGACGGCAAAGGTAGAGATTTTCGGGAGCGCTAGGCGGCTTCGAGCCAGAGCTCGCAGCGGATCGCCTCTTCGATATCGGACCTTGAGCGGCCATAGTCCTCCGCCAGCTCTTCTACCGATTCGCCTGCTTTATAACGCTGGGCGATGATCGTGGTTGCAATACCAGTGCCTACCAACACCGGCCGCCCAAAAGAAATGGAAGGATCAATGACAATAATCTTCGGCTCGTCGGGCTTTCGTTCCCTGGTGAAGGGGTAAAGTCTTATCGCCGCGCCTACGGGGTCCCGCTCAATCCGCTGCAGGTATGCTTGGATAAAATCTCTAATGGCGAGTTGGCCTTCCTGAGAAACATTCACCAAGCGGCCAAACGCCTCAATAAACAGGTCCACACCATCGGTAGCGAACTTTTGCTCGGCGAGAGGATGTTTAGAACCAAGCTGCTTCTTCAGATACTCAACGGCTTTTCTGACTCGCCCGAAGGTAACGCCGTGCACACGCCGAATTGCGTCAAGCACGTGAGCCTCAACCAGATTTACAAACGACAGGAGCCGCTGATCCTTGTCCGGGAGCTCTATGATAGGCCTAAAAAATCGTTCTCCGGTTCGCGTCGAATAGGGCCGGCCTAACACCCACGACCTTAGCGTGGCCTTCGGAATTCCAAGGTAGTGCGCCGCTTCGTTGATCCCGTAAGCCGGCATCTCTCGTAAGTCACGCCTCTTGTCTTTGATATGAGCCCCCATTGCAGTCCAGAGAATATACCACATTACCAGCCACCTTCAGGAAGAACCCCCGCCGTTAATATAGGAGTAACCCGCCCAAAAAACTTGTTGGATGCAATTGAAGCGTCGTTGAAATCAAATCTAGCTAATTTGATCTTCAGGAGAACTCGATGATACGGAACGGGACGGAAACTTTTGGTTGCGATAACAAGGAAGCTCGCTCAGTGATGGGGGTATTGTGCGAGATCCGTATACAACTTCTATAACTGATCGTGGCGGCCGTCTCTCGTACGTACCCCGGACATGCTTCATAAAAGACATCAGACGATCAACCGGATCAATAGCTTCGTCAAAAGGTCGGCAACACTCTTGGTATCTTCTCCCCGAGTCGCATCTGCCACAGAGCTCGTCAGGTCGATGTTCGTTCAACCGTTCCCATGGAGTATGGAGAGTCTGATGC
>JACPSE010000149.1 GCA_016193465.1 Deltaproteobacteria bacterium
AGTAAACCCTTTTATAGTAATCCCTGCTCCTTGTACCGAGACGGTACTAGCGGATGGATCTGGGCCATTGATCGTCGCGGTTCCTTGGCCGTCTAAAGTGATCCTGTGAACTTCCTCTCGTATCACCAGATTTTCGTTACAGGTGCCGCTCACCAAAAGGGTATCACCCGGGATGAGGTCCTTAAGCTTATCGCTAATGGTTTGCCCAAGACCACAATCGACCGTGAATGTCGCCGGCACTGTACGTGGAGTCGTGCTGCTCCAATGAGTCGGCGTCTCGCTCGAACTGCAACTGTCATTAGGGCCAATAATTCTAGTCAAACCGCTTGGATTGACGCAGGCATGAACCAGGCTGGTGTCCCCTCCATCGGCGCTAGCCATCATCGGAACACCCAGAAGCGCTACGAAAATAACCAAGCCTAATAGTACTCTGCTCATCTTCGTCTGTTCCATGACCGCTCCTTTCCATGACGTGATTTTTGGCAACGCTTACCACGTGTGGGGGGGGGCGTCAAGGGATAAACTACTTGACATAACGACATATATGTCATAGGGTGACGCTGAGGATTCCGATGAAAAAGACGATGATCTATCTGGAGGACGAGCAGTTCCTTCTGTTAAAAAGAACCGCGGCCGCTTCAAATAGGAAGATGTCCGAGATCATCCGAGAGGCGCTATCGAACCATCTGAGGGGAAAAAAGAAAAATCTCGATTACTTTTCCTTTATCGGCATTGGCAATGGGCCAAGAAAAGGGGAAACGTCAGAGCAGGCCGAAGACATTCTCAGGGAGGTTTTAAAATCATCTTTGTAGACACAGGGGCCCTATATGCCCTGATAGACAAAAATGATATCAACCATCCTGGCGCCAAGGAATTTTATGGACAGGTAGCTGGCAAAGAGAGCCTGGCCATCTCATTGCCCATCCTGACAGAAGCATGGCTCCTCATCGAAGCCCGCCTTGGATCTCATCTTGCCAATACGTTCTGGAAGTCGGCGCTAGAGGGAATCTTTGAATTTCTTGAACTTGAGCTGGACGATTTGAGAAAGGCCCTACTGATTGAGAATAAATACCCCAAGGCGGGATTTGGCATTGTCGATTCCACCTGCTTTGTGCTTTGCGAAAAATATAAGATCCGCAAGGTTTTCACTTACGACAGGAGAGACTTCAGTATCTACCGGCCAAGTTTTACAGAGTCTTTGGAATTGCTCCCGCCTCGAACTGGCTTTATGTAATCAAGCTGACCTCCCATCGGTTCGGCCTGTCGAGCTACCGATCCCTGATCTCTTGGAGAAGCTGCTGCGCTTCCCTTTTGTTGAGAGGGTCGTCGGAATACTGGATGGGAAGCTCCTGGGCTGTCTTAAGGGAATTTCGGGCAAGCTGCCACTTGCCCATGGCCGCGTACGTCCTCGCCAACTCTAAATGATGGGAGATAACCGTAGGGTTCAACGAGACCGCTTTTTTCAAATACTCGACCGATGTTTCCAAACTTCCCTTCGGAACCGACCGCCACAACACAGCAACGCTGAGGAGCCGGCTCATCTGTCCTATTTGGGCCATCCTTCTATGCCAAACCCCATAGATATGGTAGGCATAGCCGTTTTGAGGATCTAACGCGATGGCCTTTTCCACCTCGACGCGAATCTCTTTGGCAAGATCAATCTGTTTGGAAACAGAGGATTGTATGGCAATCTTCCCCAAGGACGCTGCCACATAAAAGTGGCCCCAAGTTCCGTCAGGATCGGCTTTAACTGCCTTACGGGCATAATCCTCAGCAATCAAATACTGTTTAAGCTTTTTCCCCTGCCAATCCGGCGCTGTTTCCAGAATCATGTCGCCGAAATCGACATAAACGCGGGAGACCTTTGAGAGCGCCTCATGGTTCTGTGGATCGAGTTGGAGAACTTTTAAAAGCTCACTTAGGGCCTCTTTTGGTTTGAAACCGGCATAAAGATCATCCGCCTTTTGTAACAGATGAGAAATCTCGGAACCGTCGTTATTGCAATTCGGGCAGCCAACCCTCCCTCCACCAAGTTGGGCGGTGTCGGCCAAAGCCCCATGCGAATCGGCCGCTCTGGCGCCCGCTTGCGGCAGGAGCAAGAGGGCGAAAAGCGCGCAGGAAAAACAGGGAAGAAGCCAAAAAGAAAGGGTGTTTCGGGAAGCTCTCCTCCTGGTGCGAGATCTCAATGAAGTAATAATGTCTTGGGTTCCTTCAGGATATTTTCAATTAGAGTATTCCTTATATAAACAAATCGCTTGAAAGTCAAAAGGAAGGGCTTGTAGCTCCTTACCCGGAGCCGCTAAGTCAGCGTTTTACCTGATCGGGGTTGCCTTGCCGTTTTCATCTATCGCGACATAAACGACCTCCGCCCCGGTCACTCTGGCCCATGTGCCCGGTTCCTTGAAACGCTCGGCCTCCACCTCGACCCGGACCGTAAGAGAAGTCCTCCCCTCGCGCACCACTTCAGCATAGAAACTCACCACGTCCCCGACGTAGACCGGCGCAATAAACTCCACCTCGTGCATCGCTTTGGTCACAAAATTTCTCGGCACATGCTGGCGCGCAGCGATCCCGCCAGCGATGTCGATGTGACTCAGGATTACCCCCCCAAAAATGGTTCCCCGGGCATTTGTGTCTCTTGGGAGCATCGTTACCCTGAGCGTAGGCTCTTTAGCCGCCATAGGTCAGTTCCCCCCTTTTCCGCGGCTCCTCGACCCGCAAAAGCAAAAGCAGTCCCGCGAGGAAGAGCATCCCAACAGCCAACATGGCAGCCCTCTGGCTCCCGCTCACAAGCGAGGTCAGGCCGAACAGGAGAGGGCCGAAAGCCGATGAGAGCTTCCCGCTGATACCGTAGAAACCAAAGATCTCCGCCTGCTGGTCGCGCCGGACCATTAAGGCAATCATAGAACGACTGACGGCCTGCACCGACGCCAGACAGAGCGCGCCTGCCGAGGCGACAAACCAAAAAATCATTTTGCTGTAAGTGAAGGCCGCGACCAACCCAACTAAACTCCAAAGTATCAGGATAAGAATCAACGTAGCGCGTGGACCGATCCGGTCGCCCAACAGGCCAAAACCAACCGCGCCGCCCACGCCTACGGTTTGCAGCACCAGGTAAAGGTAAACCAGCTCGATCACGGTAAAGCCCAGCGTATCCTGCGCGTAGATGCTGGTGTAATAGACGATCGTTGAGACCCCCTCCATATAGACGAAATAGGCGAGCAAAAAACGGCTGAGCTGACGGTACTGATCCAAACGCGATAGAGTATTTTTTACCTGCTGAAACCCGGCCGAGAGAAAGGCGCCCCAACGAAGCCCGCTCCTTTTCGGTGGAGCGGAAGGAAGGAAGAGAAAAGCCGGCAAAGAAAAAACGAGATAAAAAAGGGCGGTGAGGATGAAAACAAAACGAGCCTTTTCTGGCGCTCCGTTTTGTAGCAGGGGAATCGCAACCAGGAGCACGGCTGTGCCGCCGAGATAGGCCGATGCCCATCCGTAGCCGCTCAGACGCCCTACCTCTTGCGGGGACGCCAGGTCAGGCAGGAAGGCGTTATAGAATACCTGCCCGGTCTGATACACGATGTTCGCGGCAATAAAGATCGCCATGCCCCAAAAGATCATGCCAGATCCAACCCAGGCAAGCTGCAAGGTCAAAAAAATGCACAGGAGACCCGAGGCAATTAAAAAACTCTTCTTTCTGCCTGAGAGATCCGCCACTGCGCCCAGGAGCGGTGACAAAACAGCAACGACCACAAGGGATAGGGAGCCGTTGATGCCCCAGAGCAAATCTCCCAGATTCCCCAACCCCGCGCACACAACGCTCTTGAAATAGACCGGGTAAACAAACGTGACTATCATCACGGAAAAGGAATTGTTGGCAAAGTCGTAGAGCAGCCAGGACAGGCGATGGAGTTTTGCCGGCGTGACGACCATTCCGATGATAGGGCTTAGAGGTAGGTGAGCCAGCGCGTGTACTTCTTATCTTTGCCTTTGATGATGCTGAAAAAGGTTTGCTGCAAGTCCAAGGTGACGGGACCCGGACAGCCGCCGCCAATCTTCCGATTGTCCACCTCGCGGATTGGAGTCAGCTCAGCGGCGGTGCCAGTAAAAAAGGCCTCATCCGCCGTATACAGCTCGTCGCGGGTAAAACGTTCTTCTTGAACCTCGTAGCCCTTGTCGCGCGCGATCGTCAGCACCGAGTCTCTGGTAATCCCCGGCAAGATAGAGGTAAAAGGGGTGGTCTTGACTCGCCGCTCTCGGACGATAAAAACATTTTCCCCGCTGGCCTCAGCCACATACCCCTCGGTATCGAGCATAACCGCCTCGTCGTACCCTGCCTTTTTGACTTCACTCTTGGCCAAGACAGAGTTGACGTAGTTTCCCGAAACCTTGCTCTTGGTCATCATCACATTGACGTGATGGCGCGCGTAAGAGGAGACCTTGGCCCGAATACCGTTCTTGATCCCCTCGTCTCCGAGATAAGCGCCCCAAGGCCAGGCCGCGATCATCACATGGATAGGATTGTCGGGCGCATAGAGACCCATTTCTCCCAATCCGACAAAGGCCAGTGGCCGGACATAACATTCCTTAAGACCGTTGACCCTGATGGTATCCAGAATCGCTTGTTTGATTTTCTCCGCGGTGCAGGGAGGAGGAAAACCGAGGATCTGACCCGAATCGAACAGCCTGCGGACGTGTTCATCCAGACGAAAGACCGCAGAGCGGCCATCCGCCAAAGAGTAGCAGCGGATCCCCTCAAAATACCCGGTCCCATAGTGGAGGGCATGCGTCAAAACATGAACCTTGGCCTCCTCCCAAGGAACCATCTCTCCGTCTAACCAAATTTTTTCGCTCTTTAACGACATGAGTTATCCTCGAACTCGAACCAAGACTCCTTTTCGGACCCGCCGGCCATCCTATTTCCCCTAGATTCTCTATCAAGAGCCAGGCGCTGAGACAAGTCCCATTCTAAGATAAAAAAAGGCCACCACGTAACACGTGGTGGCCCGAAAAGATCTCTTTGGGCTTACAGTCCCTTCTTCAAGCTGGGGGCAGGCTTGAATCCCACCGTCCTGCTCGCCCTAATCGTAATCTCAGCTCCAGTCTGGGGGTTTCTCCCCTTTCTCGCCTTACGCGAGCGCACCGTAAAGGTGCCAAAACCCGGCACCTGAAACCGTTTGTCCTTCTTGATCGCCCGCGCAAGGGTTTCAAATGTCGCATCTACGGCATCCCCTGCCGCCCTTTTGCTGAGCTTTGCCCCTTTGGCCACCGCGTTGACGAGATCACTTTTGGTCATATTCCTTCACCTCCCTTCGTATTGTGAATTTGTGAATTGCCTTCGCCTCTACGCTCTTAGAAAAGTCAGCTTCCCGGTTCAGATGACAAGCCGGTGGCCATATTTCCGAATTTGGGAGAAAATGTCAACAGAAAAAGAGTGAAATGTGGACTTTGCCCAGCCGAGCAATTTCTTAAGGCTATCCGACTTGCCCGCTCCGCCTGAGGAGTTCGTAAAGAAAGACCCCGCCGGCAACAGCCACATTGAGTGAAGTCATCTTTCCCCTCATCGGTATCGATACCAAAAAGTCGCACTCCTTTTTGACCAAAGGGCGAATCCCACTTCCTTCAGCTCCCAGGACCGCCACTAATTTTTCGGGATAGACCCTGGCGTAAAGACTCTCTCTTGCCTCCGCATCCAAGCCGATAACCCAGTATCCCCTTTTCTTTAAAGCAAGGATCGCGTGTCTGAGATTAGCGACCCGATAGATTCTGAGATAGTGCACCGCGCCAGCGGACGTCTTCACAACCGCCGGGGTCACTCCGACAGAGCGATCTTTGGGAACCACGACACAACGGACCCCAGCCCCTTCAGCGCTGCGCAAAAGCGCCCCAAAATTACGCGGATCTGTTAGCCCGTCCAGGCACAAGATACAATCCTGTTCGGACTCTGAGGACAGTTCCTGCAGCAGGTCAGAAAAGGAGTGGTAAGAATACGACAGCACCTTGGCCACAACCCCTTGATGCCTTCCGCTTTCAGCCAGACGATCCAGGATTTCGGGCTCCACGTAGCGAACCGGCACCCCTTGCCGTTTTGCCTCTCCATCAATGGCGCGCAACGCCGCGCCTGGGTGCCCCCGCTTGACGATCATGACCTCGAAGATTTCACGGGGCGCGCTGCGCAGCTTTTCCGCGACCGGGTTGACGCCAAAACAAAACTGGGATTTCTCGTTCTTCTCCACCGGAACAGTTATTCTATTCAAAACCATTTTACAAAAAAAGCGCCACCGGATAACATGTACTGATTGTGAAGCGGACCCTCACCGGCTATATCGTTTCTGAAATCCTCCCCCCTTTTCTGCTGGGGCTTGCGGCCTTCACTCTCGTCCTTCTGGTTGCTCGAATTATAAGACTGGTCGAGCTGGTGGTGACTCGTGGCGTCCCGTTCCTTCAGATAGGAAAGCTCTTCGCTTTAATCCTGCCTACCTTCTTAGAAATGACCGTGCCCATGGCCCTCTTGCTCGCAATCTTTCTGGGTCTTGGCAGGCTCTCCGGCGACCATGAGATCCTCGCGCTCAAGGCCTCAGGAATCAGCCCTACTCAAATCCTACTGCCTATCGCAACCGTCGCCCTATTCATCTCTCTAGTCACCCTCTTACTCACTACTCTGGTCCGACCCGCAGCGAACCTGGCTTTGAAAAAGGAGCTCTACAATATCGCGAAGAGCCGCCTCGGCACGGCCCTGAAAGAAAAAGTCTTCAATGACGATTTTCCTCAGCTCCTCATCTACGTAGAAGAGGTCGTTCCGCCAGGCGACACTTCCCAAGGGGTGCTCATCGTCGACCGCCGCAACCCGACACGGGAAAACATCCTCTTCGGCAAGGTGGCTCTGATCCTCTCGGATGAAGAGTCCAAAACCATCAATTTTAAGCTCTTCGACGGCACCATTTACGAACGAGAAAAAAAACGGCCGAGTTTCACTCAGACGCGATTCAGCACCTATGACTTCAAGCTGGATCTCGAAGAGGCATTCAGCCCCATGCGAAAAAAAGAGCGGGGACCTAAGGAGATGTCGCTCCGGCGCTTGGGAAAAGCGATCCAGGCCAAGGAGGAACAGGGTTTGCGGCCCACGGCAGAGCTGATCGAGCTCCATCAGAGATTTGCCTTCGCTTTCGCTCCTCTGGTCTTAAGTCTCCTCGGAGTGTCGCTGGTCATGGTCCCGACACGCTCCCGCGCCGGCCGCTCCTGGGGCTTTGCCTTGTGCCTGACTTGGCTACTCGTTTACTATGGTCTGCTGTCCATGGGAAAGGCGCTGGGCGAAAGGAATCTCCTTCCTCCCGCGCTGGCCCTTTGGCTCCCCAATATGGTCGTCGGCGTCATCGCGTTCCGACTGTTCCGAAAAGCGTTGACGGAATCCCCCCTTCTCGTCCAAACCAAGCTGGAAGATCTTTCCCTTTACCTGAATCGACGACTCCATCAGCTCATGCAGAGAGACCTAAGGTGAAAAGCGAAAAAATCACCCGCATAGCCCTGCTGCCGGTCGGAGGCATTTTAGACCGTTACCTGGCTCGCGGCTTTATCAGGATCTTTGCTATCAGCCTCCTGTGCACGACAGTTTTGTACCTCATCGTAGATTTTTTCGACAAGATCGACAACCTCCTGCAAGCGGGGGCGCCTCTGTGGAGTTCGGTCAGATACTTTCTCTACAAAATCCCCCTCTTGATTTCCCGCGTGTTCGCTTTCGCCGCCCTCTTCTCCACCCTATTCTCCCTGGGCATGTTGTCTCGATCCCAAGAGATAACGGCTATGCGCTCCAGCGGTCTGAGCCTCCGTCGCATCTCGCTGCCGCTTTTCCTACTCTCCTTCTTAATCTGCGCCCTTACCTTTTTCTGGAATGAGGCGCTGGTACCGATATTCACGGGGAAGGCCCAATATATCTACAAGACAGAAGTGAAGAAAAAACAGCCCAAGAATCTCGTCGGGAGCAAGGATATCTGGATTCGCGGGGATGGAACGTTTATTCGCGTGGATCGTTTCGACACGAACAAGTTAGTCCTCGAAGGCGTCTCTGTATATCTCTTGAATCGGGACTTCACGCTTAGAGGGCTGATCGAGGCGCCGTGGGCCCGCTGGAACGGCACCGGCTGGGAGGCCAAGAGAGGGACGGAATGGCTCTTTCTCCCAAACGGCCAGATGAGGCAGCGCAAACTCGACAGCTTTCTCCCGCTGGCGGAGACTCCCGAGGACTTCAAGCTGCTCGCCCGCGAACCCGAAGAGTTCAGCTTTTTCGATCTCCGAAAACAGATCGCGGAGCTGAAGGCTAAGGGGTTCGATACCACCCAGGACGAGGTCGATCTTCAGGTCAAGCTGGCGCTTCCTCTGGTCTCTCCCCTGATGGTGCTCCTGGCTATCCCCTTCGCCTTGAGGCCCGGCCCAGGTGGGAGTATGGCGCTCAGCTTCGGGCTTACTATGCTTATTGGCTTTGGCTATTGGCTTGTCCTCGCCTTCAGCGTCTCTCTTGGCCACAGCGGGGCCTTGCCGTCGCTGGTCGCAGCCTGGCTGCCCAATCTCATTCTGGCCTTGGTCGGACTCTTCTTTTCTACCGCAGAGGAATAACAAGAATACGTTCAAAACGTTCCAGCGGTTCCATGCGTCCAACGATTTGAACGACTCAAACGATTTCTACGCTGCTGTTTTACGGGACCAGGGCGGTTGTTGTCAGCCCCTCGACCTCGGGCCAGCCGAACATCAGATTCATATTCTGCACCGCCTGGCCCGCCGCTCCCTTAACCAGATTATCTATTGCCGTGATCACCACCAGACGCTTCGCGCGGGAGTCATAGCGGAATCCAATGGCACAGTCATTGGACCCACGGACCTCCTTGGTTTGGGGAAAAGAACCTGGAGGCAGCACGCGAATAAAGGGATCTGTGCGATAAAAGTCGTTGTAGATTTTGGAGAGCCTTTCGCTGTCGGGAGCTTTTTTGAGCCCCACGTACATAGTGGAGAGGATCCCCCGGCTCATAGGCACCAAATGGGGCGCAAAAAAAACTGTTACTGGTTTCCTGGCGATTTGACTCAGCTCTTGTTCGATTTCAGGGGTATGGCGGTGGACACCGACGTTATAAGCCTTGAAGTTTTCATTGACTTCGCTGAAGGAGAGCTCGACCGCGCTGCTCCTCCCGGCGCCCGTGACTCCAGACTTCGCATCGATGAGCACGGTTCCTTGAACCATTTTCTCGGCGAAGAGAGGGGCTAAGCCGAGCACGGCGCCGGTGGGATAACAACCTGGATTGGCAACCAGGCGGGCCTTGGCGATCTCCTTTCTGTGAATCTCGGTCAGACCGTAAATGGCTTCACGCAAGAGGCCAGGCGCCTTGTGGGCGCGGTACCATCGGAGATAGGTCGCCGGGTCATGCAAGCGAAAATCAGCGCTCAAGTCGATCACCCGCTTGCCCCTTTCCGCCAGCCCGGCCACCACCTCCATAGAGGTCTCGTGGGGAAGCGCGGCAAACGCGAGATCCGCCTGAGAGGCTATTTTGTCTAGCTGAATTTCTTCTAAAAGGATATCACACCGACCCGCCAGCGATGGATAAATCTCGCTTAACCGCTTTCCCGCGTATTGCTGAGATGTGATGATCTCGACCCTTACGCGCGGGTGTCGGATGAGGATACGAAGCAGCTCTACGCCTGCATAACCAGTGGCGCCGAGAACCGCAATGCGCAGAGTTGTTCGTTTCCTGATAGAAACCTTATGAGACGTTGATTTCAACGCTTCGAGTACTGGGGTCGCTTGCGTGCCTTGTGGCGGCCGTACTTCTTGCGCTCAACCGCGCGCGGGTCGCGCATGACGAACCCGGCTTTTTTTAGCGGGGAACGAAAATCAGGGCTTACCTGAATAAGGGCCCGGGTGATCCCGTGACGAATCGCGCCTGCCTGACCGGAGATCCCGCCGCCTTGCACATTCACTTCGGCGTCAAAATTTCCTATGGTATGGGTGACCTGGAAAGGCTGGAGGACAATCATCCTGGCAGTTTCACGACCAAAATAATTCTCCAAAGCCCGGTCATTGACCACGATGCTGCCCTTGCCTTCTTTCAAATACACGCGAGCTACGGAAGTTTTCCGTCTCCCGGTCGCATAGAATACCTTTTCTGCCATGACCTTTGCTCCTAAGCTCTTAGTGTCAGAGGCTGTGGTTTCTGCGCCTCATGGGGATGATCTGGGCCCGCGTAGACTTTTAATTTGGTGGAGAGCCTTCTCCCCAACCGGCTTTTAGGTAACATCCCCTTCACCGCTAAGCGAATAAGGGCCTCGGGCTTGTCCGCCAACATTTTCTGTGCGGTCGTAACGCGGAGGCCTCCCGGATACTCAGAATGGCGATAATAGACTTTCCCCGCTCCTTTTTTCCCTGTCAGCCGGACACTCCGGGCATTGACCACAATCACAAAATCCCCCACATCCTCATGAGGCGTGAAGCTCGGTTTGTGCTTGCCCCTTAGCACCTTAGCAACCTCAGTCGCCAGCCGGCCTAGCACCTTGTCCCCGGCATCGACAATGTACCATTGGCGCTGGGCGAGCGCTTCTTGCCTTCTCATCTGATAGGTCTTCATATTCCCTCTTAGTTCCATACGCGGATAAATTCAAGTTTTTACCCCAAAATAGTCGTTGGAGTTTTGTCCTCCGACCTCCCGGCATTGTCCAACTTGCCAACTTTGGGCTGCTAAACGAGATAGACGCGCACTGCTTTGGCAGAAACCCCGCCGCCTCCCCTCCCGCCTCAAAATCTCATCGATCTCCTTAGATCAACTATTAATATGCCAATCCCGTCCTCTCGTCAAGCCGCGTAGGCGATCGGTAATAGCGAAGTATCCCTTACTCAAACCCTATGTCTTTCCGAAACATCCCCACCCAGTTCTCCTTCTCCGCCCGCTCCACACAATCTATCGAAGCCTCAACGACGTTCTTTCCTTTCCCCAGGTCATAATAGAAGCTGTAGGATGGGTCGCCGTAATACTGAGAAGGTACGAAAATATTCCCATAAAAACCGGAGTCCCATAGCGAACGCAGACTCTCTGGACTCATGATCCAATAGTGCAGCAACCGGGCCGCATTGGGGTGACGCGCTTTCGCAGGTACCGCCATGAGATTCTCAGACTTACCAAGGACCTTGGGAAGCACCGAGTTCACAGGCGCCCCTTTCTTACGCAAGACCAGCCCGTGAGACAGCGCCCCGCCAGCCAGTATGTCCACCTTTCCTGAAGCCACCCACGTGGCCATGACCCTGCCCTGGGTGTGGTATTGCGGTTTTTGTTTGGCTAGCTGACGTAAATAGCTTCTTGCCCGCTCAAACCCCCACCCCACACCCTCTCCCTCCGAACAGGCGAGAGGAAGAATCTGGCGCATATCCATGTCAAACGCGATACGACCCTTAAACTTTGGATTTAAGAGATCAGACCAGTCCTTGGGAGCCTCTTTCACATTGTCGGTATTGTAGTGGAAGACACGAATCCCGTATCTGGGATTCCACCCCACAGCAACGCCATCGATTTTTGTCACTAACCTCGGTATGTCTCGTAACACCCGGACATTATCCGGGGCCACAGGAGACAGAATGCCCCGCTTATAAAGTAAGTGAACCCCCACTATCCCGGGGTTCATGACATCGACAGTATGAAGACCTCCCCGTGCCTCCGCGAGCACGCGGGTAACCTGTTCTTCGTGATCCACCTCCACAAAATTGACCTTTAGGCGCCACTGTTTCGGCCAAGCCATTTCGATCGCCTTTCCCTGAATGGAGCTACTTCCCCAAAAGACCACCTCCCCTTCCTTCTGAGCACCCTCCACGAGCCTTTGCAGCTCTTCGGGAGGACCCACCCACCAATCAGGCACACCCGCGCTGCTTGTAGCCGCCGCGCTTACAGAGACCAGGGCTAAAATGCCAATGGCTAACCCAATGAGAACCGTAAAATATTTCTTGCCCATATTCCCTCCTCGAATGAAACGAATTGGCAATGCGCCTATTTTCCTTCGCACGATTTAAATAATTCGTTACCCTGTTTACTTAGGGCGCGCAGAATCTTCTCACTCCCTATTGGCAGATCCTTGATCCTCACCCCAATCGCTTTATAAATAGCGTTACCTACTGCCGGTGCTACTGGATTCATCGATGAATTACCCACACCCCTTGAGCCGTAGGGCCCTGGGCCATCGCCATTTTCTATCAGGAATGACTCCTGTTTTTGTGGCAAATCCATCAATCTCGGCACTGAGTAAAGCAAACAATTACCGTTAGCCAATGACCCGTCGCTATATACCATTTCCTCAAAGAAGGTATGGCCTAACGCCATAACTGTACCGCCATCTACCTGTCCTTGACAAGCCGGCTTATTCAGGGCGTGACCGACATCAGCCACGGTAATACACGTCAAAACCTTGACCTCGCCTGTTTCCGGGTCCACCTCAACCTCAACCCCACAAAAGCACGGCTCCCAGCTTATCGCAATCACGCCCCTGTCAGACACGTAAGATCCCTTGCCGAAAATTCGCGCCCCTCGTCCCAATGCAGCCACCGCTTCAACAAAACTGAGACTCCTGCCCTCCACCCCGACATCAATAATCATCCCCTCTCTTGCCTCCAACCTATCTGAAGGCGCCCTCCAGATTTTTGCTGCTATATTTAGAATCTCACGCTTCAAATCCTTGGCGGCCTCCCAAACGGCATTCCCCATGGCATAGGTTGTGCGCGTAGCACTGGTCCCAAAAAAGAAAGGCGCTATTTCTGTGTCGGCAGGCTCAACGTGGATTTTGTCTTGCGCCATGCCCAACTCCGTAGCAATAACCCGCCGAATCATGGCTTCGTAACCCTGACCCATTTCTGTCCCGGCTGTTATAGCCCTTACAGTACCATCTCTTCGCAACTCAACAAACGCCTGGGCTGCGTTCATCGATTCATTGCCACCTGGCCTGACGGAACAGGCAAACCCTTTCCCGCGCTTATTAATCGTAGACGGAGATTTCGGTCGGGCAAGCTTGTCAAGCGCGGTAACAATCTTGCGTAAGCCTCCCTTTACGTCAGCATCCAAGGGAGGCATCTCAGCCGCCGGAAAGGCCTCGCCCTGCTCCATGAGATTTTTCATCCTTATTTCCAGGGGACTATTTCCAAGCCGTTCGGCCGCTTCGTCAATTTGGGACTCACAGCCCCATATGACCTGAGGTCTACCGATACTTCGAAAGGCACCAGCAGGAACAGTGTTGGTATAGACACTTTTGGCCGCAAATCTGAAATGGGGAATTCTATAGGGAGCTGACGCTGCCTGGGTGCTGCGCCGCAAAACATGCACGGAGCTTCCCCCGTAGGCCCCGACGTTCACGAGGGCCTCAAGTTCACGAGCCACTATGGTCCCGTTTTTCTTAAAACCGGTCTTGAGAGTGTAAGTATAGGAGTGGCGGCAATCCATGATGAAGCTTTCTTCCATGGTGGAACTTATCATTGTAGGACGTTTTGCCTTTTGAGCAAGCAGGATCGCTATGGCCGCTTCTCGTTTGAAATACTTGGAGCCAAAACCGCCGCCAATATAGGGAACCCGTATGATGATACTCCTTTGGTCAACGCCAAAAATCCGCGCCAATTCCCATTGACTGGCTATAGGGCGTTGATCAGGGGCATAGAGAACAATATTGTCACCATCCACAGTGGCCAAGCAGCCCCCTATGGGTTCGATAGGATGCTGGAATACGCTAGGGAAGCTAAAGGTGTCTTCCAAAACCAGGTCGGATTCTTCAAAGCCCCTTGCCACATCCCCCCAGCCGTAACTGTAGTCATCACAGATGTTAGACTCTACCCCATCATGAATTAAAGGTGCGCCCTCCTGCAATGCAACAACGGGGTCAGTCACCCAGGGCAATTCCTCATACTCCACCTCAATCCTTTCTAGGGCACGGATAGCACTCTCCTCATCCGAAGCAGCTACTGCAGCCACCGGCTCCCCGCAGAACCTTACTCGATCCATAACTAAAACAGGCTGGCCCCGGGCGGAGGCACCCAAATACGGATGATGGAGCCTCTTAACATCTTCGCCAGTCACGACAGCCAAGATCCCGGATCGCCTTTCCGCTCGCGCTACGTCTATGTGTTTTACTCTGGCGTGGGGTAAATGGCTTCTTAGAATCTTGCCCACTACCATGCCAGGTAGTTCAAGATCCTCGGTGTAAAGAGCCTGCCCTGCTACCTTAGCCCTAGCACCCTGGAGTTTTCCGGAAGTCATGATTTCGGCCCGGCCATTCTATGCATCCAATCTCTTACGGCACGCTTTTTGAGAGCTGCTTAAGAGCCGTTAAGGTGGTATCCGCAATCCTCATTTGCCTTTGAGCTGACCTTTTCTCTTATCCCTCGAGGTATAACTGAGCGACCTTTCTTGCTCGTGTTGGGACTCAAAGCCTGCCGAGAGCCCGCAGGATTTTCTCCTCAGTAACGGGCAAATGCTTGATTCGTACCCCGATGGCCTCATAAATGGCGTTGCTAATAGCCGGGGCAACAGGGCTGATGGTAGCCTGGCCCACACCCTTGGAGCCAAACGGCCCTGGCCCATCGCCGTTTTCCACCATCCCACATTGGAACTCTTCCGGTAAATGAGACAGCAAGGGCACGCGGTAATAAAAGGGACTCGCGCTGACGAGCTGGCCATCCCGGTAGATAATCTGTTCCAACAGAGTGTGTCCAATACCCATAATTGCTCCGCCCTCAAGTTGACCTTTACAGGCGGGAGGATGAAGTGCCCGGCCCACATCAGCTACGGTCGCATATTTTAGTACATGCACCTGGCCCGTGTCCGTATCCACCTGAACTTCCGCTGCACTCACGCTCACTTCCCAGTATGGGTTCACACATGCCCAGGGGGTGTCACTGAGCGAAGTACTGTAAGAGCCCTTACCGATTACGTTCAGTATCCCACCGGCGCTGCTCAGCATTTCCGCAATAGAACAGCTCTCGCTGCCGTGCCACAGTCTCCCTTCAGCCAACCGCCATTCCTCCGGGCGACCGCCTCTCACCTTCGCTGCCAGGTCAAGGAGTTCTCTTTTCAGATCCTCCATCGCACGTTGCACAGCCATACCCATGGCTACAGTATTGCGCGAGCTGCTGGTCCCATAATAGTAAGGAGCGATGGTCGTATCGGGATGCCCCACACTGATTTTATCTTCCTCGACACCTAGAATTCTCGCCGCTACTCTGCTGATTACCGTGTATGTGCCCTGGCCAATTTCCGAGGCGTTATGCAGGATTCGAACTTGCCCATGCCTGTCCATCGTTGCAATGGCATAGGCGGCATTGGAATTTGTTCCGCCGTGGCGCAAGGTCACCGCCAGCCCGCGGCCCTGGCCTGGCTGAGAAAAGGTCCCGCCATTCGATGCGCCGGCTTTTTTCGGCTGTGACCGGCCATCCCACCCGATAAGCGATGTCGCACGGCGTAGCAGATCGGCATAATCCGTATCCAGGGGCAATGCACCCGGCACTACCTGCTCACCACGCCGCAATAAATTCCTTAGGCGAAAGTCCAGGGGGTCGATGCCCAGGCTCCGAGCAATAGTATCTATGTTGGACTCAAACCCCCAAGTCACCTGCGGCTTGGAAAAACCGCGAAAGGCGCCGGCGGGAACCTTATTAGTGTAAATGCACCTGCCTACGATACGCACATGAGGAACACGGTACGGTCCTACCGCACCACCGACCGCCAGGCGCGTCACCCAGGCTCCGCTCGTCATATAGGCCCCTGTCTCAACTAGAAGCTCGATGTCTTGGGCCAATATTGTCCCGTCCGAGTTCACACCGGTTTTGATCCGGTAGACGATCAAATGGCGGGCGTTGGTGTGAAAGCTCTCTTCCATTGAGGGAACCATTTTCACCGCACGACCGACCTGACGGGCCAAAATGACAGCGATCAGCTCAGAGGTTCCCAAGTCTTTGCAACCAAATCCGCCTCCTACATAGGGCACGCGGACTCGCACCTTTTCCGGCGACGAACCGACGAGACGGGCAACGACTTCACGTGTATCGAAAGGGCGCTGGTGCGGGGCCCACAGCGTCACCTCGTCGTCTTTTACCTCTGCATGGCATATCCCGGCGTTCTCCAGAGGAAAGTGATAGACGTTAGGGAAGGTATAACTATCTTCAAAGATGTGGTCTGCCTTCAGGAAGGCCTGCTCAGGATCACCCCAACCGAAACGATATTCGCCAACAAGGTTGGTCCCACGAGCCTCATGGACAAGCGGGGCGCCGGGCGCAAGGGCTTCGTGTGCGTCACAAACCGTGGGTAATTCCTCATACTCCACCTCGATTTGTTCCAGTGCTTGGTGGGCGGTTGCGAGCTCTTCTGCAACCACAGCCGCGACCGGTTCTCCCTCATAGCGGACCTTCTCTACGGCGATGACCGGCTGGTCGCCGCCCTTGGGCTGGCCAGGCCTCTCTCGAGAGATATAGGGGTTCAATCCCCCTAGACTATCGCGGGTAAGAACAGTTAAGACTCCGGCGAGGCGCTCGGCTCTTGCCGAATTGATAGAGCGGATCCGAGCATGGGCATAGGGGCTGCGGAGAAGACGAGCGAAGACAGTCCCCGGTATGTGAATGTCTTCCGTATAAACCGCCCGCCCGGTTACCTTGTCCCAGGCATCCACCCGGGGCGCTTCGCTCATAACGACGGTCCTTTACCCTAGGAAAGCGAATTCACTTGACGATCTCGCGGCGCCTGCCGCTTTCCTGAGGTTCTCTGCCTTAGTTGCGAGCCTGTGGTTGCTTGGCAGTGTCGGCTTTAAATAGATGGCTCCACTTCTCTAAAGTCCTCTGACGCAAATCCTTGCTCGCACCCACCACCGGCGCAAACTCCTTTATCCACTTGTATGGACGACAGGCAATGATCAGCGCCCGAGACTTCGTTATGTCCCCCTTGGCACGCTTC
>JACPSE010000095.1 GCA_016193465.1 Deltaproteobacteria bacterium
CTTCGGCTGCATCAGTGCGGGCTGCCCAAGAAGATGGCCCTGGAGCTATTCAAACCCTTTATCTACAACAAACTAGAGGAAAGAGGGTACGTAACCACCATCAAGAGCGCCAAGAAGATGGTGGAAAAGGAGCGCCCGGAGGTCTGGGATATCCTCGATGAGGTGATTCGGGAGCATCCCGTCCTGCTCAACCGTGCGCCGACCCTGCATCGGCTCGGCATTCAGGCCTTTGAGCCCATCCTCATCGAGGGCAAGGCGATCCAGCTTCACCCATTGGTTTGCGCCGCTTACAATGCCGATTTCGACGGCGACCAGATGGCGGTTCATGTTCCTCTCTCCGTGGAGGCTCAGGTTGAGGCGCGGGCGCTCATGATGTCAACTAATAACATCCTCTCACCTGCCAACGGTAAACCGATCATCGTTCCGACGCAGGATATCGTGTTGGGCCTTTATTATATGAGCCGTGAGCGGCCGAATGCCAAAGGGACAGGTCACCTTTTTGCCAATCTGCACGAGGTGCGTATCGCCTACGACCAGGGGGAGGTGGAGCTGCAGGCCCGGATTACCGTTCGCGTCAATAAGGAAAGAGTTGAAACTACAGTTGGCCGAGTTCTCATCTATGAGGTGGTTCCGCCGATGATTCCTTTCCAAGAGGTCAATCGTGTAATGAAAAAGAAGGAGCTCGCCAACCTCATAGACATCAGCTATCGGTTTGCGGGCAACAAGGCGACCGTTATCTTCGCCGATAAGCTGAAGGATATCGGCTTTCACTATGCGACCAGGGCGGGCATATCGATTGCGATCAAGGACATGGTGATCCCGACGGGCAAGGAGGAGTTGCTGAAGAAGGCCCACGAGGATGTGCGCGAAATCGAGGAACAGTACAAGAACGGCTTGATTACAGATGGGGAACGCTACAACAAGGTGGTCGATATCTGGGCCGAGGTGACAGACCGGATCGCCGATGAGATGCTGCGCGATCTCGGCACCGAGACCATCACCGACGAAAAGGGTCATAAGGATACCGTGCCTAGCTTCAACCCGATCTTCATGATGGCGGATTCGGGAGCGCGCGGCAGCGCCCAGCAGATTCGCCAGCTCGCAGGTATGCGCGGGCTGATGGCCAAGCCTTCCGGGGAGATCATTGAAACGCCAATCACAGCCAATTTCCGGGAGGGGCTCACGGTGTTGCAGTACTTCATCTCCACTCACGGGGCGCGCAAAGGGTTAGCGGACACGGCTCTCAAGACCGCAAACTCCGGATACCTCACCCGTCGCCTTGTGGACGTCGCCCAGGACTCAGTCATTTCGGAAGACAACTGCGGCACCCTTGATGGCATCGAAATGGCGCCATTGATGGAGGGGGGAGAGATCATCGAGCCTCTTGGGGACCGTGTGCTGGGCAGGGTCGCGTTGGAAGACATCAAGGATCCCTTTACCGGTGAAGTCATCGTGAAAGCCAATCAGGAGATTGACGAGGATCTCGTCCAGCGCATAGAGGAAAGTGGCTTGGAGCGGATCAAGATTCGATCCGTGCTGACCTGTCAGTCCAAGCGCGGGGTTTGCGTGATGTGTTATGGGCGGGACTTGGCGCGGGGGCACATGGTCAACCATGGTGAGGCGATTGGCGTGATCGCGGCCCAGTCCATTGGAGAGCCGGGGACACAGCTCACCATGCGGACCTTCCACATCGGCGGCACCGCCAGCAGAAGAGCGGAGCAGACTACCCTGGAGGCCCGTAACGACGGATTCCTCAAGTTCGTCAGCGTCAGCACGGTTGTCAACAAAGACGGGGATCTCGTGGTGATGAACCGAAACGGCGAAATCGCGATCGTCGATTACCCGGAAGGGGAGAAAGGGAGAGAGCGGGAGAGGGAGCGGTATCCAGTCGTTTACGGCGCAAAGCTTAAGAAAAAAGACGGGGCCAAGAACAAGGCTGGCGAGCTCTTAGCAGAGTGGGATCCCTATACCATTCCGATCCTCACCGAAGTCGGCGGAACGGTGAAATTCGGTGATGTTATCGAGGCGATAACGATGGAGGAGAAGGTGGATGAGCGCACCGGCCTCTCGACCAAAGTTATCATTGATTCTAAGGATACGGATAAGCGTCCCCGGATTTCGATTAAGGACGTGGAGGGGAAAACCACCCGTCTGTCGCAGACGACCGAGGCGCGTTATCTCCTGCCGGTTGGCGCCCATATCAATGTCCAGGAAGGGCAAACGGTATCTGCCGGAGACGCGGTGGCCAAGATACCTCGTGAGACGACCAAGACCAAGGACATCACTGGCGGTCTTCCCAGAGTAGCCGAGTTATTTGAGGCGCGCAAGCCCAAGGAGTTTGCGGTGATTAGTGAGATCGATGGCGTTGTCTCTTTCGGAAAAGATACCAAGGGAAAACGGAAGGTCGTGATTACTCCGGAAGTTGGGGAGCCAAGGGAGTATTTGATCCCGAAAGGAAAACACATCAGCGTGCACGAAGGAGATCGTGTGAAGGCCGGAGAGCCCTTGATGGACGGTTCTTCTAACCCGCATGACATTCTCAACATCTTGGGAGAAAAGGCCCTGGCCAAGTACCTCGTGGACGAAGTCCAGGAAATCTATCGGCTTCAAGGCGTACGGATTAACGATAAGCACATTGAGGTGATTGTGCGGCAGATGCTGCGCCGTGTCAGGATTAAAGAGGTAGGTGATACCGAGTTTCTGGTCGGAGATCAGGTGGAAAAGTGGCGTTTCGAGGAGGAGAATCAGAAAGTAATCGCCCTGGGCGGTAAGCCCGCGGTCGCCGAGCCCCTGCTGTTAGGGATCACCAAGGCCTCCCTCTCAACGGAGAGCTTCATCTCGGCGGCATCTTTCCAGGAAACCACCAAAGTCCTCACCGAGGCGGCCATTCATGGCAAGATTGATCTGCTCTGTGGTCTAAAAGAAAACGTGATCATGGGGCGATTGATCCCGGCGGGAACCGGACTTTCCAAATACGCCAAGTTTGAGTTGGAGATGGAAGAGCCCGAGGTGGAGGAAGTGGAGATCTCAGAGGCGGCCGGGGCGTGACACCGGGGCGTGAGCTCTTTGACAACGGCAAGATTGTTTGTTAAATATAGTTGTTTTGACAGGAGATATTTTGAGGGTTTTTAGGTTCGGTCTAAAGCCGGCTTCGGAAGTGTTATGCCTACAATCAACCAGTTAGTCCGTATCAGTAGAGAGAAACAGCGGCCCAAAAATACCGCGCCGGCCTTGCAGGGATGCCCCCAGAAGAGAGGGGTCTGCACCCGGGTCTATACCTCGACGCCCAAGAAACCGAATTCGGCGTTGCGTAAGGTAGCCAGGGTCCGTCTTACTAATGGCATCGAGGTGACGTCCTATATTCCTGGGGTGGGGCATAATCTCCAGGAACATTCGGTGGTACTGATTCGAGGGGGCAGGGTAAAAGATCTTCCTGGGGTGAGATACCATATCATTCGTGGAACCTTGGATTCGATAGGGGTGCAGGAACGGCGTCAGAGCCGCTCTAAATATGGGGCCAAGAAGCCAAAGTAGAATAGTTTTTGGCGATTGGATTTTGGTTTTTAACATGCCGCGCAAAGGAGAGGTCAAGAAAAGAGAGATTCTGCCGGACCCGAAATACGGGGATAAGCTGGTGGCCAAGTTTGTCAATACCATCATGAACCAGGGCAAAAAGAGCGTGGCGGAAAGCATCTTCTATCGTTCGCTGGATATCGTCGCGGCGAAAGCCAAGGAGGATGCCTTGGCTGTGTTCAAGCGGGCCCTTGACAATACCCGGCCCGTAGTTGAGGTCCGCTCCCGCCGGGTGGGAGGCGCGACCTATCAGGTTCCCGTTGAGGTCCGCCCGCAAAGACGCCTTTCTCTGGGCATGCGCTGGCTAATCCAGTCGGCGAGGATTCGGGGGGAGAAATCGATGGAGGAGAAGCTTGCGGGGGAACTCGTGGATGCCGCCAACAATCGGGGCGGCGCGATAAAGAAGAAGGAAGATACCCATCGGATGGCCGAGGCCAACAGGGCCTTTGCCCACTACCGCTGGTAGTTCGATTCGAGGACACAAGAGGGATAAAGGAGGCGGTTTAGCCGCCTCCTTTTTTTCCCTACAATGAGGGAAAATGGCGAGGAGTGTTTCATTGGATAAGACCCGCAATATTGGGATCATGGCCCATATCGATGCGGGCAAGACAACAACCACCGAGAGGATCCTCTACTATACCGGGATCAACTATAAGATCGGTGAGGTGCATGATGGAACCGCCACGATGGACTGGATGGTCCAAGAACAGGAGCGGGGCATCACCATCACTTCAGCGGCTACTACGTGTTTCTGGCGCGACCATCGGATCAATATCATCGATACCCCTGGCCACGTGGATTTCACGATTGAAGTCGAGCGCTCCTTGAGGGTTCTCGACGGGGCCGTCGCCGTTTTCTGTTCAGTGGGTGGAGTAGAGCCGCAGACAGAAACGGTGTGGCGTCAGGCAGACAAATACCGCGTTCCGCGGATTGCCTTCGTGAACAAAATGGATCGCGTCGGAGCTGACTTTTTTCGCGTGGTGCGGATGATGCAAGAGCGTTTAGGAGCCTGTCCGGTCCCGCTGCAGATTCCGATCGGGGCCGAGGAACATTTTAAAGGGATCATCGACCTGATACAGATGAAGGCAGTGGTATGGGGCGAAGAGAGTCTTGGAGCCAAATACCGGGTCGAGCCGATTCCAGTTGAGCTCGCCGAGCAGGCCGAGGAATACCGAGAGAAGCTTTTGGAAGCCGTCGCAGACTGCGATGAGTCCATTATGGAGAAATATCTGGACGGGCGCGAGATCACTGAGACAGAACTCCGCCAGGCAATCCGGAGGGCCGGGCTCGAACTTGAGATGGTCCCGGTTTTGTGCGGCGCCGCCTTTAGAAACAAGGGCGTTCAACTCTTGCTCGATGCTGTGGTCGATTATCTCCCCTCTCCCCTGGATATTCCGCCCGTTCGCGGCGCGCATCCGGCGTCCCAGAAGGAAGAGGAGCGTTTTCCCAGGGATGAGGCGCCATTTTCGGCGCTGGCCTTTAAGATCATGACAGACCCATTCGTCGGCACGCTTACCTTTTTCCGCGTTTACTCCGGCGCCTTGTTCTCGGGCTCAAGCATTTACAACTCTACTAAGGGAAAAAGGGAGAGGATCGGCCGTCTGTTAAAGATGCACGCTAACAAGCGGGAGGAGATCAAGGAGGTCTACGCGGGTGACATTGCCGCCGCCGTTGGATTGAGAACAGCCACCACGGGCGACACGCTTTGCGATGAGGACCACCCGGTTATTTTGGAATCGATTGAATTCCCAGAGCCGGTTATTTCCATTGCCATCGAACCGAAAAGCAAAGCTGACCAAGAAAAGCTTGGCCTTTCATTACAAAAACTGACTACTGAGGATCCTTCTTTTAGGGTGCGAACCGATGAGGAGACCGGGCAGACAATTATTTCCGGCATGGGAGAACTCCACTTGGAGATCATCGTGGACCGTCTGTTAAGGGAATTCAATGTAGGGGCCAACGTCGGCAAGCCCCAGGTTGCCTACAAAGAGACGATTCGCAAGACAGTGGAACAGGAAGGAAAGTTCATCCGTCAAACCGGTGGGCGCGGGCAATACGGACACGTCTATATTAGCGTGGCGCCCCAGCCCCCAGGAAAGGGTTTTGAGTTTGCCAATGCCATCAAAGGTGGTTCCATTCCGCGCGAGTATATCCCGGCGGTAGAAAAAGGTGTCCGAGAGGCGACGGAGAGCGGCGCCTTGGCCGGCTATCCGATAGTGGACGTCAAGGTCACGCTCCTTGATGGAAGCTATCACGAAGTGGATTCCTCTGAGATCGCCTTTAAGATCGCCGGTTCTGTGGCCTTTAAAGAGGCGGTGAGCAAGGCAGCCCCGGTCCTTCTGGAGCCCGTCATGGCCGTGGAGGTAGTGGTGCCGGAGGATTTCATGGGCGAGGTCATCGGAGATATTAGTTCTCGAAGGGGAAAGGTCCTAGGCCTGAACACGCGACCTGCGGCTCAGGTGATAGATGCGCGTGTTCCACTGGCTGAAATGTTCGGATACGCCACGGACCTGCGCTCGATGACCCAGGGAAGGGCTACTTACACGATGCAGTTTTCTCATTACGAGCCCGTACCGGCTACTATCTCCGAAGAGATCAGCGCCAAGGCGGTTGGACTGTAAAAGGCAAAGTGCAAAATGAAAATTGCAAACCGCAAAATGAGACCCTCAGGAGAAAATTTGCATTTTGAACTTTACATTTTTCATTTTGCAATGTTCTCAAGGTCATGGCTATGAACGAGAAGATCCGGATTCGCCTGAAAGCTTATGACCACCGCGTCCTGGACCAGTCGGTGGGGGAAATCGTGGAGACCGTAAAGCGGACCGGAGGGAGAGTCGCCGGACCGATTCCTCTCCCTACCCATATTGAGCGGTTTACAGTCAACCGTTCTCCCCATGTGGACAAAAAGTCCAGGGAACAATTTGAAATTCGTACCCATAAACGGCTGCTGGATATCTTAGAACCTACCCAGCAGACTATCGATGCCCTGGGCAAGTTGGATCTTGCCGCAGGCGTGGATGTGGAGATCAAGCTGCAGTAGCAGCTAGTTAATAGTTATTCGTTATTAGTTATTGGACAACAACATTCGCTGACAGGTGAGGGCAAAAACTAGTAACCAATAACCAGGAACTAATAACTAAATATGACAGGCCTGATAGGAAAAAAGATCGGAATGACGCAGGTGTTTGGCGCGGACGGGAGCGTGCTTCCTGTCACAGTGATCCAGACCGGCCCGTGTGTGGTAGTGCAGAAGAAGGAAAAGGCAAAAGATGGCTATAGTGCCCTTCAGCTCGGCTTCGGAAGCAAGAAGAACCAGAGGGTCAACAAGCCGGAGCAGGGCCATATGGTCAAGGCAGGGAAGGGGGCTTTTCAGGTATTGCGAGAGTTCCGCTCAGAGGACGTCGCTCCGTACGAAGTCGGGCAGGAGATCAAGCTGTCGGATCTGTTTAAAGTGGGAGATCGAGTGGACGTGAGTGGTACCAGCAAAGGAAGAGGGTTTACTGGAGTGATTAAACGTTGGGGTTTTGCCGGGTTCCCCGCTTCCCACGGGACACATGAATATTTCCGCCATGGAGGATCGATCGGCAACCGCTCCTACCCGGGTAGGGTTTTTAAAGGAAAAAGGATGGCGGGCCACTGGGGAGATGAGAGGATCTCGGTACAAAACCTTGAGGTGGTTGGAGTTCGAGCCGAAGAAAATCTGCTTCTGGTTAAAGGGGCCGTTCCAGGCGCCAAAAGAGGAGTCCTCTTAATCCGGCGCGCAGTAAAAGGGAAGAAATAGGTATGGAAGTTCGGGTGATCCACCCTCAGCTTAAAGACGAGATCTTCGGCCTCAAGGCTCGGCCTCACCTGCTGCATCAGGTTGTTGCCATGCAACTCAGCAATCGCCGAGCAGGGACGGCGGCTACAAAAACGAAGGGGTTCGTGCGCGGAGGTGGAAAGAAACCCTGGAAGCAGAAGGGAACCGGGAGGGCGCGCGCCGGGAGCATTCGATCGCCTCTCTGGGTTGGCGGCGGGACTATCTTTGGCCCTCAGCCGAGAGACTATTCTTACCGCCTGCCTAAGAAGGCCCGCAGAGAGGCTCTGCTTTCAGCTCTGAGTCTCAAGAATCGTGATGGCAAGATCATTGTCCTGGAAAAATTGGAAATGGCAGAGGCCAAAACCAGACTCATGCGCAAGATGCTCGAAGATCTGCAAGTTAAAAACGCCCTGATCGTTATTCCTGAGTCCGATGAAAAGGTGGAGCGCTCGGCCCGGAATCTATACGCTGTTAAGGTACTTCGTGCCGAAGGGCTTAATGTTTATGATCTACTGCGCTACGAGCATTTGATTTTGACTGAGGGGTCCCTCAAGCTCCTCGAAGAGAGGTTGGTGGCATGAGGGAGCCTCAGGCAATCATTCAAGCCCCTTTAATCACCGAGAAGGGCTCTCTGCTTGGAGAGAAGACCAATCAGGTCCTTTTCAAGATTCGCCCGGATGCCAACAAAGTCGAGGTTAAGAAAGCCGTTGAGGCGCTCTTTAAGGTGAAGGTGCTTAAGGTGCGGATGATTCGCTATTTAGGAAAGGTCCGACGCGTCGGGAGAAATATGGGTCGTCGACCGCAATGGAAAAAGGCCTATGTAACTCTGAAGGCAGGGGACAAGATTGATTTTTTAGGCGGCGTGTAATTTCAATGCAAAGTGCAAAATGTAAAGTGAAAAATCATTTTAACTTTTGCAATTTTCATTTTGCAATGAGCTGAAAGCGAAAAAAGATGGCTATCAAAACTTATCAGCCGACCTCTGCGGGGATACGCTTTCGCACCGGACTCACTTTTGAGGAGATCACCAAAGGGGAGCCGGAAGCTGGTTTGCTCGAACCTCTCAGACGGAGCGGGGGCCGGAACAACACCGGCAGGATCACGAGCGACCATCGTGGCGGAGGCCACAGGCGTCTCTATCGGCGGATTGATTTCAAGCGCGACAAAAGAGATGTTTCCGCAAAGGTCGAGGCGATTGAGTATGATCCGAACCGTTCAGCGCGCATTGCTCTGCTATGCTATGCCGATGGGGAGCGTCGGTATATCCTCGCGCCAGATCTGCTGCGGGTAGGAGACCAGGTGGTGGCCGGAGATAACGCGGATATTAAACCGGGGAATACCCTTCCGCTCAAGGCTATTCCCGTGGGAACTGTGGTTCACAACATCGAGCTTAAGGTCGGCAAGGGAGGACAATTGGTCCGAAGCGCCGGCGTGGCGGCACAACTGATGGCCAAAGAAGGGGCTTATGCGCTTCTGAAGCTCCCGTCAGGAGAGCTTCGCAACGTGCTTGCGGAATGTCGTGCCACGGTCGGTCAAGTGGGAAACCTCGACCAGGGAAATATCTCCCAAGGGAAGGCTGGCAGGGTGCGGTGGCTGGGTAGGAGGCCTGTGACTCGCGGCATCGCCAAGAACCCCGTGGATCATCCCCATGGAGGGGGCGAAGGCCGTTCCAAGGGAAACCATCCGCAGACCCCTTGGGGCAAGCCGACCAAAGGCTACAAAACCAGGAAAAATCGGGCGTCAGATAAGTATATCGTGAAGCGCAGAGAGGCTTAATATCAATGGCACGGTCAATCAAAAAGGGACCTTTTGTGGATGGTCACTTAAGGCGCAAGGTTTATGTATTGAATGAGACCAGGGAGAAGCGGGTGCTCAAGACCTGGTCTCGCCGGTCTATGATTATTCCGGAGATGGTCGGCCACACAATCGCGGTTCACAACGGAAGAAAATTTATTCCGGTATTCATCACGGAGAATATGGTGGGTCATAAGCTCGGAGAATTTTCTCCCACGCGGACTTTTTTTATCCACGCTGGGGATCGCAAGGGAGAAGCCAAGGAGACCGTTCCTGCTGGCGCTCCGGCAGCGCCCGGCGCGCCGCCGGCTCCTAAGGCGCCCGCTGCTGCTCCAAAGGCAGGAAGCTAAAGATCAATGCAAAATGCAGGCTGCAAGTTGGAATGATCAAATTCTGCATTTTTCATTTTGCACTTTGCAATTTGAGTTAGGTTAGAAGAGATGGAGACACGTGCTATCACAAAATTCGTGCGGCTCTCTCCTCGCAAGATGAGATTGGTCGTGGATGAGATTCGCGGCAAAGGGGTTGAGGAGGCCCTGAATATCCTTAAATTTGTTCCCAAGCGCTCGGCGGCCATTGTTACCAAGACGCTCAGGGCGGCGGTGGCGAATGCGGAGGGCACGCAGAGCGTGGATGTGGACAAGCTTTACGTTAAGCGGGTAATGGTAGATGGGGGGGGCATGTGGAAGCGCTTTATGCCTCGGGCGATGGGCCGGGCCACGCGCATCCGTAAACGGCTGAGCCATCTCACCGTAGTGGTCGATGAGAGGAGTTAAATCCTAATGGGGCAGAAGACACATCCGAAAATCTTTCGCATCGGGGTTATCGAGTCTTGGGACTCCAAATGGTACGCGGGTCATGGCTATGCGAAACTGCTCCATGAGGATTTCAAGATCAAAAAATTTTTAAAGAGTCGCCTCTATCATGCCGGGATTTCAAAGATCGAGATCGAGAGGGCAGCCAACAAGGCTAAGATTAACATTCATACGGCCCGCCCGGGGATTGTGATTGGCAAGAAGGGTGCTGAGATTGAAAAACTGAAGGAGGAGCTAACCCGGCTCACGGATCGAGAGAGTTATCTCAACATTATTGAGGTGCGCCGGCCAGATCTGGACGCGCAGCTTGTCGCGGAGAATGTTGCCTTGCAATTGGAGCGCAGGGTAGCCTTTCGTCGGGCCATGAAAGAGAGCGTCTCCCGCGCGCTGCGAATGGGGGCGCAAGGGATCAAGATCCAGTGCGCGGGCAGATTAGGGGGCACGGAGATCGCACGAACCGAATGGTATCGAGAGGGGCGGGTTCCCCTGCACACCTTGCGCGCTGATATCAGCTATGGTTTTGCCGAGTCACGAACGACTTACGGAGTCATCGGGGTCAAGGTATGGATTTTCCGTGGTGAGGTTTTAACGGAGGAAGAAGAGCAGCAAAAGGCGGTGTTGGGAGGCTAAGAAGGCATCAGGCATTAGGCACGAGGCAATAGGAAAAGAGCCTTGTGCCCGACTGTTGCCTACTGCCTATTGCCTATTGACTGATTTATGCTGGAGCCGAAAAAGGTAAAATACCGTAAGCAGCAAAAAGGCAGACGGGCCGGCATGGCTCTTAGAGGTTCTACCTTGGCCTTCGGCGACTATGGGCTTAAAGCCCTGGGTCGGGGCTGGCTTAGTGCGCGGGAGATTGAGGCCGCACGTATCGCCTTGACCCGCTACATGAAGCGGGGGGGTAAGGTTTGGATTAGAGTCTTTCCAGACAAACCTCTAACCAAGAAGCCGTTAGAGACCAGAATGGGGAAAGGCAAGGGCGCTCCGGAGATATGGGTGGCGGTCATCAAGCCAGGGAGAATTCTCTTCGAAATGGAGGGGGTACAGGGCGACTTGGCCCAAGAGGCATTCCGCCTGGCCTCGCATAAGCTTTCTATCCCTACCGTTTTTGTCGAGAGAAGAGGATTGGCGCATGGAGCCTAAGCAGCTTAGAGAGATGAGTAACGAGGAGCTTGCCCAGAAGCGTAGGGAGCTGAAAGAGGAGATCTTTCACCTAAAACTCAGGGGATCTACCAGCCGGTTGGAGAACCCGATGAAGCACAAACAGGCCAAGCGGGACATCGCCCGGGTGGAGACCATTCTAAGAGAGCGGGCGCTTCAGCAAAGGGCGGGATGAGATGAATCAGAGGGGGATGAGTAAGCAGCGCAAGGGTGTGGTAACGAGCAATCGGATGCACAAGACCGTCGTGGTCTCTGTGGAGAGGATCGTCATGCACCTGAGGTACAAGAAGCACTTAAAGCGCCGGACCAAGGTGAAGGCCCACGATGGGAAAAATGAGTGCCAGGTGGGCGATCGGGTGCTGATCGTGGAGTGTCGGCCCATGAGTCGGGAAAAGCGCTGGCGCGTGAGTCGTATTTTGGAGCGCGCCGTGGCGACTGAGGAGGGAGCGGCCGCCTCCAGTGCGCCGCCCGCGCTTTAAGTTTTGCATGAAGAGGTTCACCGATGATCCAGATGAGAACGGTGTTGGATGTGGCGGACAATTCAGGGGCGCGCAAGGTGCAGTGTATTAAGGTCCTTGGCGGAAGCAAGCGTAAGTGCGCTTCCCTGGGGGATGTCATTGTCGTTTCGATCAAAGAGGCGATCCCCAACGCCAAGGTCAAAAAAGGCGATGTGATGAAGGCAGTGGTGGTGCGCACGGCCAAGGAAATGGGCCGCCCCGACGGGACCTACATCAAGTTCGATAACAACTCGGCGGTCCTCATCGATAACCAGAAGGAGCCGATAGGGACCCGTATTTTCGGTCCCGTGGCACGGGAACTTAGGGCGAAGAAATTTATGAAGATCATCTCTCTAGCGCCGGAAGTGCTTTAAGAAGTAAGAAGGCGGAAGGCGTGAGGCGAGAGGGGTTCTGTTGCCTGCTGCCTCATGCCTCGTGGCTCAACGTTATGAACATTCGCAAGAACGACAGTGTCATGGTGGTTGCCGGCAGAGAGCGGGGAAAGACCGGCAAGATCCTTAGAGTCATCCCGGATAAGGATGCTGCTGTGGTCGAGCGGGTAAACCTAGTGAAGCGGCACAGCCGAGCGCGGGGACCCCAGCAGCCCGGTGGCATCGTAGAGAAGGAGGCCATGATTCACCTCTCCAATCTGATGGTGATGTGTGACAAATGCAATGCGCCGGTTCGAGTTGGAAAAAAGATCTCGCCGGCCGGGGAAAAAACGCGGATCTGTAGGCGCTGCGGAGATCCGCTGGAATAGGATTGATGAAATGCAAAATGAAAATTGTAAATTGAAAAATGCACAGTCGTAAGAGTCTCGGAGCCAGAATTCAGAGGAGATTTTTACTTTTGCATTTTGCAATTTGCATTTTGGGTTGGATGTTCAAATGGCAGAGGCTGAGAGAAAACCAAAGGTAGCCGAGAAACTGAGGGAGGCTGAGAAGGCCACGGTCCCCCGGCTTAAAGAGAAGTACCGCAAAGAGGTCATTCCAGCTATGATGAAGGAGTTTGGCTATAAGAACTCCCTTCAAGTGCCGCGGCTGGAGAAGGTTACTTTGAACGTCGGTCTCGGCGAGGCCATTCAGAATATCAAGGTCCTGGACGCGGCGGCGGCTGAAGTTATGGCCATAGCCGGCCAGAAGCCGGTGATTACGCGCGCTAAGAAGGCTATTGCCAATTTTAAGCTGCGCGAAGGAGTTCCGATCGGGTGCATGGTGACGCTCAGGAGGGAACGGATGTATGAATTTTTGGATCGCTTGATCCATGTGGCCTTGCCCCGGGTGAGAGATTTCAAAGGAGTCTCTGATCGTTCTTTTGATCGCCGGGGAAATTACTCCCTGGGGCTTCGGGAACAGATCATTTTTCCCGAGATTCAAGCCGATAAGGTGGAAAAGGCTCGGGGGCTCACCGTCTCGATCGCCACCACGGCAAAAACGGACCAGGAAGGGAAGGCGTTGCTCAAATATCTGGGGATGCCGTTTTCTAGTTAAACACCAGGAGAGTTCATTGGCCAAAAAGTGTCTTCGAATCAAAGCGGAAAGACCAAATAAATTCAAGGTGCGTCAGTATAACCGCTGTCCTCTGTGCGGTCGGGCTAGGGCTTTTTACCGACGTTTTCGCATGTGTCGGATCTGTTTAAGGGAGTTTGCGCGCAAGGGACAGATCCCAGGGTTGACTAAAGCAAGCTGGTAATTACGCGGAGAGAAAAATGGGAATGACAGATCCGATTGCGGATATGCTGACTCGAATTCGGAATGCTGCCCAGGCGCGCCATGAGAGCGTTGAAGTTCCCAGTTCGCGTATCAAGGAAGCGATCGTCAAGGTTTTGGTGGAGGAAGGCTATTTGCGAGAGTTTAAGAGGGTGAAGGCGAAGGACCGGGCGGGCGAGGATCTCCGTATCCAGTTGAAGTTTGACAAGGAAAACAAGCCGGTTATCTCGGGCCTCAAGCGGGTCAGTCGGCCCAGTGTCCGGGTCTATGTCGGGTTTCAAGAAATACCTCCGATCCGTAAGGGACTGGGGGTTCATATTCTATCAACTCCCAAAGGGGTTCTGGCGGATCGGGACGCCGTGAAAGCGAAACTGGGAGGGGAGCTGATCTGCTCGGTTTGGTAGGCCGAGGGCGAGGTGTTAGGTGTCACGAGTCGGAAGATTGCCTATATCGGTTCCTGATGGGGTCAAGGTTGCCTTGGAGGATGGGGCAGTCTGCGTGGAAGGACCGAAAGGAAAACTCAGGACCGGAATTCCACCAGGGATCGAGGTCAGGGTGGAAGGAAGCCAAGTGCGGATTGGCCGGAAGAGCGAGGAACGAAAGGTCAAAGGGCTGCATGGGCTCACGCGGAAACTCATTGCCAACATGGTCGAGGGGGTTAACCGGGGTTTCAGCCGGGTTTTGGAGATCAACGGGGTTGGCTATCGGGCGGAGGTAAAAGGGACGGAGTTGCATTTGACGTTGGGTTTTTCTCACCCTATCGTTTTTCCTTTGCCGCAAGGGGTGACGGCAACCGTGGATAGGCAAATCATTATTACTCTTCACGGGGCTGACAAGGAGATCTTGGGCAAGACGGCGGCCGTGATTCGGGGTCTGAAGCCGCCGGAACCTTACAAGGGTAAAGGGATAAAATATCGCGAAGAGGTGATTCAGCGTAAGGCTGGAAAAGCCGTGGGCGCTGCTGGTTCGGCTTAGTTTCGGAGTTGAGGGATGTTCGACAATCAGAGAGAAGTTGGGCGCAGAAGAAGACAGGAGCGGGTGCGGAAAAAGGTACGAGGCACGGCTGCGTGCCCTCGGGTCTGCGTCTATCGCAGTTTAAAGCATATTTACGCTCAGGTCATTTCCGACGAGAGTGGGATGACCCTGGCGTCGGTCTCCACGCTTTCGCCTGAGTTAAAGGGGAAACTCAAAAAGGGCAAGGGCTTGGAGGCCGCGAAGCAGGTGGGCCAGTTACTGGCTGAGCTCTGCAAAGAAAAGAAAATTACCAAAGCGGTTTTTGATCGCAATGGGTTTTTATTCCATGGTCGTGTGAAGGCCCTGGCCGATGCCGCGCGCGAAGGTGGACTAAAATTTTAGTGAGGAGTGAGGCAGTGAGAAGTGAGCCGATAGGAGTAGACGTGGGGAACTGCTCACGGCTGACTGCTCACGGCTCACTGTGGTTTTAAAAATGGAACGAATAGATCCGCAGGGTTTGGAGTTAAAAGAGAAAGTCGTCCACATCAGCCGAGTGGCCAAAGTGGTCAAGGGTGGCCGCCGCTTTAGCTTTAGTGCCTTGGTGGTTGTGGGGGATGGTAAGTCCACGGTGGGGTATGGGATGGGAAAAGCCAAGGAAGTGCCGGAGGCGATCCGAAAAGGATTGGAGCAGGCAAAGAAGGGCTTGATTCGAATCCCGGTAATTAGCGGAACGATTCCCTTCGAGGTCAGGGGAAGGTTCGGTGCCGGTTATGTCTTGCTGAAGCCAGCGTCCGAAGGGACTGGAGTCATCGCGGGCGGCGGTGTTCGTGCGGTAGTGGAGGCCGTGGGGATCCACGATGTCCTTACAAAATGCATCGGCTCCAACAATCCCCACAATATGGTTAAGGCGACCTTCGAGGCCCTAAAGGATCTCAGATCCCCAGAGGAGATAGCGGGTCGGCGCGGCAAGGTGTTGGCTGATATTCGCTGATTTTTATGGATCTGAGCAATTTAAAACCTGCCCCCGGCTCTAAGAAGAAAAGAAAGCGGGTGGGTCGGGGCGATGGTTCTGGACATGGGAAAACCTCGTGCCGAGGCCACAAGGGGCAAGGGGCGCGTTCGGGCGGGAATACCCCGCCAGGATTCGAGGGCGGTCAGATGCCGCTACAGCGCCGCGTGCCGAAACGCGGCTTTCGCAACCCGTTTAAAAAAGGAGCGGTGATAGTCAACTTAGGGCAGTTGGAGATTTTTGCTTCCGGCAGCGAGGTGACACCCGATATTTTGCTGGAGCATGGATTGGTCCGCGCTAGGAGTGAGCGAGTAAAAATTCTCGCCGACGGTTCATTGAGTAAACCCTTGACGGTGAAGGCCCACGGTTTTTCTTCGAAGGCTAAGGAGAAGATCGAGGCTTTGGGCGGAAAGGCCGAGTTATTGCAAGAAGGCAACAGGCACGAGGCAACAGGCAATAGAACATGAGACGGTACAAAGTTTTCTTGCTGGTGCCTAATGCCTGCTGCCTGTTGACCTAGGTTGAAGCATGCTTGAAGGTTTCCAAAACGCAACCAGGATCCCAGAGCTGAGACGCAGGCTTCTTTTCACCTTGGCCATGCTTGCCGTCTATCGCGTGGGCGTCCATATTCCGACCCCCGGGATTGACCGGGTGGCGCTTGCCGCTTTCTTTGAGCGAGTTAAGGACACCATTTTTGGTCTGTTCAACCTTTTTTCTGGTGGGGCTTTGGAGCAGTTCTCGGTTTTTTCTTTAGGGATCATGCCCTACATCAGTTCCTCGATCATATTGCAGTTGCTTACCGTGGTGTTTCCCTATCTCGAGCGGCTTTCCAAGGAGGGTGAGGTAGGCCGGCGGAAAATCACGCAGTACACCCGCTACGGAACGATCGTCCTCTCGATCATTCAGGGGATGATGATCGCGGTAGGGCTTGAGGGGACTCGGGGTCCGGGCGGAGAAATGATCGTGCTGGAGCCAGGCTGGAGCTTTCGTTTGATGACTATCATTACCCTGACGTCGGGAACCGCGTTTATCATGTGGTTGGGAGAACAGATCACGGAGCGGGGGATCGGCAACGGAATATCCCTGATTATTTTTGCCGGGATCGTAGCTCGCTTGCCGTCAGCCATTACGTCCACCTTTCAGTTCGTCCGAGAGGGGGAACTGGGTATCTTAGTGGTCCTGTTGGTTTTGGTAATCGTGGTTGTTGCGGTGGGTGTCATTATCTTTATGGAGCGCGGCCAGCGGAGGATCCCAGTGCAGTACGCGAAGAGGGTGGTAGGGAGGAAGATGTACGGAGGGCAAAGTTCTCATCTGCCGCTGAAGATCAATACCTCGGGAGTGATTCCACCTATCTTCGCCTCTTCCATTCTGATCTTTCCCGCAACCGTGGCTCAGTTCGTGCAGCATCCTTGGGCACAAGCAGCGGCCGGTTATCTGGCCCCTGGGCGGTGGCTGCACGACGCCCTTTACGTAGGGTTCATTATCTTTTTCTGCTATTTTTACACCGCGGTGGTTTTTAATCCGGTGGATGTTGCCGAGAATATGAAAAAGTATGGGGGATATATACCTGGGATCCGACCGGGGCAGAAGACTGCGGAGTTTATTGACCGCGTGCTTTCCAGGATCACTTTGGGTGGCGCTATTTACCTTTCGTTGGTGGCTCTTTTACCGACCGTTCTTATCAGCCAATTCAACGTCCCTTTTTTCTTCGGCGGAACAGCGCTTCTGATTGTTGTGGGTGTAGCCTTGGACACTGTGGCTCAGGTGGAGACGCACATGATCACCCGCAACTATGAGGGATTCATGAAGCGCGGTCGCCTGCGGGGAAGAAGGGGTTAGAGATTGGCCCGTGAGCGAGTTATGCGCGTGGTTTTATTAGGTCCGCCCGGAGCGGGCAAAGGCACCCAGGCAAAGCCTCTTCAAGAGAAATATGGGATATGCCAGGTGTCTACTGGTGACATCCTGAGGAAGGCAGTGCGGGAACATGCCCCCCTGGGTAAGCAGGCTGCTGAGTATTTGGATAGAGGCGAGCTGGTCCCCGATGATGTGATGTTAAAGCTGGTGGCGGAGCGCTTGCAGGAGAAGGATTGCGAGAAGGGTTTTATTCTCGATGGATTTCCCCGCACGGTGCCTCAGGCCGAGGGGCTGGAGCAGATACTTAGGGATTTAGGGTCGGGACTGGACTTTGTTCTTTGCATCCAGCTTCCCCAAGGGGTGCTTATCCAGAGACTGTCGGGCCGGCGAACCTGCAAAAAGTGCGGCGGCCTTTACCATATACTTTTGAATCCTCCCAAGCGGGAAGGTCTTTGTGACTCCTGTGGCGGGGAACTCTATCAGCGGCAAGATGATCGGGAAGAAACGATTGCCGCGCGGCTGCGTGTCTTCGAGACCCAGACTGCTCCGCTCGTGGACTATTATCGGATGAAGGGTCTGCTCAGGGAAATCAACGGGGTAGGGAGCTCCGAGGAGATAAGGAGCCGTGTGTTTCAGGCGCTGGGAGCAGAACATGATCTCTCTTAAATCGGATCGAGAGATTGAGATCATGAGGCGGGCCAACGTGATCGTGGCGGAGATCTTGGAAGAACTAAAAAAAAAAGTGGCCCCCGGGGTGACCACATTAGAACTCGATGCCTTGGCCGAAGAGCTGACCTACAAAAAGGGAGCACACCCGGCCTTCAAGGGATATGCAATGGCAGGCAACGTCTATCCGCGAACGTTGTGTGCTTCCGTTAACGAGGAGATCGTCCATGGCATCCCCTCGGATCGGCCATTAAAAGAGGGAGATGTGGTGGGCCTGGATTTCGGCGTCATTTATGAGGGTTTTTATGGAGACGCGGCTGTCACCGTTGGAGTAGGCGAGGTGAGCGAGGGGGCACGGCGTCTCATGCAGGTAACCGAGGAAGCCTTGTATAGAGGCATCGAGCAGCTTCGAGAGGGTAAGAGACTGGGAGATCTTTCTTCGGTCATTCAGGAGACCGTTGAGAACGCTGGCTTTTCAGTGGTGCGAGCCTTTGTCGGCCACGGCATCGGCAGGAAGCTCCACGAGGAGCCTCCGGTTCCCAATTACGGTGAGCCTGATCGAGGGGTTCGTTTAAGAGAGGGAATGGTGTTGGCCATCGAACCGATGGTCAATGCAGGGGGATATGAAGTCGAGCTCAAGGAAGATGGATGGACGGCGGTAACCAAGGATAGAAGCTTAGCGGCGCATTTTGAGCATTCGGTCGCTATTACCAAAAACGGTCCGTACATATTAAGCCAACTTTAAATGAAAAGTGCAAAATGAAAAATCTAAATTTTAAAATTTGCAATTTTCAATTTGCATTTTGATATGCCTAAGGAAGATGCCATTGAGGTAACCGGAATGGTCTTGGAGACGCTCCCCAATGCCATGTTCCGGGTGGAGCTGGATAACGGCCATAAAGTTTTGGCCCATATTTCAGGAAAAATGCGGATGCACTATATCAAGATTCTCCCCGGGGACAAGGTCAAAATCGAGCTCTCTCCTTACGATCTGGGCCGGGGAAGGATTATTTACCGCGAGAAATAAGGGGGGTTAATAGCGAATGGCGAATAGAAAGTAAATGGCTGCGGGTTTGAACTATTTGCTATTGGCTATTCACTATTTACTAAGATGAAGGTTAGAGCATCGGTTAAGAAGATCTGTAATAAGTGCAAGGTGATTCGACGCAAGGGAGTCGTGCGCGTGGTTTGCGTCAACATCAGACATAAGCAAAGACAAGGGTGATTAGTGAGGAGTGAGCTGTGAGAAGTGAGCAGACAAGAACTGCCGGTTTTTTCACTGCCTCACTGCTCACTGTCTCACTGGCGGGGACATTTTAATTTAAGGAGAGGGGGATATGGCACGCATAGCGGGGGTCGATTTGCCCAAGAACAAAAGGATGGAGATCGCGCTCACCTATATTTATGGAATCGGGAGAAACAGTTCCAAGAAAATTCTCCAAGCGGCGGGGGTCAATCTCGATACCAAGAGCGATAACCTGACCGACGATGAGGTAGTGAAGATCCGCCAGATCATCGATCAAGGGCATAAAGTGGAGGGAGATCTCAGGCGTGATATATCGATGAATATCAAGCGCTACGTTGATATGGGCTCTTATCGCGGTCTGAGACACCGTAAGGGCCTACCGGTTCACGGGCAAAGGACCCATACGAACGCGCGCACCAGAAAGGGGCCGCGCCGGACGGTGGCCGGAAAGAAACCCGCTCCCTCCAAGGGATAGGATAAGTCCATTGGGTCTGTCTGGTCGTTTGGTCATAACCGAATGGACGAGATGACGAGAGAGACACAATAGACTGAATAGACGGAGGCATAATGGCAAAAGCCGACGAAAAAACGGCGGAGAAAAAGGCCGAGGGACAAGAAGAGGCAAAGCCCACCGAGAAGGTAGCGCGAAAGAAGCGGGGAAGAAAGAATATCTCCGAGGGCATCGTCCACATCCATTCGACCTTTAACAACACGATCGTCACAATTACCGATTCCCAGGGGAATGTCATCTCTTGGTCCAGCGCCGGCACCATGGGCTTCAAGGGTTCGCGCAAGGGGACCCCCTTCGCTGCCCAACAGGCGGCGGATAATGCGGCCAAAAAGGCTATGGATCATGGGGTGCGCAGCGTTCAGGTTTTTGTTCGTGGACCAGGGGCAGGAAGGGAATCGGCGCTGCGGTCTCTCCAGGCAGCCGGATTTAACATCAACCTGATCAAAGATGTAACCCCAATCCCGCATAACGGGTGCCGGGCGCCGAAGCGGAGAAGGGTGTAGAGGCAAAAGGCAGTAGGCAATAGAGATTAGGGAGGAACATTGGCTAGATACTCAGGATCAGTCTGCCGGCTTTGCCGGCGGGAGAACTTGAAGCTCTTCCTCAAGGGCGAGCGTTGTTATACGGACAAGTGCGCCATCGAGCGCAGAAACTATCCTCCCGGTCAACACGGCCAGGCCAGACCAAAGTTTTCCGCATACAGCATCCAGTTGCGCGAGAAGCAAAAAGTCAAACGCATGTACGGCCTTTTGGAAAATCAATTCCGCCGCACCTTTGCCATGGCGGAGAGGCTAAAGGGGATTACCGGCGAAGCCCTCCTTGTGCTTCTGGAAAGGCGGCTGGATAACGTCGCTTACCGGATCGGGTTTGCCAGCTCCCGAGCCGACGCCCGCACGCTGGTGAGGCACGGCCATATTCTGGTTAATGGCAAGCGAGTGACCATACCCTCTTACTATGTCCGTGCCGGGGATGTGGTTTCCGTCAAGGAGCAAAGCCGGCAGATGGAAAGAATCGTCTCTGCCCTGGAGGGTGCTCAGCGACGCGGGGTGCCAGAGTGGGCCGAGGTCGATCGTGAGGGCTTGAGCGGCAGAATCAAGCTCCTGCCCACGCGCAGCGACATTACTGCGCCGGTCAATGAGAAGCTGATTGTGGAGCTTTACTCGAAGTAAATTTGCGAAATTTTTGGGAGATGCCATGTACAAGCATTGGACCGATTTGATTAAACCCAGGAAGCTCGAAGTAGACGACAAAACCCTCACTCCTACTTACGGCAAGTTTTACGCGGAGCCGTTTGAAAGAGGGTTTGGTCAAACGATTGGCAATTCTCTCAGGAGAATACTGCTCTCATCGCTGATGGGGGCCGCCATCGTCTCGGTGAAAATCAAAGGAATCCTGCACGAGTTTTCCACGATCCCGGGGGTCACCGAGGACGTGACCGACATTATCCTCAATCTCAAGGAGGTTCGCCTCAAATTGCATGACACCGAACAACAAACCCTCAAGGTCGAGGCCAAAGGACCCAAAACCATTCAGGCTAAGGACATCGTAGCCGGTCCGGCTGTGGAGATTCTTAACCCGGAGCAGCACATCGCCACCCTGTCCCGGGAAGGCAAGCTGGAGATGGAAATGGTTGCGAAAATCGGGCGGGGCTACGTGTTGGCGGAGAAGAACAAGGAAGAGGGAAGCCCCGTGGATACGATCTTTATAGACGCGATCTTCTCTCCCGTTCAGAAAGTCATTTTTCACATTACCAACGCGCGGGTTGGGCAGATAACAGATTATGACCGTTTGGTCTTCGAGGTGTGGACAGACGGAAGCGTCAAGCCTGAAGATGCCGTAGCCTACGGGGCCAAGATCTTTCAGGACCAACTCCAGATCTTTATCAACTTTGACGAGGAGCCGCAGCGCGAGGCCGGGGAGGAATTGCCTTTAATTCCTCTAAACGAGAATCTATTTCGCAGCGTAGACGAACTGGAATTTTCCGTTCGTTCCCAGAATTGCCTGCAGAATGCGGACATCAAGTATATCGGGGAATTGGTGCAAAAAACCGAGCAAGAGATGCTGAAGACAAAAAATTTTGGCCACAAGTCGCTCAGCGAAATCAGGGAGATCCTCCGCGATATGGGTTTGGAGCTCGGGATGAGGTTGGAATATTTCCCCTCGCGTGAAGAGATCGAGAGGCGGAGGCAGGCAAGAGAAAAGGAGACAGCCTAGATTTTGGTTATTCGTTATTGGTTACTGGTTATTAGTTCATGAAGTCACGAGTAAACCAGTAACGAGTATACTAATAACTAGGCACTAAACACAATGCGCCATCTGAAGAGCGGTAGAAAACTCAACCGCAGTCCCAGTCACCGGCGGGCCCTGATGCGCAACCTGGTGACCTCGCTGTTCCGGCACGAGCGGATCCAAACCACGGATCCCAAAGCCAAGGAGCTTCGGAGCTGGGCAGATAGGGTCATTGGTCTGGGCAAGCAGGGAACCCTTCACGCTCGGCGTCAGGCCCTCGGGATCGTTCAGGACGAGGCGGTGGTGCACAAGGTCTTCGATAGCCTTGCCCCTCGCTATAAAGACCGTTTGGGCGGCTACACCCGTATTGTCAAAGTCGGTTGGCGCCATGGGGACCGTGCCCCTCTCTCGATGGTCGAGCTGATGCCAGCAGACGGAGCGGGAAAGGCCGGAGCCCCTTCCGGGGCCAAGAAAAGGGGCAGGCGGCCAGCCCAAAAAGAGAAGGAAGGAGCCGCGAAGAAAAAGTCGGCCCCGCGGCAATCGGCTAAAAAGGCCCGCCCTTAGCTTATTTTAACTGTTGCAATTCACGCCCGTCAGGGTCATTGACCTGCACGTCATGCCTATCGCCGTTAACGACGAAGGCCGTCAGCTTTACCGTATCTCCCTGGCGCACGGTCACACTGCTCGGCGAGAACATGTAGCTTGAAACTTCAGTTTCGGGACTCTACTTCCTTATCTCCAGCGTTCCCACCATCCCCAGATCCTCATGGCTGGGGAAAAACAGGAACTTTTTGGTGCAGACAAACTTGAACTCTCCGCTGCGCGTCGGTGTGAAGCGGATGGTTGCTGTTTCGCCTGGCGGCACGTCCGTCTCGATCTCAAGTCCAGCATCAGGAGATTTAAGGACGAAGTTGTGAGGAACAATCCAGGTAACACTTTTCAAAATCAATTCTGCCGGGACGTTCTCCTTAACAATCAGCCGGTTGGGCGTATAGGAATAACTATCGACCATCACTTCCATGCGTTGGACGCCATCCGCTGACACCGGAACGATCACGCCCTGGGACTCAGCGCTAAAAGCCGCGAGCAGCCACGAAAGCGTGACGAGCATCAGGCCGATCACGACCCCAGCGGGTTTAAGTTTCGCGCTCATATCCGTTTCCCCTCTATGGACTTTCTCTGTCCTCACAAACTATTACAGCAGCGCTAATCCCCACCTTACTGAGCCGCATCCTCCTGCCTTTTTGAACTCGCCTAACTTCATGCTCGCGGAGAGAGGCCTCTGAGGCCGTTCATGCTCAACGGCCGGAGGGTGGAAAAACGAAATCGAATCTCGCTTTCCCATTGGCAGAAACCTTCACTTGAGCCTGCTTTTTTCCCAGCTTCTCATGCCAGGCTGAGATCTTGTAGCTCCCCGGAGGGACATCGGTGATAGTGAAGTTTCCATCATCTCCGGTAACAGCAAAGTATGGATGGTCCTGAACCACGATCCAACCGTTCATCCAGTCGTGCACATCGCACATGACATGGATAATCCCGGCCTGCTTTAAAGACTTCTTGACCTTTTGGTCCTTCGTCGGTAAGCCCACATTGAAGACTGTCCGCCCGCCCCCGAAGCCGTGGGTGTTGTGGAGGAGCGGGTCACGGTTGATGATCTCTAACTGAGCGCCCGTTCGGACCACCTGCACATGGGGATGGAAACGGCCACCCTGATTAACCAAGGAGGCATTAATATTCGGCCATCTCTTCCCTTTATTGACTCCCTCTAGGCTGATCACCACATTTTTGATTTTGCCTTCCTTCGAGATGAGGAGTCGGTCGTCAGGGATCGTCTTGCCAAAGATATCCACGTCTTTTGTCGGCCAGATAACGTAGGCTTCGGGGATTGGGCCTTTATAGATAATCGTGCCCGAGATCGTGCCGCCGTTGTTGACCTGAATCTCTTGGTACGTAGGGCTGCCGCCCCTCTGAGCGGCAGCCAAACTGCTCAGGGCAAAGACAAGAAGCCACGTCGCAAGACGCAGAGCGATCATCAGTATGCTTCTCTGAGGTAAATAAGCAGCCTACTTTTTATCCAGGACATAGAGATACCCCACCATCGGCCCTTCTTTGTGAGAATCCACGTGGTTGGTGCACTTGATCTCGAAGACCCCAGGCTTATTGGCGACAAATGAGATGGTCTTCTCTTCACCCCTCAGGATCTGCGTCTCGGGGACGTTGAAGGCGGGGATGGTGACGATGTGCTTGTCCCCCTTTATGTCGTGAATCTTCAGGACCACCTTGTCGCCTCTGTTCACCACGAGAAAGCCAGGATGGAAGACGTATCGCTCGATCTTTTTCACCGGTCCCCGATTGCGGTCCGTCACTGGAGCCTCCCCAGGCTTCGCCTCCCAGGACGGCTCGCCGGTCACTATCAAGAACTCCCTTGTCTCGGCCACTGCCGCTCGGGTAACCAAAACGATTACCAGCAGAACGAAAGCTGTCATTCCAATCTTTTTAACCATAATATGTTCCCTCCTTCTCAAATTAGATTCTTTTTTGCCATCGCAAGGATTAGTGGGGTATCAATTTCTCGCAAAGGGTGATTTCATGGCACGACCCCATCGCGCTTTTGCCTCCTGCATCAACTCTACGGTTACCTCATTTGAGCCTTTCGTTCGCGCAAAGGCCTCGACAGCCTTCACGACCATCCCTCTGACGAAGGAAGGAATATTCCCGAGCCTGGTCTTAGCCGCGTCGTCCCAAGGAAGTCGAAACTCAACTTCCAGCCCGAAGTTTCTCTCCTCAGGCAACGTGACGAGTTTCCCTCCGTACTGGCCTGGCTGATAGCTACAGGCCGGGTCCTCGGCAAGGTAGTCACCATAGGTTGCATAGGCCCGGCAGCGACACCCCCCGCAGATCTTGGAGAACTCGCAGATCCCGCAGCGCCCTTTGAGCTCGGCATTTCGGAGATTGTCGAAGTCTGCTGCCTCCTGCCAGATGGCGGAGAAGCTCCGCTGGCGAAGACTTCCTACTGTCACCGGCATATAGGGGCATGGGGTAATGTCCCCAGATGGAGTAATCCGGCAGTAGTACTTCCCTGCCGGACAGCTTCCTTGGGCGTAGTCCCTCAGGAAGGGAGATTGGGGATCTAAGCCATAGATGATTCGGCGAAAGTGCGGGGCACACCTGGTGCGAATAAGTAATCCTCTTGCTCGGCCTGATGTGACGCTCCAAAGATCATCCTGGCCATCGAAGCTGGAATCTACTTGCGTTGTACCGTTTTTGCCATCTCCAACTCCTTGGACGCGCGCAAGGTACGTAAGGACACGTTCGTACATGTCCGGGGTGATGTCGATAATGTTTTGTCCACGGCCGGTCCTGACCAGGAAGAAGAAGAGCAGAAACTTGGCCTGAAGCGATCCGGCCAACTCAATCATGGCCGGGATCTCGTCCACATTCCACGCATTGACATTGGTGTGGATAGAGAAGTCGATGCCTTCAGCTCGCAGGACCTCGGTGGCCCGGACCGCCGCCTGCCAGCCTCCGTGGAGACGACGAAAGCTATCGTGCATTCTTGGATTGACGGAATCCAGGCTGATGCCCGCGCCCTGGATGCCGCTTTGGCGCATGAGACGGGCCTGCCTTTCTCGCAGCAGAACCCCGTTGGTTCCGAGGACAACCGTGAAACCTTTGTCCCTCGCGTAAGTAGCCAGGTCGAATAAGTCTGGGCGCAGGAGCGGCTCCCCGCCGCTCAAGATGAGAAAGGCATTAGGATTGACCTCAGCGATTTCGTCCATCACCCGGCAACACTCCTGGGTGGTCAGCTCTTCCGAGTTGCCCACCTGCGGCACCGCACTAATATAGCAGTGGGTGCAAAGGAGATTGCAGCGCTGCGTTAGATTCCATGAGATCACATGTGGCCGGTAATTCATGTCGCTTCCTTGAACTGAAACTCTCCGTGAAAGGGCTTGCCCTTCACATCGGGTAAGGACAATGTCCGACCGCAGAGATAGACGTGACAAGGGGCCAAGCGGAGGAGATTCTCCGCATTCGAGCCCAGATCCACTTCCTCCTCTGGGCTATGCATTCCACAGCGACCGAGGACTAAAAGCCAGGGTTCGGTCTCGTGGACGTAATGGAGGATCTTTTCGAAGGCTTTGCCAGTGAGGAGCCTAACTTTGAGGTCCACACCATCTTCCTCAGCCACCCTCCTAGCGTTTTCCAAATGCGACTGGTAGATCTTCGCTAAGCCTTTGTCGATGATCTCCTCATGGAGCCTCTCTTGCGCCGCGAAGCGGAAGACCTTGGCCGCCTGTTCGGAGAGGACCTTGACGATCCCCTTGAAGAAAGAGTGGTGGAGGTAGGGGTCGTACACGGCCACAGCTTCTACCGAACGCTCCAAAACTTTTCCCAGACCTAAGGCAATCTTTAGACTGGCAAAGGAGCGGCGGCTCCCATCGATGGCCACAACGATGGCTCCACCCGTCCCATTTACGGGGCTCTGGGATTTGACGATCAAAGCGTCTGTTGTGATTCGCCTCACTACGCGTTCACACACCGATCCTATCAGGCTCTCTTTGACTGCCCCCGTCCCAAGGGCACCCATAGCTACGAGGTCGCAATCGCTTCGCTGAATGTCCTCGACCAAGACTCTGTAATGCCTACCATCAAAGATCTTCCGCTCAAAGGGAAGCTCCGCTTCCTGGCACTTTCGCTCTACTACATCGAGATACGAGTCGGAGATGAGCTTAAGTCCCGTGGCGATGAGGGAGCCGTGAGCCTGGCGCTGCTGATCGAGCCTACCCTCTTCCCGGTATTTATCTGGGAGACCCGACTCCATCTGCCTAAAGCGATAGTCATGGAGCTGGGCGGCGTATACGTGGCTACCTACCAATGTGGCGCCAAACTTTTTTCCCATCATCACGGCAATATCGCTGGCGCGGTGCGAGTGCTCCGAGTTGTCTACCGGCACATAGATCCTCTTATACATTGCTCCTCCTATTCCAAAGTCGCTGCCGGCTCGCCTAAAGGCTGTTGGCCCAAGGCAGGACGGGAGCGGGCCCAGCGAATGAGTAAAAGCTCGCCACCAAAACCGCATAAGATCGAGAGGAAGGTGTAGAGGTAAACAATGGGTGGAGTGGAAACCTCAAGAACCAAAAACTGCCAGGAGGAGATGGCCATCTGAAGCCCGCGCTCTCCCCTCCATCCATCCCAGGCGTGAAAGGCAAGCGGGATCATCTTCCCCGCTTCAAACTGGATGTCGCTCTTTTCATCCCTGGTCTCGAGTGGCCGCACCATCACTACTCTCCAGCGCCCATTGTTCCACACCCCTTTGCTCGTCACCTCCTGGCTTTCTACCGGCTGCGGAACAATTAAGTTCTTAGCGCCCGCGGCGTTTAGCTCCTCCGCCGCTGTCTTCCGGTCGGGGTCCTCGTTCCAGTCAGCGCTCCACCGCCACAGATTCACTGCCTTCCCTGGTTGCCCTAAGAAGAAGTAGGGGCGATCTGCGCCTTCGGGTATTTTTACAGGGAACTGGATCTGTACCGCGTCTCTGAGCGCCCACTTCTTCGCGGAATCGAGCTTAACGTAAGTGTCTTTCTGAGATTCCCGTTCTGGCTTGTGAACTGTGTCCTTGAACCGATCATTCCACTCCAACAGAAATCCAACGGACTTATCGTTGTAAAGGGAGCGTACCGTAATTAGATCCACCGAGGGATTCTGCCAGCGTGGCGCCGCGATGACCTGCCCGCTCAACGGAACGTCTAAGGGCTTGGCTTCCTGCCACATCCGATGATCGGGGTCTAGCGGAAGATCCTGATGGATGCGCTTCGATTTTAAGACCGGCTCCCCCCTCGCCTGCGGCTCCTTGACGAGAGACTTCACATAGTTGGCCAGATCCCACCGCTCTTGTGCGCTTAATGTATCGGCGAAAGAGGGCATAGGTGTCCCATCCATGCTGGTAGTAAAGCGCGTAAATATATCCTTAACTGCATTGCCTCCTTTGTACTGCCAACCTTTTGTCAAGTCTGCGGGAAGGATCGGAAAGCTCCATTCATCCTTGAGCTTTCTTGCAGACTCCCCATCGCCCCGCCCCTCTTTGCCGTGGCACTCCCAGCACCTTGTTTTCTCGTAGACCACCTTGCCCTTCTCGACTGAGCCTCTCATCTCCGATCCAAGCTCGGCCTTCTCAGGTGGAGAGGCAAAGCGTTCTTTGTCAAAGCTCTTGATGAAATAGATCACCTGCCAGCGCTCTCCTTCACTGAGAACTCCTTCAAAGCCCTGCATCGCCGTGCCTGGCATTCCCTTGGTGACCGTCCGGAAAAGATCATCGTCGAGAGGGGCTTCAGCATCTTTGGTGATGCGGAGCTTATACATCCCTGAGGTGAAGTCGCGCGGCCTTGGATTAAGGTAGTCGGCCACAGGACCGTCACCCTTGCCTTCCAAGCCGTGACAAAACCAGCACCTCTTCACGTAGATCTCCTTGCCTTTTGCAACAGTCTC
>JACPSE010000096.1 GCA_016193465.1 Deltaproteobacteria bacterium
TAGCCCTGGGTTGAAACCTCTGGTAAAGTGTGAGGTCAGGAGGTTTCGATGAGTAAGGTTGAAAACGTTGAACGGGAAGTTCAACGTCTCACGCCGTCCGAACTTACCGCTTTCCGAAGGTGGTTTCTTGAGTTTGACGCCCAAGCCTGGGATCGTCAGATCGAAGAGGATGTTCGAAAGGGGAAACTAGACAAGCTCGCCGAAGAAGCTCTGGCGGCACACCGCGCTGGAAAGAGTAAGGAGCCTTGAGACATTTTTCTGCCCTGGCGAGCAGTTCGCCGTTATCTAAACCAGCCCAGTCCATTTCCGGGGCTGTTTTTACCTCGTGGCCAGAAATTTCTCTTGCGAGCCGCCGGTCAATACACTCATCCAGGAGGATTCTGAAAGTCGGCAAGGACCTTCTCCTTTGCCTCCTCCAGGAAGGCTATCACCTGCTCTTTGGTAACGGTGGGAAACCCTTCGAGGAAGTCAGAAATCGAGTCGCCCGCCTCCACGTAATCAATCAGTGTCTGGACAGGAACACGGGTGCCGCGAAAAACGGGGGTTCCTCCCATGACGTTTGAATTCGAACTGATGACACTCGATTTCATTAAGTGTGTTGTAGACTAAAAGTGCCGGAAGGTCAAGATTCCAGCTAACAACAGGCTTAAGCAGGCGGTGGTTCCGCCTTCAGCTTCACCACCACTGCTTAGCCTCAACGTTGAACTAAACCGCTTCGCGGTGGCGCTGGCTGTGTAAGGATTGCTATGCGTAAACGTTCCAGTCCGAGCAACAGGTTCCTGCCCCATGGACTCGTGATACTTCATGAAGACAGAGATATTCTCGTGGTGGACAAACCAGCGGGTCTTTTGACGATGGGTACCGATTCGGACAAAACACGAACGGCTTACTTCATTCTAACGGATTATATCCGCAAGGGTTACAGCAAGTCCTGGAACCGCGTTTTCATCGTTCACCGGCTGGACAGGGAGACATCCGGGATACTCATCTTCGCAAAGAACATAGAGGCGAAGCTCCGTTTGCAAGATCAGTGGAAAGAAACGGAGAAGAAGTATCTCGCGGTCGTTCATGGCCAGTGCGATAAGAAGTCGGAGACTATTACTACATACCTGGCAGAGAACAAAGCTCAAGCAGACGAGATACTTTGCTTTGCTGGAAGTTGATCTGATGACCGGGAGAAAGAACCAGATACGCGTACACCTCGCCGGTATTGGACATGCTGTTGTGGGCGACAAGAAGTATGGAAAAGGGGATAGAGCCCACAGGCGTTTGGCGCTTCATGCCAGATCGATTTCTTTTAAGCACCCCTTCAGCGGCAAGCGGCTCACTTTGGAAACGAAAGTGCCGGCCTATTTCAACCAGCTGGTGGGCAGCGTGGATTGCTAGCTTTTCATCTATCTCTGACACCTCGGACAGTGGAGTAGCTACGGGGGTACGGCTGAGCTGGGGACAAGACCCCATATGTCAGTCCGATGGGTGACAGTGTCGGCGCTCACGCTCGTAACCGCGACTGCTTTCGCCAATTTTGCTTGGCCACCTCTGCCTTACCCACACTCCTCCACAGATTGAATAAGAAATGAAACCCGCCTCAGGAGGCGGTTGAATCGGGTTCTGTAATCCTTTTCTTTAATTTGATAGCTATGCCATCTCTTCGCTCTACCGCCCCATCCACAAAAGGCGTCTTGGCCAGAAGCTCTTTTACCTCTTCCAGGGAAAATCTGCGGGGAGGGCCTGCGCGGGGAAGCCAGGAATGGATTTTATAGACGACCTTTTCCCACCAGTTGAGGGAGCGGCGCCAGAGCGCAAAGTTCCTGGCAGTAAGGATTTGGGCCGGGTCCAGAATCCAGGCCGCTCCGCCGGGCTTCAATACCCTATAGCACTCTTCGAGGGCTCGCACTGGACCTTTCCAGGCATGAAGGACTCCCGTGCTGATTACCATATCAAAGGAATTGTCCTCAAACATGAGGGAATAGGCATTCCCCACAAGAAAGGTAAGCCTGTGGGCCAACCCCTGGGCTTTAGCCCGGCGGCAGGCGAGCTGAATCATCTTCTGGGTGGCATCTATGCCCACTATCGTGATGGACTCTCCCCTTCTCGCTATCTCCAGAGGAAGGTAGCCCGGTCCGGTCCCTACATCCAGGATTCTCCCAGAGCCTAGCTCGGTCACGATTTCCTGGGCCAAGGGCCCATAATAGCTATCAATGGCAAGGCTGGCTGCCCTCTCATAAATCCCAGCCGCCCACCCTGGGATGGCTTCGGGATTCAGCCTCACGCCCAACCATTCCCTCAAGCCCATATCTCCGCCTCTTTAACCGCAGTTCACTTCTGACAAGTCGGACAATAGAAGGCGCTGCGGTTGCCGATAGCAACCCTCTTGATCGTGCTGCTGCATACTCTACACTTCTGCCCTTCCCTGTCGTATACCCGCAAGTGATTTTGAAATTCTCCCAGGCGGTCTTCCGCATCCCGATAGTCCGAAAAAGAAGTGCCACACCAGCGGATCGCCTCCCGCAAGAGTCTAGGGGTGACCGTCGCGATCTGCTCGATTCTACGCCGTCCCAGTTTCGATGACCGTGTTGTCGGGCGGACCCCGGCGTGAAAGAGAATCTCATTCGCATAGATGTTTCCCAACCCGGCCACAACCTTCTGATCTATGAGGAGATTTCTAATCCGCCGTCGAGAATTGCGCGTGGCAGAGTAGAGGTAATCGCCGTCAAATTGCCGGTCGAACGGCTCCAATCCCAGGTTCCCCAATTGAGGCAGCGTTTCCAGCTTTGCACCGGGGACCACCAGCGAGAGACCGAAGCGGCGGGGATCGTGATAGCGGAGCTCACGGCCGGTATCGAGGCTGACGATGATATGATCGTGTTTCTCCCTTGGCCTTTCTGCCCCCACGTAAATCAACTTTCCCGACATCCCCAGGTGGAAAATCCAAACGCTTCCCCCCTCCAGGAAAATCAAAATGTATTTCCCTCTCCGCCCCACGTCCACAATGGTCTTCCCGCGAAGCCGGGAAGAAAGCCCCGCGCCGACCGGGCTACGAAGACGCGGCTCCAGAACCTCGACCGTCCGAATTCTACGACCCCGGACGAGAGGCCGCAGTCCACTACAAATAGTCTCGACTTCGGGAAGTTCGGGCATAGCAAAAACGGCTGTCACCTCTCAGCTATCAGCCCTGTCTTTTCTAGGGCATGAGCCAAAAGGATAAATTCATCCACGCTTAGGGTTTCCCCGCGTCGCTGGGGATCGATTCCCTCGCGTCGAAGGACGACCTCGATCTCTCCTCTTCCTTCTTTCAGCCAACTCCCTAGGGCATTGGCCAGGGTTTTACGCCTTTGCCCGAAGGCCGCGCGGACAAGACCGCGGAGCAAAGGGAGACGTTCCGCCGGCAGCAAAGGCTCATCGTAGAGACCAATCTTCAGAACCGTGGACTTTACCCTGGGGCGAGGGAAAAAAGCCTCAGGAGAGACAAAGACTCGATCCAAAATCTGTCCGTGGATCTGGCACCAGACCGAGAGGGTCCCGTAAGACTTTGTCCCGGGGCAAGCGGTCATCCGCTCCGCTACCTCCCGCTGCACCATCAAGACCAGAAAAGAGAAGCGGCTGCGGAGATCAAAGAGTCGAAAGAGGACGGGAGTAGAAATGTTATAAGGAAGATTAGCCACAAGCTTGATCTTATAAGCCGGCAGGATGTCGCTCAGATTCGCCTTGAGCACGTCGCCGTGAACCAGATCGAAGGCAGGATGAGAGCCCAAAGGGCTCTTGCGCAGCCACTCAACAAGCGCCACGTCCACCTCAATCGCCCGAACCTTGCGCGCGAGCTGGACCAGCCGGCGCGTCAAAAAGCCCAGGCCCGGACCGATCTCGACGACTTCATCCTCTGCAGAGAGGTCAAGGAGACGAAGGATCGCATTAATGACGCCTTCGTGAACGAGAAAATGCTGACCTAGCTTTTTCTTGGGTCGGGACGCCGATTCACGCAGCGCTGCACGCGCCTCTTGGTAGAGAGTAGTCATAATTATTGTTATTCGTGTATTCGTTATTAGTTAATCGAGTAAACGAGTCAACCGGTAACGAGTAACGGTTGCTATAAGGTGAGGTCCGCGTCCGCATTAAGACCGAAATCGTCTCTGCGTCCTCGCTCCAACCAGCGGTGTCCGGTCAGGGCGATCATGGCTCCGTTGTCGGTGCAAAGGGCCGGGGAGGGAAAATAGACCTCCATTCCTTCCTCCTGCGTCTGCTCCAACATTCTCTCGCGCAGGCGGCTGTTGGCTGCTACCCCGCCGGCCAGCACGATGCGGCTCACCCCAAGCTCCCTTGCGGCCCGCATGGTGGGAGCTACAAGCATATCCACCACCGCCTCTTGAAAGCTAGCCGCAATGTCGCTTTTATGAGCCTCCCATCTATTTTCGCCCCGCGCTTTGAGATAATGCCATACGGCAGTCTTCAGTCCGCTGAAGCTAAAATCAAAAGAGCCCTTCTTCATCCGCGAACGGGGAAACGAAACAGCCCTAGGGTTGCCGGTGTGGGCTAGCTGGTCTATCACCTTTCCTCCCGGGTAGCCCAAGCCCATCATCTTTGCTACCTTATCGTAGGCCTCTCCGGCTGCATCATCCCGAGTACCTCCCAGGTAGAGATAATCTCCAAAGGCGCTCACCAGATAAAGCAAGGTATGTCCTCCGGACGCGAGCAGTGCGACATATGGAAACACGACTTCCCTTTCCAGAAATATCGCTAACAGGTGGGCCTCCAGGTGGTTGATGCCAACGTAGGGAATCTTCCAGCGAAACGATATCCCCTTGACTACGGAAAGGCCGACGAGCAGAGAGCCCACCAGGCCTGGGCCACGGGTAACCGCGATGCCGTCCAGGTCGTTCAAAGTAACCGCGGCCTTTTTTAGGGCACCGTCCAGGATCGGGAGGATGTGGCGCACATGTTGACGGGAAGCCAACTCCGGCACGACACCGCCATATGGGCCATGGACTCCATCCTGAGAAGAGACAAGATTGGCAAGAACGGTGCGACCGTCGAGCAGCACCGCCGCTGCCGTGTCATCACACGAGGTCTCTACACCCAGAACTAACATTGGATTCCCGAGAGGCGGTTTTCAGCGGGAAGAGGGCTGATTCTCCCCTTTTAGGTTGTTTAATCCCTCAGTAGCCAGGCGATTTCCCGGATTTAACCGTAATGCCTGAGCGTAACTGGAATCGGCCTTCTGCAAGAAGCCTAGGGCGCGGAAATTTTCTCCCTTCAGGGCGAAGACCTCAGCCAGCCAGAAAGGCTCATTGGCAAGAAGGGACTCCGCCACATCCAGGAAATTGAGGGACTCCTGATAGCGGCCTAAATGAAAATGGGTCTGACCCAGGTAATAATAGCCGTAAGGATTCGTAGAATCGATGGAGATGGTCTTCTCCAAACGCGCTAAAGCCTTGGCGTAGTCCCCAGATTCGATGAGCTTCCTTCCCTCTTCCGTAAGGCGAAGAGAGGCTGCGCGCTGAGGCGGAGTCCTCGGGCTGATCTTCGCAATCAGAGAGCTATCATCGGCCAGCGGAGCAGGCGCTTCCTTCCCGAAAGCGGGTCGCGTTGGCCGATCTTTGCCTTTTGCCTGCGGCAGAGGGCGTTTCTCCTCAAGGCTCTCTTCTTTGATGCTGCTCTGCTCCAGCACGTTTTTTTTCTCCGGCCCGGGGGCCGTCCTCGGTGAAGAAACCCGAGGAGCAGAAGTAGTGGCAGAGGGAGTAGTCGGGACCGGGGCTGGGCGGGAGATTCGAAGCGTCGCACAACCTTGAACAAACGCGAGGGTAAAGAAAACCAACAGGAAAGTGGAAACTCCCCGCCCGCATACTTTCGGGCGGGTGACTGTTGCAGACTTTTTCACGTGCATCAAATTATTGTCTCAAGAACGGAGACAAAAGCCAAGATGCCAGTTTTTCCGGCAACGTAAACAACTGCGCCACGGGTGCCGGATGGAGAGGGCAGTAACCGCTCGGCTCTTCTCCTTCGATGAAGGCCTCGCGTATGACTTGGGGACATCTGGGTGTGGCACGGTATCCACTTGCAGGATCAATGTCGACCATCTTGATGCCTGGCGGAGGAATGAAATCGTTAACCGGCGTCCCGGCTGTGGCCCGCTTCATGAATTCAGTCCAGATCGGAAGCGCAGCTTGGGCACCTGATAAGCCGAGCTTACTCTGATTGTCAAATCCCACCCACACAACTGCCAAGAGCTCAGGCGTATAACCGACAAACCAGCCATCCTTGAGATCGTTGGTGGTGCCGGTCTTTCCCGCCGCAGGTCTATCGAAACCCTGCGTTCTTGCTCCACGCCCTGTTCCGCGATCCAGAACGCCCTTCATTAAGTAATTGATCATGAAGGCTAGTTGGGGGCTTATCACCTTTTCCACATGAATGTCTCTTCTCTCCAAGCCCCGTCCTCCCTGATCCACCACTTGTTTGACCGCCAAGGGCTGAGTGCGGACCCCGTTGTTGGCCAATGTGGAGAAGGCCCTGCTCAGCTCCAGCGGTGTCACTTCCACTCCACCCAAAACCATCGAGGGCAGTGCCGGAAGGGGGGTCTCGATGCCGAGACGGGAAGCTATGTCCCGGATCTTGTTTAGCCCCACATCCTTGGCAAAGCGGACGGTGGCTGAGTTTAGGGATTTTTCTAAAGCCGTTCGAAAAGTGACTGCGCCGAAATACTCTTCCTTGTAATTGCGCGGCGTCCACTCCTGCCCCTCATAGCTCCAGGTAAAAGGAGAATCGTCGACCAAAGTCACCGGAGAGAACTTCTTTCCTCCGTTCTCCGAGCCATACATGAGTGCCGCCAGATAGGTGAAGGGCTTAAAGGTCGATCCGGGCTGGCGCCTGGCCTGAAAAACCCGATTGAATTGGGATTTCTGATAATCCCGTCCTCCCACCATGGCCTTGATTTCGCCGGTTTGAGGCTTGATCACCACAATCGCCCCTTCGAGATGATCCTCCTCGCCCCTCTTGCGCAGATAGGGATAACTCTCCTCTAACCGTTTCAAGCCATCTACCAGGGCCTTTTCCGCTATCCTCTGAAGCTGAAGATCCAGACTGGTGTAGATCCTAAACCCCTCTTCCGTGAGTACTTCATGGGAATAGATCTCCGCCAGCTCCCGCTTCAGGAAGTCCACATAGAAGGGCGCGTCATTGGCCACCTTCACAAGTTCGCGGTGCTGAATGACTTCCCTCAGCGCCGCCTCGTACCGGCTGCGTGTGATGAGCTTCTCTTCCAGCATTTTGGCCAGTACGACGTTTCGGCGTTTGGCGGCAACCTCAACGCTACGGTAAGGCGAATAACGGTTGGGGGCCTTAATAAGACCGGCAAGGAGGGCCGTTTCACCGATCGTAAGCCCCGGGAGCTCCTTGGAAAAATAGAACTGCGCGGCCTCCCATACTCCGAAAATCCCCTGGGCCCCTTTTTGACCCAAGTAGATTTCGTTCAGGTAGTTCTCGAGAATTTCCTCCTTGGAATACTTTCGCTCCGCAACCAGGGCCATCAGGACCTCTTTGATCTTGCGTTGCACGGTCCGCTCGTCGCCCAGGAAAAAGTTTTTCATCAACTGCTGGGTAAGGGTGCTGCCTCCTTGGACAATCCCTCCGCTGCGCAGATTTGCCCAGGAAGCGCGCAGAATACCGACCGGGTCAATTCCCCGGTGGCTATAAAACCTCTCATCCTCTACGGCCAAAATCGCCCGGACCAATAAGGGAGGCACCTCGGATAAATTCACGAGCCTCCTTTCTTCCCATATCCGATCGTAGAGACCAGTCACTAATTCGGGCTCCAGTTCCAGGGAAAACAGCTCCTCCCCGCTATCCAGATTCTCCATTTTGGTGACTGTCGTGCCCTCCAGAGAGATGCGGACAGGAATTCCCTGAAACGTCTCTAGCGGATAGACGAAATCGTGGAGGTAAACTTCCAGGAGACCTTCCTTTTTCAGGAAGCGATACTCTCCTTTAGCGTTCGGACTATTCCGGTTCTCCCTGTAACCTAAGTGACGGAGTTTTTCCGACAGCTCATCGCTTCGAAGGTTCATCCCGGCATAGAGCAGATACGTATCCGAGTAGATCTTGGAGGGGAAGCGCCATTTTCGTCCCTCAAACTTTGCAGTAACAACCTCATCCAGCTGCTTAACGTACCAAACGGCGAAGATGATCCCACCAACAACGGAGACAATGAGAGAGAAAAAAAGGATCTTGAGAGAGCGACCGCGGGACTTTTTCAAGCCAGAAACTCCTGGGCGCGAGTTGCCACCTACCCCTAGACGCGCCTAAAAACAACAAAAAGAGGGCCGGATAGAAACAACCCGGCCCTCCGGTTTAGCGAGAAACAGCCTATCAAGTTACTAGCGTGACGGCTTTAACGCAAGAAATAGCGTATTGTCACCGCGGCGTACCAGGAAGAGGATTCCCTTGCCCTTTCTCCCCTCGCCGATAGCCCTGCGGTACTCTGCCAGACTGCGGACCGGCTTGCGGTCAATCTCCAGGACGATATCTCCACGGCGCAGCCCGGCCTCGTCCCCTGAACTGCCAGGCTCCACCGCCGTTATCACCACCCCTTCCGCGCGATCCAAACCCAAACTCTCCGCAATCTGAGGCGTTACCCGCTGCACCGTCAACCCCAACTCCCCCTTCTCCTTGGCCGAGGCCACCACTGCCTCATCTTTCAACTCCCCCACCGCCACCGTCAGGGTCATCTCTTTCTTGTCCCGCAAAACCTTTAACTTCACCTTTTTGTCCACCGGCGTGCGCGCCACAATGATGGGAAGATCATTGGACTCCTTGATCTCTTTCCCATCAAACTCAACGATCACATCGCCCACCTTCACCCCCGCCTGCTCCGCCGGTCCGTCCCTGGAAACGTTCGCTACCAGGGCGCCCCGCGCCCTGTCCACCCCAAGAGACTCGGCAATATCCGGGGTAACCTTCTGAATGAGCACCCCGAGATAACCCCTCGTCACCTTCCCTTTCCCCTTAAGCTGGGGCAATAACTCCTTGACCAGGTTAATGGGAATCGCAAACCCAATCCCAATATTGCCTCCGGTCCGGCTGAAGATTGCCGTGTTGATTCCCACCACCTCCCCGCGCAGATTGATCAGAGGCCCGCCGGAATTGCCCGGATTGATCGAGGCATCGGTCTGGATAAAATTGTCATAGGGACCCGCCCCGATGTGTCTCCCCTTGGCGCTTACAATCCCAGCGGTAACCGTGTTGTCCAGACCAAAGGGATTGCCAATGGCCATCACCCATTCACCGACATCAAGCTGATCCGAGTCTCCCAGGGGAGGCACGGAAAAGTTCCCCTTGGCATTGATCTTGATCACCGCGATGTCTGTCTTGGAATCCTTGCCCACTACTTTGGCCTCAAACTCCCTCTCATCGGCGAGCCGGACCGTAATCTTTTCCGCATTCTCAACCACGTGATTGTTGGTCAGGATGGAGCCGTCGCGGTCGATAATGAAACCAGAGCCCAGGCTCTTCTGTCGCTGCGGTCCCCGGGGAAGCGGCCCGCCGAAAAACTTCCGCCAAAAATCGCCAAAGGGATCCTCCTCACCAAAAGGACTGCCAAATCCCTGGACCCCCTCGCTCACCTGAGTGG
>JACPSE010000097.1 GCA_016193465.1 Deltaproteobacteria bacterium
AATGATGGCACAAAAAAGATTATCGATTTCGAAGGCTGGCTTAGTGGCCCAGTTTTCAAGCCGTTGCGGAACAAGGATTACTTCAGGAAGTTTTTTATAGATGGACCGACCATCGCCTGGCCCAATGGTGCCGACATCGCGCCCGAGACGTTATACGAAGCGCCGGCAGTCGAGGTTGGACCGAACCAGAAAATACGGCGCACGGCTTGATACCTCTTTCCGTGAGATCGGTGCCTGGCTTGAGTTTTTGACATTTGCCTTTTTGGAGCTCCAACAAAACCTTTCTGAAGGTACAGCTCAGGAGTGGATGGAGACGCCCATGTCCATTTTCGCTGCTGTCCAGAAGTGATTTGACAATACAGATTTAGGATTGTAACAACAGGTAATCTCTTCCTCCCTTTAACTCCCTGCCAAAATCAGCAACATCAGAATTAGAGACGATGAAGAATGAGCCTTGCCAATGGCCTTTTGGCTCAGTATCCTATGCACAGCGAGGAGGAATGTGCCATGAAAGTGTATAGGGGAGCTGTCAAAGGCAACACGATTGTCCTGGAGGAGAAGCCGGATCTGCCGGATGAATGTCAGGCGCTTGTGGAGATTAAGCCTTTGGACCGGACGCGGGACGAAGAGATAGCCCGAAGACAGATTGAGCTCATGCGCAAGGCTCCTAGGGTTGGCAAGTTGCTTTACAAAAAACGTGAGGAGCTTTATGAACGGTGAGCCGCGGCTCATCGACACGGTTATCTTGGTTCACGCTTACACCGTATCGGATGACTACAAACACCATACCGCTCTCTCCCTCATGGAGAGGGTTTGGGGCGGTGAAGAGGGCACAACGACGCTGCAGAATCTCTGTGAGTTCTTTTTTGTGGCGACGCGAAAAGTTCAGAAGCCCATATCCGCGAGCGCAGCTGAGACCGTAGTCAAGGGAATCTTAACTGGCTCTCAGTGGAGAGTAATTGACCGGAGCCCTGAGACCGTTTCCAAAAATGGTTTTGCCTTCTCTGTCTGGCGAAGGAGATAGAAGAGCGAGACCAAGAGGACGATGTCAGCGGTACATGGAAGATCCTTGACCCAAAGACGAAGCCGGTGACATTGCGATTGAGCGAGGTGGATCTCGCTAAAGCAAAGGCTAAAGCCAGGAAGCTACGCAAGCCTTACCAGACACTCTTAAAAGAGGTTATCCACGAGGCCTTGTCCCGATAACTAGATCATGCTTCCTCAGCTCTTCGTAAACGGGCTTATCGCAGGCAGCATCTACGCCCTAGTAGCCTTAGGTTTTGGCCTCATTTACATAGCCTTATTGCCCAAAACCTCATTCATGCTTCCCGTTCGATAACCCTGAAGGTCCAGGCTAACGTAGCTGAAGCCAATTTCCCTAAAACGTTGCACAATGGCTACTCTAATGGCGGAATCCAGCATCCGATGGATTTCCCCGGTCCCAACTTCGATGCGGACCAATTCTCCGTGATACCGGACCCGGAACTCTCTAAACTTGAGTTCCTGCAGGAAGCGCTCGCACGCCGCTATCTTTTCCAATCTTTCCATGTTGATTTCCGTGCCGTAAGGGAAACGGGAGGAAAGGCAAGCGATGGCCGGTTTGTCCCAAGAGGGGAGTCCCAACTCGCGACTGTAGTGGCGAATTTCCTTTTTAGTCAACCGCGCCTCTACCAGCGGGTGGCGGATATCCCACTCCTTGGCTGCCTTGAGTCCGGGACGGTGATCTTTGAGGTCGTCCAGGTTGGTTCCGTCCGCCACCGTTTCTAACCCCAAGTGATCGGCCTGCATGCGGCAGATACGGTAAAGCTCGTCCTTGCAGAAAAAACAGCGGTTCACGGGATTCTGGACGAAAGAGGGGTTCTCCAGCTCATGAGAGGCGACGGTAATGTGTCGGCACCCTATGAACCTGGCCAGCTCCTCTGCGGCTTGTAGTTCTCCCGGAGGCGCGGTGGGAGATGAGGTAGTCATGGCAACGGCCCGGTCTCCCAAGACCATACGAGAGACTTTGAGGAGAAACGTGGAGTCAACGCCTCCCGAGAAGGCCACTAGAATGCCCTCGGTCTCCTGTAGAATCTCTTTTAGTCCCTCGAACTTCGCATCCATTGCCGATCGCCAAAAATGTCCGTGCTGAGATAATGCTCGCCCTTGTCCGCGAATATGGTGACCACCACATGTCCTTTGCCCAACTCTCGCGCGACCTTCAGGGCAGCACAACATGCGGCGCCGGAGGAGATCCCTACAAGGATTCCTTCCTCCAAAGCCAACCTGCGGGTATAGAGAGCCGCATCCTCATCGGTGACCGTGATCACCTCATCGTAAATCTGTGTGTTAAGGACCGCTGGAATAAAACCTGCCCCGATCCCCTGAATCTTATGGTAGCCTGGCTCGCCCCCTGAGATGACAGGCGATGCTGCCGGTTCCACGGCATACACCCTGACGCCTTTCATTTTGTCTTTTAGCACCTCTCCGGCTCCCGTGATGGTGCCTCCTGTCCCCACACCCGCGACAAAGGCGTCGATTTGCGTGAACTGCTTGAGCAGCTCCACCGCCGTTGTGCGACGATGGATTTCCGGGTTTGCCGGGTTGTTAAACTGCTGGGGCATAAAGTAGTCCGGATGCTCCAGCAGGAGTTCCTCAGCTTTGCGGATGGCGCCGCCCATCCCTTTGGTATCCGGGGTGAGGATAAGTCTTGCCCCGTAGGCGGCAAGGAGACTGCGCCTTTCTTCACTCATTGTATCCGGCATCGTAAGAATCAACCGATATCCCTTCACTGCTGCCACAAGAGCAAGCCCAATCCCGGTGTTCCCGCTCGTTGGTTCCACGATAGTGGCGCCAGGTTTGAGCTTCTGTTCACGTTCCGCCGCCTCGATCATGCTGAGACAGATGCGGTCCTTTACCGAACCGCCGGGATTGAAGGACTCAAGCTTTCCCCACACCTCAGCGTCATCTTTGCCTGCGAGGTTTCTCAGTCTGACGACAGGGGTGGAGCCGATAAGGTCCAGAATGGATCGGGCGCCGTTCACAATTGCCACAGTTCTTGCTCTGCTTCCGCGATCAGGGAGATTCGAATCGAGTTGCAGAATATGCTATATTTTTGGGCCAGGAAAGTCAATTTAAAACTCACTCACTCGCTTGGGAACGCCAGCACCCATTGCAGAAAAGATTTTGATCCTCTTTCCCGGTGCGCTGGGAGACTTCGTTTGTTTTCTTCCAGCGCTCGAAACATTGGCAAGAGGTAGAGAGGCGGATCTTTTTGCTCGAACGGAGTACGCGGATCTGGTCCCTCCGAGCATCAAGACACGTTCGCAGGAGTGTTACGAAATCAGCCGTCTGTTTGTTCCAGGCTCCGAGAGGGAGGACAGGCTCAAGCATTTTTTCGCGCCCTATTCCCGTATCTATTCCTGGATGGGGAGCGGTCAGCCTGACTTTGTTAGACATCTTACGCTGCTATCCGGGGGCAAACTTAAAGTGTATCCCTTCCGTCCGTCTGGGTCGCGGATTCACATGACAGATTATTTTATTTCCTGTCTGGGTGAAAAAGGTTCGAGTGAGGCGGCGCCGCGTATCTCGATAAGGTCTGATGCCCTGGTCTGGAGTCACCGGTTTTGGCAACAAAGTCATTTGCAAGAAAAGAGGGTGTTGGTCTTGTCTCCTGGGAGCGGGGCTAGAGAGAAGAATTGGCCGGTGGAGTTTTATCTGGAGGTGGCTGAGTGGTGGGAGCGACATTTTAGGGGAAAGAGCCTTGTGGTTTTGGGACCGGCTGAGGAAGAGAGAGGGGCAAGCGGAGATCGTTGGCGCTGTGCGGCGGCGCTCCGCGACCTGGATCTGGCCAGGTTAGCTGCCTTGATCAGTCGGTGTGATCTTTACCTGGGCAACGATAGTGGTGTCACCCATATGGCGGCCGCCCTCGGAGTCGAAACCGTTGCGCTCTACGGTCCGACGGATCCGGTACAGTGGGCTCCGCGCGGGCAGAGGGTGAGAATCATTACTCGGAACATCGAGTGTTCTCCCTGCCTTTATTCGGTCATGAAGTCCTGCCCGCACCGGCGGTGTCTGACCGCTCTCACCCCAGGTCATGTTATTCGTGAGTTGGTAAAGCTGTTGGAAAGAACTAAGGATAGCGCCGACCTTCTTGACAAGGGTGGAGGCAGGGATTACAGTTGATGTAAAAAATGGTTGCAATTTTGGCGCTATTGAGCAGGTCCCGGTAAAGGAGGAGGAAAGGTGTCTAACTCCTTTAGAACTACGCTTCTTTTGGGTCTCTTAACGGGGATCATCCTGGGCATTGGACAGCTTTTCGGCGGGTCGCAAGGGTTGGTGATCGCCTTTGTGTTCGCGCTACTGATGAATTTTGGAAGCTATTGGTTTTCCGACAAGATCGTCCTTGCGATGTATCAGGCGCGCGAGGTGGGTCTCGATGAATCCCCAGAGCTTCACCGCATCGTTCAGAACCTGACCTTGCGCGCGCAGCTTCCCATGCCCAAGCTCTATGTCATTCCTTCGGAATCTCCGAACGCCTTTGCGACCGGCCGGGACCCGCAACACGCCGCGGTCGCGGTTACTGAAGGAATTCTCCGGATCATGAACCGGGAGGAGTTGGAGGGGGTCATCGCCCACGAGCTTTCCCATGTCAAGAACCGAGATATACTCATTGGCAGCGTCGCCGCCACGCTCGCGGGCGTGATCATGATGCTTGCCAATATGGCCAGGTGGGCCGCCATCTTTGGCTATGGCAGGAGTGAGAGAGAGGATGAGGGCGGAGGGGGCATCCTCGGGTTGATTCTGATGTCCGTATTGGCGCCTATTGCGGCGGTCATGATCCAGATGGCTATTTCCCGCTCGCGGGAGTTTCTTGCTGACGCCACGGGGGCGAAGATTGCGGGCAATCCTCTGGGTTTAGCGGCTGCCTTAGAGAAGCTCGCCCGTGCAAGCGAGATGGTGCCGCTTGAGGCGCGTCCTGAAACCGCTCACATGTTTATCGTGAGTCCGTTGACAGGCGGATCCTTCCTGAACCTTTTTAGTACCCATCCTCCAGTAGAGGAAAGGGTTGCTCGGCTCCGCGCCATGACCTATTAAGAGATGTGGATTTTTCAAGGGATGCCTGGAGTCCCGCTCTTTGTGATGCGGACTACTCCAGGCTTTTCTCTCTCTGAGCGTGATTACGGGAGGTTCGATGGCTGAAGAGGGAGAAAAACGAGGGGCAAAGGGTTTCAAAGTGGAGGATCGGCGTCGTTTCTCGGCTGAGACTGGAGAGCCCAGGGAAGCAGCGGGGGCGGTGGATTCGACCGGAGATTCTGTCGAGACAGCGTCGCAAGAAGAATCTAGTCGCGGGAAAGCGGAAACCGGTGAAAGGTTGCCGGAGATCAGCTTCTCTGCGTTCGTCATCAGTCTTAGCACGCAGGCCTTGATGCATCTAGGGGAGATCGAAAATCCGCTGAGCGGAAAGGTGGAGGCGGACATTGCCGTGGCCAAGCAGTTGATCGATATCATCGGTGTGTTGCGCGAGAAGACTCGGGGAAATCTGGATTCGGGCGAGGAAAAGCTTATGGAAGATGTGCTTTTCGACTTGCGCATGAGGTACGTAGAGGCAGTGAAGAAGGGATAGGAGTATCCAATGGAAGAAAGCGGGATTTGGAGTAAAAAGGTGGGCGCGAAGGGATTGATGGTTGTCGCTTTGGTCTCTTTGCTGCTGGGGTTAGGAATGAGCGGCAGTTTGGATTGGCTCTCCAGTGGTCGCGTTATCAATTTGTGGGGCGAAACCAGCAGTCCAGAGATCCGAACGACTCCTGTGGCTCAGGGGTTGCCTGATTTTATCTCGTTGGCAAAGAAATTAAAGCCC
>JACPSE010000104.1 GCA_016193465.1 Deltaproteobacteria bacterium
ATCACCGCGTAAAGAAATTTCCCTCGCGGGGCCTCCTCTTCCTTTTCAGGCAACACGTCACGAGCTGCCATTCCTATCGTCATTTAACGCCCCGATTCCTCACCATCACGGAGCTTTCTACGTCCTCCCTGGCGAATGGATAGATCCGGCCCTTCTCAAGCCAGCGATTATTTTCACAGTAAGCCTCGAGGATCTCATAGGCCTGAGCAACGTTTCTGAAGCGTTCCTCTGCCCCTGGGTCGGCGGGATTCCTGTCCGGGTGATGCATGAGGCTGAGCCTCCTGTAGGAGGCCTTGATCTCCTCAAGGGAGCTCCTTTCCGCTAACCCCAGAGCCTTCCTGGCTTCATCCACCACCTCAAAGTTTCCCTGAGCAATCTCCAAACGGGTGAAACTATAGGGCGGGAGGGGACCAATGCATTTGAAGGTAAGCCTCTCCTCGTACTCGTTGGTTAGACGGTTTAGGACCTCGTCGAGGAGAGGTTCTTTTTCTCTTTCAACGAGATAGCTGCGGTCAACTATCATTTCTTCTGTCCCTTCCCTACCGACAGAGAAATCCGCGGCTAGAGGGTAAAGACCATGGTGGATCGTGTTTATGATGTCTCTCTTCCTTTTATTGACGACCTCAAAGAGCCGCTTTCCAATGGCGATTTTTTCTTGGAGATCCGTGACTCCGGCCTTCTCTATCATCATCTCTCCCTTTAGCTCCTGAAGAACGGTGTTAAGATCCCAGGAGGCACGCACGGCCAGTTCGATTTTCCCCTCTAACCTTTTTAACGCCGCTTTTACCTGGAGATAGATCTTTTTGAGCAGCTCTTTTACCTGTAGAGGATCACCCGCTATGGTTCCGAATCTCACCGGTACTACCGTGCGAGTTGAGAAGATGTGGCCATTCACCTCCTGGTGCTTTAAAATAGATTTCCTTTGGGCCCATTTTTCCAATTGGTCGAAGCCGGTAGTTTTATAGGGGCTGACAACCGCAGCGATCTCTCCATAGGAAATTGCCTCTACCTTTGCGCCTTCAAGCCCCGTAAAGGGGTAAGCTTCTTCTCCACGCTCCGTAAAGCAGTAAATAAATCTTTCCTCCCGGGGAGACGCAACCTTTGTCCCATGGGTCAACCCCTTTGGGTCGCGCAAGACTTGAGAGATATCCAATGCCAATCCCCTTATCGGCGCGGGAGAGAATCCTCAGGGCTCGGCCTCGAAACACTTACAAAATCCATGAAACGCAGCTTGCCATCCTCCATCCTCACGCTGAGGATAGCAGAGCAGGCATTACACTTGACCGGACCCTCATAATCCATGTAGACATTCTCATCTAAGGCAACGCTGTGGCCGCAATTTATGCAGTTCAGCTTCAGGTCGTACCTCATCTTGTCCCCTATCAATATTTCAGGATCATCTCCCTGGCGCCACGTTTCCCTTTTGTGACTTCGGGCGAACCGTCGCCCTTACTCCCAGGCGAAGATTGCCTGGCCTCGGCAAAGCGTTCCAGCCACTGCTCCAACTGCCCTATTTCCTCGAGCCTGTTCCCGATCACGCCCATGCGCCTCTTGAGCCTATCCAGCTCGTTCCACAATCGTTCTCTTTCCTGATTCAATCGGGCGCGCTCCATAAGGGCCCCGCGAGAGCTCATGGGCATGGAGTTGTTAACCATGCTCCTCAAGGTGCGGATATTCTCCAATCCTTTTCTCACCGCCTTCATGACGCCCTCATGGTTCTGGGAAACCTCTGCCTTCCCTTCGAATTGAAATGGGTCTTGATTAGCCTCAGGACTTCCTCCCTGGCAACGGAGATCCCATCCTTTTTCACCTTCAAGCTATCGCACCCCAGGACATCCACGCAGGTAGCAAGAAAAACGGAATCATCGGCGCTCACCTTCCCTCCCCGGCCTGCTATCACCCTGGCGATCATGATGCAGGCCCTGACGGTGGGTCGGGAATTGTTCACCCCCAACTTGCGGAAGTCATCCACGATGGCGACAATCTTTCTGGCTTCATTCTCGGGGAGACCCGACTTGGCCGCTGCAATGGCAACGTCGGTCTCTCGGTCGTAATTAGCCAGTTCGGGCGCGGAAATCCGAGTGGACCCGCATGTAGCTCTCGCCAAACCGCGACTCAGGGAGCGCCAGGACACCTTCTTCAAGTATCGCCAGCAGGACGTTATTCGCCTCCGGGCGAGAGCGAGAGAACTCATCGTAGACCAAAGTGCAGCCGTTCTTACAGGCTGTCGTCAGGCGGTTGTCTACCCATTGGGTACGCACACTCTCCTCGGTCTTGAGGACCGAATGGATGAAGTTGTCAACCAATTTCTTGGAGAGAATCCCCTTCTCTCCACCCACGAGGTCCGAGGTGCCGAACTCCTCGTCACCATAAATCAACATCACCGGCTTCGCCCTAAGCGCTGCTATGTGCATGGCCAAAGTGGTTTTGCCGGTTCCCGCAGGACCGGCCAGGTGGATAGGGTAACCAGCATCGAGGTAAGCGACGGCCCTTTGGCAGAGAGCTTCGATGGGCGGGGTTAGGACAAAGTTGTCACCCGGCTCAAGCCGAAGGGTCGTCAATCCGTTATCACTCATAGTTCATCCCCTCCTTAGCCCATGTCGGGTGAGTAAATGGGGTTTTTAGAATCCCCCTGAAAATTCTATTCGCCTGCCTGTGCGGGGCACGCAGACAGGCTTGCCTGCGCCCTGGCAGACAAGTCTCGGTGCTGACCGGGAGTCCTTACTGTCTCTTCTTTTTTCTGCTTTCCTTAGGAGAGGAGGTAGCGCTGTTCCCCCTAAAGATCTCTCCTCCCCGGCGCAAGTCGGCGGCGAGGTCGTGGAGCATCCCACGCGTAAGCGAGAAAACCCCGCCAATTCGTGTCCGCATCTCTCCCATCATCTCGTGCGCCGCCTTTATTCTGGCCTTGTCATCACCCCTTAGTCTCCTCTTGAGATCCTTGGCCTCGTGCTTCAGCGCCCTTGCCATCTGCTTATGTTTAGAGCGAAACGTATCGAGAAAATTCTCGACATTCCCCCTCATCTCCTGAATATGCGCCCTAATACCTTGCATATCTGCATTACGGGCTGCCCGTGAACCGTTGATATCGTGTGACAGGTTCTCAAAAAACTGAGTAAAATTCATAGCTCGATCCTCCTTCTCGTCTTGTTTGCCTTTTTCTCTCTTTCTCTGCCCGCGGGGGCAACAGATGCTGCCCCCGCATTACAGAGTGGCTGCATCCTCCACGCTTTTTAGGCCGGGGATGCCGCTGTGGCCGTCAGGCCGATCGCCTCGGCATACTTGAGATAGGTCTCCACCGAGGCCACCACCACGCGCGCCTCGAGCGCAAAGAGCTCGATCCCGACTAGTGAGAACCTAGCCCAGGCGTCGATGACGATGCCTTTGTCGAGGATCCTGTCCACTACCTCAGCCAAGCTCGAGGAATCCATGGACTTCTGTACTTGTGCCATCTTTTCTCACCTCCTTTCCCCCCTATGACTGTCATCTTAACGTCGCAACAAACATGCCATGTGTAGATCCATGAAAAAGGCTTGAAAGTCAGTGAATTTTTTGTGGGGCTTAAAGAAAGAGAGGCAAAAATGGGGAGGATCTTCTCCTCCTATGAGGAGCGCTTGCACCAGGTATAGGAGCTAATAAGGTTGGAGAGGGATTCTGAGTTGGAAGAGAGATCCTTTCCCCTTCTCGCTCTCCACCTCGATCTCGGCGCCTATCTGATCCCCAAGTCGCTTGACAATGTAGAGGCCCAAGCCAACTCCTCCGAAAGGGCGTGCGTGAGAGTCATCTCCTTGCCAAAACATCTCGAAAATATGCTGCCGCTCTTTCTCATCGATACCGATACCAGTGTCGCGGACAGTAAGTTCCATCATCTGATCTTCCGGATCGAAGTGGGCACTGATCGTTATTCGGCCCTCCTTGGTAAATTTTATGGCATTTCCCACGAGGTTGCGCAGAATGATTTTTAGCCTGTCCCTGTCACTGATCAGTAGCGGAAGCCCTGCCGGCGTCATTACCTCCAAAACTACGCCTTCTGTCTTGGGCATCAATCGGGCCACCATCTTCATCTCTTCCAGAAGTCCATTAATGTCGATCTCCTCACATCGAGTTACACCCCTCCCTCCATCGAGGCGATTGAGCTCCATCAGGTCGCTAATGAGGTCGAAAAGATAGGAGGCGTTTTGCCTCATCTTGACCACAATGGCCTTCTGGTTCTCTTGCAGCATTCCCCAGGCGCCGTCCAGGAGGAGATCGCCACAACCGACAATCACATGGATGGGCATGCGTAACTCGTGCGTAAGGGTGCTAATAAACTCTGTCTTGGCCCGATTTGCTTTCTGAGCCTTCTCGCAACTTACGCGCATCTCCTCCACCTGCTCTTTAAGCCACTCCCCGCTATTGCATCTGCCTCCCCCCGAGTTTCTTCCCATCTTTTCGGTTAAATTCCGCTGAGCAAGAGCAGATACTTTCGCCCTTCTTTGGACTTGTTCCATTTCTATGTTCCTTTGTCGTCATTGTTAACGCAAAAAATATACCAACTCGGACTGGAGAAAAATGGCAGAGAATAATTAGCAGCTAACGGAATAGATGAAGGGAAAGTTGGGGGAGAAATTCCCCAATGGGGTCTCGATGCCCCATTATTGGCGACTTACTTGACCGAGAAGGGCATTCACTTTAGCCTTAAGACTGGCTATCCGAAAGGGTTTAGAAAGGAAGTCGTCAAAACCCGCCTGCAAACACCTTTTACGGTTCTCAGAGGTATCTAAAGCTGTAACTGCTAGGATGGGGATGTGTTTTGTCCGTGGGTTGCTCTTTATCGACCGCCCCACTTCCCGGCCACTCACGAGCGGCATGGCAATGTCTATAATCACAAGGTTGAAATCAACCGACTCGATCTGGGCCATCGCCTCTCTGCCATCGCGCGCCGGTAATACCTCATAGCCCCATTTCTCCATCGCTAACACAAGGATGTCACGACTATCCGGATGGTCATCAACAACGAGAATTACGGGCTTGCTTGGTGCCACCTATTTTCCCTCTCGTTTATGTGAGATGCCCAGTTTGTGCATCTTCGCTCTTAGGGTCTTCCGGTCCACACCGATCTGTTTTGCCAGCTCGGACTTTTTGAGAGAGGAATTTCTTAACAGATCCCTCAGGACCCTTCTCTCTGCCTCTGCCGCAGCCTGTTCGCCGATCTTTTTTAAATCGACTCTTCCTTCCGACCCTAAATCCATCCTCTGTAAAAAGCCAAATGAAATTTGCCCCGCCTCGGCTCCTGCTACCGCACCTCCAACCTGCCTGTGAAAATAGCGAGGGAGATTATCCTCTGTAATCTGTTCTTGGGCGAGAAGGACGGCCGATTTAATGGCGTTCTCAAGTTCCCTCACGTTGCCTGGCCAGAGCTGCGCGCATAACATATCCATCGCGCCAGCGCTAATCCCGTTTACTTCCCTCCCGTATCTCTCACTATAGAGCTTCACAAAGTGTTGGGCCAACAAAGGGATATCTCCCTCTCTCTCACGCAAGGGCGGGATAAAAATTGGCACGGCACTCAACCGGTAGTAGAGATCGGCGCGAAAGCCGCCCTCAGTGACTGCCTTTCCCAGATCGATATTGGTCGCCGAGACCACTCTCACGTCTATTGGCCTCTGACTCCTTGACCCAATCGGGGAGATCGTCGATTCCTGCAAGGCTCTGAGCAGCTTGGCCTGAACAGGAGAGGAGAGGTTTCCCAACTCATCCAGGA
>JACPSE010000105.1 GCA_016193465.1 Deltaproteobacteria bacterium
AGGGGAGATACAGAGCCATTATTTGTGAGAAAGATGAGTACTTACTGGAGCTCATTCGTTACATTCATCTTAACCCTGTACGGGCCGGGATAGTGAAGAGACCTGAGCGGTATGGCTACAGGGGAGGTTGGGGTCAGACTTTTACGACTCAACTGTTTGCCAAGAAAGTCGAGAAATAGAAGTCTGACCCCCAAGACAAGCGTGGATGCCTTTCCGGGCGCCTTCATTCCTGGTACTATTCAGGGTGCGGAGGAATTAAACCATGAGAAAGATTTCCAAGGTCAAGGTATTGCCCGGATATCGGCTGCAGTTGGAATTTGACGACAGGGTGTCCGGGACTGTGGACCTCTCTGAAAACGTCGGCAAAGGAGTCTTCGCCTTGTGGTGTGATCCCCTCGTTTTCGAACAGGTTCGTATCGGTTCATCCGGTGAATTGGTCTGGGACGACCGGATTGATTTGTGCCCGGAGGCGCTCTACCTCAAGGTGACGGGCAAGAAACCAGAAGATATCTTCCCCGCACTACGCCATCAGCCCGCCCATGCCTGAGATCAGCCGTTTCTTCGGCATTGTCATCAAGATGTTCTTCGACGATCACAACCCGCCGCACTTTCATGCGGAGTATGGCGGCGACCTTACGTTGATCGATATTCGAACCCTGACCGTGTTTTCCGGGCGGTTGCCGCCTCGCGTAACAGGTCTTGTGATTGAGTGGGAGACGCTTCATCAGGGGGAGCTTCTCGCCGACTGGGATAGGGCGCGAGCGCGGGAGGAACTTCAGAAGATCGCGCCCTTGGAATGAGGCCGGATAACATCCGGCTTGAGGAGGCGCTTCGCGCTTCTCGCCCTGAGCGTTAGCCGCTAAGGTGCCAGGATGGCGCAAACAGCAAAATTGGCCTCTTTGTCCTTCTCGGTACTTGGGCGATGGCCTAGGAGGCAGCGATAAGTAGAACGTTGGCAGCTCTCGTGGGCGCGGCTATGCTCAGGGGAGGTTGGGGTCAAGGGAGGTTGGGGTCAGACTTTTACGACTCAACTGTTTGCCAAGAAAGTCGAGAAATAGAAGTCTGACCCCTAAGACTGGGCCGTTGCTCCGCCTTTCGGCTTTGGAGTGCCTCGACTCCCCTCGCCTGCCTGCGGGCTACTATGCCCGCTGCTGACTCCTGCCGGGCTCTCAGCAAGGGATTGCTCCCCTGCCCAGTCCTTGCGGACAACCCAAGCAGGTCTCCCAGGGTACTCCCGACTGCTTTCGACGCACGATTGTCAGATTTACGGTACGAACCCTCTGACGGATGGGAGACTTTGCCTTGTAGTGCAGGCTCGTCTCGGCTCGCCCGCCTGATCTGCCTGCCGCCTCAGACTCGCGGCATACCTGTTCGTCAACCCGCGTCTTTGCCTCCAGCTTCTTTCAGGCGGTCGTCACCAACCAATTACCCTTGCCTTTGGTTACCCTTCGCCTCCGTCTGGCTGGGTCAGGACTTTGATTGAAAAGTTCACCCCCTTTCCGTATCATCACCTTTAAGCAGCCGGGCAAGCCCGGCACACACCAACCGGTTTGAGTCCGACGCTCGAAAGACTCGCGCGGCTCACCCGCGACGTTAGAGCCGGGTCGGACCTGCGCAATTTCTTGATCTCGTGATATAAGATTGCAGATGCCACCACAAGACATTCCCAACCGTGATCGCGGAGAAGCCAAACCGGACCCCTTAAGGCCCTGCTCGGGATCGCATATTTTAATACGCCGTTCTCCGCGCTGTTGTAGACTTTTCATCTCCTTATCACCTCCCTGTGCCATGCTCCGGTTGAAGTCATTCGAGACAAGAGATACTACCTTTCTATGCCTATCCGATTCTCACGAGTCGGCAACCTCTTCTACGGCTGGCGCATGATCGCCGTCGGCTCCGCTATCCGCATTCTGGGCGGCGGACTGCACCTCTACGGCTTCACCGTTTTTTTCCTGCCTGTCAGCCAAGAACTTGGCTTAAGTCGGGCTGCGACCTCTCTGGTTTTCTCTCTGGCCCGAGCCGAAGGGGCCATTGAAGGTCCTGTGGCCGGTTACATGATCGACCGCTTTGGTCCCCGCCCTGTCGTGTTTACTGCCGTGATCATGTCGGGCATGGGATATATGCTGCTCTCGGGGATAAACAGCTATACGGCTTTTCTGCTGGTCTATCTCGGCGTCATCTCTCTTTCCTTTGCTTCCGGTTTTATGCACTCGCCGATGGTCCTCGCCAATACCTGGTTTATCCGCCGGCGCGCCCTTGCAATGACGCTGATCAGCGCTTCGATCGGGATGGGAGGAACCCTGATCACTCCCCTTCTTGCCGCGGCCGTTCATACGTGGGGGTGGCGTCAGGGCGCCCTGCTGGCTGGGATCGGATTGCTGATCCTCGGTCTCCCTCTAGCCTCTTTGCTGCGCCGCTCTCCTGAAGCCATGGGCCTCCTGCCGGACGGCGATCCGCCCGGCCGGCCCATGGATGGAAGCGCTTCCGACAGGCAGCAAATCCCGCAAGAGACGAACTTCACGGTAAAGCAGGCCATGGGCACTTCCGCCTACTGGATGATCATACTGGCAACCACGGCCCGGGTGACCGGCTTCAGCGCCGTGATTGTGCATTTCATCCCGATGATGGTCTGGAAAGGGGTGGCGGAACAGCAGGCGGCCTATCTGTTGGCGACCTTCGCTTTTTTGAGTTTGCCCTCTCATCTTCTGCTGGGATGGCTGGCCGACTACGTCAACAAGCCGCGTCTCATGGGGCTGAGTATGATCGTGGGAACAATCGCTCTTCTGTTTTTGATTTTTGGCCAGGACGAGTGGACGCTGTGGCTCTTTGCCATTCTCTTCACTACGGTCGAGGCTATTTTCCCAGTAAGCTGGGCTACTGTCGGCGATTTCTTCGGCCGGAAAAACTTCGGCACGATTCGCGGCAGCATGAGTTTCTTTCACACGTGGGGAGGTGTTGCCGGTCCAGTGGTGGCGGGGGCGATCTTCGACCGCACCCAAAGTTACGGCCCTATGTTCCCGGGCCTGGCTGTTCTGTTTTTGATAGCAGCCGCCCTATACGCGTCGCTGGTTCGGCCCGCACCTCGATACCTTCCCCCCACTAGTTTATGACTTCCGAAATCATCGTCGAAGCGGCCGCAGTTTCCAAACGCTTCGGCACACGCTTGGCTGTAGATCATCTCAGCCTCGAGATTCCGGCAGGTGTCTGCTTTGGTCTCTTGGGCCCGAACGGCGCGGGAAAAACCACAACGCTCAGGATGATCTATGGCGTCACGCGGCCCAGCAGCGGCACGATCCGGGTCTTCGGGATCGACATTGCCCGCGATCCGCGCGCCGTGCGCTCGCGCCTCGGCGTGACGCTCCAGCAAAATGTACTGATCGAGGCGCTTTCGCCCGAAGAGAACCTGCGCGTCTTTGGCCGTTATCACCTGCTGCGCGAGCCTGAGCTTTCCCGGCGCGTCAACCAGCTCCTCGATTTTCTGGAGCTGAGATCTCATGAGAGGTTGCCCGTCCGGCAGCTATCAGGCGGCTTCCAACGCCGCCTCGCTATCGCCCTCTCTCTCATGAATCAACCGGAACTCTTGATCCTCGACGAACCCACTACCGGGCTCGATCCTGCGGTTCGCCTGGCCTTGTGGTCGCGCGTGCGTGACCTCACGGCGACAGGGACGACCGTGCTGCTCACGACTCATTACATGGACGAGGCCCAGCGGTTGTGTGACCGGGTCGCCATTATCTCAGGGGGTAAGGTCATCGACGAGGGCGCGCCGGCGGCTCTTATCGCAACTCACCTGGCACCGGAGACGGTGGAGCTTGACTGCACGCCAGAAGAGGAGCCAATCCTGCTCGGCGGGCTTGCATTGCCACTGCGCCGCCGCCTCCGTGTTGGCAGACGCGTCATGATCTATCTGCAAGACGCAAGCTCTCTCGTCGAACAGATCCGCCACCGCGACCAGGGAGACCGCCGAGAGATGGTGATCCGACCAGCCAATCTCGAAGATGTCTTTCTTGCCTTGACCGGAACGAGCCTGGAGGGCGGCCAGTGAGCCTTTCGATACCTCATGCCCTCGCTGTGTGGCGGCGCAATGCCTCCATGTACCGCCGCACTTGGAAGTGGAACATCCTGCCGAACTTCTTCGAGCCTGTGTTCTACTTGTTTTCCCTCGGCATCGGCGTGGGCGCCTATATCTCCGAGATGAGCGGCGCCTCTTATATCGCCTTTCTCGCGCCGGCCCTGGTCTGCGTCGCCGCGATGAACGGCGCCAGCTTCGAGGTCACCTATAACATCTTTGTCCGGCTCACATTCGAGAAGGCATACGACGCCATGCTGACCACGCCCATCGAGCCTGATGATGTCCTGGCGGGCGAGATTCTGTGGGCGGTAACGCGCGCCTGCATTTACGGCGGGTGCTTTTATGCCGTGCTCGCCGTTTTCGGTCTCACGCCGCTTCCTTCTTCCCTCCTGGTCTTCCTCCTTATGCCCCTGGCCGGATTGCTGTTCGCCGCCATCGGAATCGTCTTTTCGCTGAGGATCCCCAACATCGAACTCTTCAGCTTCTATTACACGCTCTTTCTGACGCCGCTCTTTCTCTTCTCCGATGTTTTCTTCCCGCTAAAAGAACGCCTGTCCGAACCCTGGCTATGGGTCGCGGAGGCCTTGCCCCTGCTCCATCCCGTGCGCCTGGCACGGGCGGCTTTCCGGGGCGACTTGTCTCCGATCGTGCTGTGGGATCTTGGCTACGTGCTGGGCCTATCCCTGCTGCTCCTTGCCTGGGCGCGCCGCGCCGCGCGACAACGCCTGATGAACTGATACCAACGCATCTAAACCTGTTACCGGGAAAGACGATTTCATGGCGCGTCATTGACACACCCATGGTGACGTGTTAAACGCAACCAGTATCAATCCCTCCGTAGAGAAGCCAACAAAGATGGATCCGGTCAAGCCAGCGGTTGTCAGGGAACAAAACCATCTCGGCGGAAAGTTCGTCGCCATCCTGAAAATCTGCCAGAAAATCAACTCGGAGAGGGACCTTACGGCCCTATTGGATCTGATTGCTGTCGAGGCCACCAAGCTCATGGAGGCGGATCGAGCCACTATCTTTCTGTTGGATCAGGAAAAGCATGAGCTGTGGTCTAAAGTGGCGCTCGGAAGCGAGGAAATCCTGCGGTTTGACTCCGGCGTGGGAATTGCCGGGGCCGTGGTCAAGACCGGTCAATTGATCAATGTAGAAGACGTCCATCGAGATGCGCGTTTTTATCCGGCGATTGACACCCGCACGCGCTACCACACGCAGAGTCTCCTGGCCGTGCCGCTGCGAAATTTCGAGGGACAAACCATCGGAGCCTTCGAGGTGCTGAACAAAAAGAGCGGTGCTTTTACGGGGGAAGACGAGGAGATTTTGAAGGCATTAGCCGCACAGGCAACCGTCGCCATTGAAACGGCCCAGGTTGTTGGAGAGATGGCACGGCGCCGGGAACAGCTCATGCAGGAGAACGCCCAGTTGTGGAGGGAGGTCGAGGGGAGATTTTCCGCCCAAAACATCCTCGGCAACGACGCAAAAATTCAATCTGTGATGAAGATGATCAAGCAGATCAGTGACACCTCGGTGAATGTCTTGATCACCGGGGAGAGCGGCACAGGCAAGGAACTGGTGGCCAAGGCGATCCACTATAACAGCCCCCGCACGCGACGCCCGTTTGTGGCTTTGAATTGTGCCGCCCTTCCGGAGAATCTCGTGGAGAGCGAGCTGTTTGGGATTGAGAAAGGGGTGGCGACCGGCGTGGAGCGGCGGATTGGGAAGTTCGAGATGGCGCACGGTGGCACTCTGCTCTTGGACGAGATCGGTGACTTGAGCCTTACGGCGCAATCCAAGATTCTGCGGGTTTTGCAGGAGAGGGTGATCGAGCGCGTTGGCGGGAGGAAAGCCATTCCGGTGGACGTAAGAATCTTGGCAGCGACCAATAAGGACTTGGAAGAAGGAATTAAAAAAGGAAGCTTTCGTGAAGATCTTTACTACCGCTTGAAAGTCATCCATATCCGCATGCCCCCGTTGCGCGAGATGCGAGAGGACATCCCGCTATTGGCGAACCATTTCCTGGCCAATAGTTGCCGCGAGATGGATAGAAAACCCATGAGCCTGGCCCCCCAGGCCCTGAGTAGCCTGGCGAATTATCCCTGGCCTGGTAATGTCAGGGAGTTGGAAAACGAGATCAAACGGCTGGTGGTGACGGTCCGCAGAAAAACGATCACGGAAGAGGATCTATCAGAAGCCATACGAAGCGCGAGCCGCGCGAGCCCCCCCCAAAACCCCACGCAAGAGCCATCCCTAAAGGGGAAGGCTTTCACGTGGAGTCTCCAAGGCTTTATCAAGAAAATCAGGCCATAGGGTATCCGACAGCCGATTGGTTTGCTGTTCAGCTACGCCTTGTTATTGTTTCTTTGGCCGGGTGTCAATTGTGCCGAGTTGACAGGAGCACAGAATCGTTAGATAGTTTCCGTCATGAAGATGCGGGCAGTCGCGATTGCCGTTTTGTTTTGCTTGATACAAGGGTCTGCCCTCCACGCGCAGAGCCCCTTCTATCAAGGCAAGACCATCAGGATGGTGGTGGGATATCTGGCAGGGGATGGCTACGACATATGGGCACGCATTGTGGCTGCCCACTTGGAGAAACAGATACCGGGAAACCCTAATATTGTCGTGCAGAACATGCCGGGCGCCGGCTCTGCGATTGCGGCCAATTACATCTATGCCGTGGCCAAGCCCGACGGCCTCACCCTTGGAGCGACCAGCGGTGGCCTCTATCTCAACCAGCTTGCTGGACACAAGGAGATCCAATTTGACTGGGGTAATTTTACCTGGATCGGCTCCGCTGAGAAAACGTCTTGGTTGTTTTATATGCGTAGCGATGCGCCTTACAAAACACTGGAAGATGTGCGCAAGGCTTCCGAGCCGCCCAAGTGCTCGGCCACCGGTACTGGCACGAGCGGCCACTTTGTGCCGAGACTGCTTGAAGAAACCATCGGAACGAAATTCAATCTTGTCATGGGATACCGGGGCGGCGCAGAGCAAGACCTGGCGCTGGAAAGAGGCGAGGTGCAGTGCCGTGCGCTGAGCATCCCGACCTTTTTCGCCCGCGAGCCGTTTCATACCTGGCGCAAGACCGGCCTGGTGCGAGTGCTCATGCAAACGGGCAGAACCAGGGACGCGAGATTGCCGGACGTGCCTACCATTTATGAGCTTATGGAGCAATACAAGGCGTCGGAGTCGAGCCGGAGGCTGGCAACGGTGGTGCTGGCTTCGGGCGCTTTGGGGCGTCCGTACATAGCTCCCCCCAGGCTCCCTCCGGAGCATACCAAAACCCTGCGTGAGGCTTTTACCAAGGCGATAAACGACCCGGAACTCAGGGCCGAGGCCAAGAAAAAGAAGCTCGATGCGGATCCGTCCACCGGGGCAGATCTCGAGGTGATCGCGAAGGAAGCCGTGTCCCAGCCCGCCGAGGTTATCGAACGGATGAGAAAACTATTGGGGAAGTGAGGAGTGCCTGGATCCTGCGGTGGTAGCCAGTGGTGAGAAGCACGTCCATAGGGGCTCACTCATATCCGATTGCCGACACGATGGGGGTCGAGGCGGCCTGTTTCGCCGGGATATATCCGGCTAATAAGCAGAGAGCTACCGAAAGGACCAGACACAAAAAGGCAAAGCCGAAGGGATAGTAATATTGAAAGGTCCAGCCGGTGAGAACCTTAGTATTATAGACCACGTGGTGGTAGGACATCACCGTGCCCGCAATCAGACCGAGGACTCCCCCCAAAAACCCAATCCAACCCGCCTCGGCCATCACCATCTTCCGTAGTTGCCCCTGCGTTGCCCCGATGGCCCTTAGAACTCCGATCTCCCTGGCGCGATCCAAAATAGAGGCAAGAAGGGTATTGATCACGCTGAAGATGGCCACGATGACCGCAACGATCTCCACAGCGTAGTTGACGACGAAGGATTGCTCCATGATGCTGACCACGGCATCCCTAAGCTCCCTGTGGGTGCTGACGAAAAGCCGATACTTCTCTCCGTAGTTTTCCTTGATCTTCTGGATTATTCCTTCCTGATCCGCTCCTGGCGCCAGCCACAAATCAAAGGCATCGACCAGCTCATCCTGCCAGATCTTTTTATAGAGAGACCGGTCCACCAGCACGCTGCCGGAATCCGAGGAATAGTCGACGTAGACGCCGAGGACTTCGAACGAGACAACGCCTGAAGGCGTGGGAAGCTGGATGGTATCTCCCGTGTGCTTGCGAAACTTGCTCCGAAAGCTCTCGCTCACGATCACGCCCTCTCCTGCGCCCATCCGCTGCAAAGCCTCTCTTCCCTCACCCTCTGCCATCGGCAACTTACGCACCGCCGCAGAGGCCTCAGCGGAGAAGGATTCGATAAGAATCGGCCTGCCCTCATAGGTGGAGCGGATCAGACGATAGAGATCCAACACCTCAATTCCCGGTAGAGCCTTCAATCCAGGCACGAGATCTTCCTTTAGCGGCACGTTCATAGGGCCGGCGGTCCTGGCGCCCGAACTCACAATCAGATCCGCTGTCACCATCTGATCTACCCATGACAGCAATGAGCCGCGCACGCTGTGGACGAAGGCCGCGATCGTGAAAATCGCAGCCAAACTGATGATGAGAGTGGCAATGGTAATCCCGGCGCGCACCGGGCTCCGGCGCAGGCTGTCCCACGCCAGGCGCCCCTCATGCCAGGATAAAAACGGCATCCGGGACAAACAGCGCCAAAGGAGCTTGACCCAGCCCAGGATGAGAAGCGGGGAAAGAAAAGAGAGGCCGAGCAAAAAGACCAGCATCGCCACCACCCCGAGGGTGAACTTTCCAACATCTCCCAAACCAAGAGCAGAAACGACCAACAGGACAGGTGAAAAACACAAGAGAAAGAGACCCACCACAGTTGCCCGGAAGACTCCCTGAAGGCGCGGACCCCAGGCAACCTGCCGGTAGCTCTCCAGCGGCGTCACCTGCGTCGCCTCCCATGCAGGATAAAACGCCGCCAGGACCGACACCCCTAGGCCGCTTGCGACAGCGAGCAAAACCTCGCGCAGGGTCAGCCTCCCTTTCGCCAGATCGATCGGAAGAAAAAGGTTGTTTACGCTTTGCCCCACGGAAAGGAGCGCGCCCTGCGCCAGGACAACTCCGACCAAGACGCCGGCCACCGATGCCAGGAGAGCCAGGATCAGCGTCTCCGAGACGATGAGCCGCAGAACACCCCGCCGCATCATTCCCAGACAGCGCAGCGTCCCGATCTCCCGCTTTCTCTGAACCACGGAGACCGAGACCGTGTTATAGATAAGAAAAAAACCGACAAAGAGCGCAACCAAACTGACGAAGAAAAGGCCGACGCGAAAAGAGGTAAGGAGAGACTCGATCTGTTCTCCCCTCTCCTGCGGGCGCTCCACCTGGGCGGCCCCTTGGAGCCGTTGCCGGACCTCGCTTCTCACGGCCTCAATCTTCTCTCCTTCCTCGATTGTCAGGTCCACGACATCGAGCTTCCCCTCCTTGCCAAAGGCGATCTGCGCCTCAGGCAAATCCATCAAGGCGAAGTTCCCGCCGAAGACCTTGGCGGTGCCCTGCTCTTTCAAAAGCGCGCGCACCGTGTAACTGCGGGCCCCGCCGCTCGTGGCGAGAGTGATCTGAGCCCCCACCGACAAACCAAGGCGGCGCGAGAGAGATTCGGTCAGGGCGATGGAATCGGGTCGGGCGATAAAATCCAGGGCATGTTCCAGGTCGAAGGTAGCGCCGACAAATTGGTGATCACGGACGGAAAAATCGGCAAGCAGATCCACTCCATAGACAAAAAGCCTCTCGCCCTGAAAGCCTGCCACCGGGAGGAAACCCTCCACCGCCGGGGCCGCATCCTTAACGCCCGGCGCGTCACGAAGGACCGGGAAGAGCGTTTCCTTCACGCCGCTCTCGCCGTTGGACACCTGGAGCACCGCTTTGCCGGCTACCAGCTCGATGGTCCGCTGGAAAGAACTTATCAGCGTGCGGTTGACAATGGCGATCGCAACGATCACCGCGACACCGAGGACGATGCCTAGAAAAGTAAGGGCGGTGCGCAGGCGATGGCGCCGCAGATGACGCCAGGAAAGAAAACGCAGCAGGCTAATCACTGGGACTTTCCCCCTTCTATCACTCCGTCCCTGAGATGGACGACCCGATCTCCGTAACTCGCGGCCTCCCGGTCGTGCGTCACCATGACCACCGTGCAGCGGTCTTCCCGGTTGATCTGGCGCATCAGTGTGAGGATCGCCTCGCCATTCTTGGAGTCGAGATTGCCCGTGGGCTCGTCGGCCAGGAGAATGGGGGGATTGAAGGCCAAAGCTCGCGCGACGGCCAGGCGCTGCATCTCCCCGCCTGAAAGCTCCTCCGGGAGATGATCCCTCCGCTCTTTCAGATCAACCCGCTCTAAAAGTATTCTTGCCCGCACCAGACTATCACCGCCGGCTCGCCCATCCAGAATCAGCGGCAGCATGACATTCTCCAGGGCCGTCAGCGTCGGCAGGAGATTGAAAAATTGAAATACGAAGCCGATCTTGGCGCGCCGGAAAAGGGTCACGTCATCGTCCGCCATCTGGGAAATAATCCGCCCGTCCACCAACACCTGTCCCTGCGTGGGCCGGTCCAGGCCCCCGATCAGGTGCAGGAGCGTGCTCTTTCCTGATCCGCTTGGCCCCATTACCACGGCAAATTCTCCCTTCGGTATATCCAGAGAGAGCCCCGCTAAGGCCGTGACCTCATTCCTCCCCTGGCTGTAGTGCTTGTGGATATCGATCAGGCGAATCATTTCCCATCCGCTAGGGTTTAGGCGCTAAGAGAAATCCGCGGGGCGTGAAGCACCGGGGCGCCTTCGCCTTTCTCATGGGCGAGCTCGATCTCTTTCAGGTCGCCCGCCACCGCCTGGATGAAAGGGACCAAGTCGATTCCCAGGTGCGCTGGCGGATAAGCCTCGAGTTTCTCCAGACCTGAGCGCCAGAGCTTGATAGCCCCGATGAGCACCCCTTCCTTATACTTTAGATAACCCACGGCGATCTGGATGATACCTTGGTAGAACAGGCGGTCCTGCCCCTGCTCTTCCCACCAGATCTCCTCCAACGTCTCATGACATTCGAAGAAGCGTCTCTGGTTAAACTCCTCGATCCCCTTGAGAAAGCGCGGGTCGCATTGGGCTTCCATGATTTCCTTTATCCTCTATAATGGGTTACGTCCATGTTATAGCATGAAGGAAATAACGCTAAAAATCGACTCCCTCTCCTACGGCCCCTACGGCGTCGGGCGGCAACAGGGACAGGCGATCCTGGTTCCTCTGACCGTCCCCGGAGACGAGGCGGAGGTGCGGATCGTGGAGGAGAAGAGCAATTACTCCGTCGGGGAGCTCCTGAGACTGACAACTCCTTCTCCCCTGCGCCAAACCCCTTCGTGCCCTTACGCAGGCCAGTGCGGCGGTTGCCCGTGGCAGCACATCCAGTACGAAGCCCAGCTCGCCGCCAAAGAGAAAAGCGTGGCAGACGCGCTAACCCGCATCGGGAAGCTCGACGGATTTGATCTCCTTTCCATCCTCCGTTCACCAAAAGAATATCGTTATCGCCGCCGCATCCGTCTCCAGGCCGACGACCGCAAAAGAGTCGGCTTCCATCGCGCTTCATCCCACGAATTGGTGGAGATAGACTTCTGTCTCATCGCGGAGCCGGAAGTGGAGCGCCGGCTGAACCATGCCAAAGAGTGGCTCAAAGAATTGCGCACGCGCGTCCGGCATATTGAGATCGTGGAGAGCGGAGAGGACGGAACTGCGGTCCTGGCGGGGAAGGCGGAGGGAGATTTCGCCCCCCAGGATGACTCTTCCAACTCTCATTTTCTCGAACAGTCGAAGGAAGTGAGGGGGCTGATTCTCTTCGGACGCGGGTGGCGCCGTTCCTGGGGGCGCGCAGTCATCACGATGCGCCCCGAAGAGGGGCTGAAGATGGAAGTGGACGGGGAAGTCTTCTCCCAGGTGAATCGGGAAGGCAACAGCCATCTCGTTCGTGAGCTCCTACAATGGGGGGAGTTTAGCAATGATGACCGCGCCCTGGAGCTTTACTGCGGGGCGGGAAATTTTACCCTGCCCATTGCCCGGCGCGCGCGGGAAGTGCTGGCCATAGAGGGCGATTCGCGCTCCGTTGAAAATGGCAGGATCAATAGCCGCTTGAACGGGCTCAAGAATATTCGCTGGATCCGTTCCCATGTCCCCAGGGCAGTCCGGCAGTTACGCGACCGGGGGGAAAGCTTTGCCAAAATTGTCCTGAATCCTCCCCGCTCCGGGGCGAAGGGACTGGAAGAAGGTCTTACCTCTCTGAGGGCGGAGAAGATCCTCTATGTCTCCTGTAATCCTCCCACGCTGGCGCGGGACTTGGCAGCGCTGAGCAGGAGAGGCTACAGGCTGACGCGGGTCCGGCCCGTGGATCTTTTCCCCCACACCTTCCACGTAGAGACCCTGGCGGAGATGGTGCGTACAGAAAAGGCGAGGTAGAGAAGGGTTCCAGTTTTGAGTTTTGAGTTGACTCGCCTGCGGAGTTGTCATACACTGACGTACTACAGAGAGGTTGGTTATGGCTTTAAGTGCAAGATTGGACAGTAAGACAGAGGCCTTGGTAAACCGCATGGCTCGAAGGAGAGGTCAAACGAAGTCTCAGGTGATCCGCGAAGCCATCAGGGTCCTGGCCGATTTTCAGGAGGAAAGGAAAGGGCCGCTTTCTCCCTACGAAGCCATTGCCCATCTCATCGGCTGCGCCCACGGCGGGCCGCCTGACCTTTCAGAGCGGACCGGGGACAAGTTCAGGCGGATTCTCCTCAAGCAGCGACGAAGAGAATGATACTGATCGACACCGGACCGCTAGTCGCGCTTCTCCACGCAGACGACCAAAGCCATGATCGCTGCGTGAAAACGCTACGCTCTCTCAAGGAACCCATGGCTACGGTCTGGCCCGTCCTGACTGAGGCCATGTACCTCCTGAACTTCTCCTGGGAGGCCCAAGCGGCGCTGTGGGAAATGATAATCACCGAAGCCTTGGTCATTTTGCCGCTTGATCGCGGCGATGCAACCCGCATAAGAGAATTGATGAAAAAATACAGAGATCTGCCGATGGACATGGCGGATGCAGCGTTGGTTCGGGTAGCGGAACGAGAAAGGCTCCAGAGAATTTTTACGCTCGACCGAAGAGACTTCTTACTTTATCGGCCAGCGAGATTAGGACGATTTTCAATCATGCCTTAGACCCCCCCTTCTGCCTATTGCCTGATTCCCAACCCAGAGAACCCACCCGGGCAGATGACCGTCCATTGGCCTCCCCTTTCAGTGTTCGCTCATCAGCTCCGCTAGGAATTCCGACAGGTTTACAAACGTGATGGTAAAGCCGTTGTATTTTTGCACAAAAGAACGCCTGACATCGTGAGCCACGACTAGATTCTTACCCTGAGGATACCGCAGCCTGAAAGCCTTAAGGTTCGCGCTATCAAAGTCGGTGGTAGACCATTTACACTCAATAGCCAAGGGCTGCCGGGCACGACGCGGCAATACGAAATGTCCCCTCTTGTCTCGCCAGTATCGAATATCACGACTTTGCAAATGGGCGTGCATCTCGTTCAGGACGAAATGCTCCCAAAGCAATCCGAGGTCCTCGTTACGCAACGTATGCCAGCCACGGTGGTAGCAGACAAAGCCCGTATCGAATCCATATACTTTCGGAGCCGAGACGATCTCCGCGGAGCGGTGCGAGCTGAAAGGACGGACGATATGCGCTACAAAGGTTGCCGCCAACACGGCCAGATAGTTGGAGATAGTGGCTCGGCTGACCTCACAGGGGCGGGCGAATCTTGTTGCCTCAAAGATCCCTCCGCTCTGGGCCATGAGAAGCTCGGTGAATCTTTGAAACGAATGCCTCCGCTCGATGCGAAAGAGTTCAGCTATGTCTTTTGCCCAGTAGGCATCCATCCACTCTTGGAAGTCTCGCTCGGGCAGCTTTTCCGCCAGAAAAAACGGAGGAAGGCCTCCCCGGAGCAAGCGGTGATTGAGGTCCAAACGCCCAAAATCTTCCAGGTCCGAGGCGATCATCGGCGTGAGCCATATCTCCTCTTTTCGCCCGGAGAGGGTGTCGCGAAACTTTTTCGACGCGCCAAGCGTCGAAGAGCCGGTCGTAAGAACCTTCGTCTTCGGATAATGATCGGCGGCGATCTTGAGGATCTCCGAGGGATTCCCAAGCCTGTGAATCTCGTCCAAGACGATACGCCGATCGCGGACGCCCTCGAGAAACCCCTCGGAATCATCCATCATGCGGCGAACGCGAGGGAGTTCGCAGTCAAAATACTCGATATGCGGCAGGCTCTGCGATAGAAAGGTCTTGCCAGCCCGGCGTACCCCGGAGAGCCACACGACAGAGCGTCGTTTCCACGCCTTTTCTATCCGCGCCGCCCAAAAGCGCCTCTGTACCATATGCCGGCACTTTAGCAAATAGTGACACTATATGCAATGCTATTGTCATATAGTTCAGCCATGCGAGTGATCCAGGGTGGGGCCGGGTTACGGGATATCGGAGACTGGGGCCGGCACCCATCCCCGACCCCTGATCGCTGGCTCCTGAATCAGGCCAATGACGCGGCGAGTTCGGTCCACGCCACTGCTTTCACGCCTGCTCGCAACCCCGAGGTATAGGTGGCGTTCTTGGAAGGACGATGGACAACCGAGGCTCTCACCCGATAGCTGGAAATGGCTGCCGCTAAACGCACAACCGATTCGGCTGCCTCAGGCGTTACGGTGCGAGAGGCCTTCACTTCGACGAGTGTGAGCTTCCGGTGCCCTGAGGGGACAACGAAATCAACTTCAAGGCCCTGCTGATCGCGGAAATAGTAGAGTTCTCTGCGTTGGCCACTGTTGATCTGGTTCTTAATTATCTCCGCGGCAATGAAGCCTTCGAAGATCGCGCCCAGGAAAGGGGATCGATCCAATGTCGCCTCTGATTCAATTCCCAAAAGGTGGCAGGCTGGTTGAGAGCTGCCGAGCTTTTCGGCGGATTCGCACCCTTCAGTTATGACCGCTAAGCCCGACTGGATCTCTCCAGCCGGGCTTTTGTATTTTAATGAAGCTGTCAGTGATTGCTATTGCCTGTTGCCTCATTGCTATTTGAAATGAAGCTGCGCTCACACCTCATTGCTCTAGTCATTGCTGCCCTCATACCGCTTTTACTTTAGGCAGCCGCGATAACCGTTTTCCGGGGCAACAACTCGATCCCCGAAGCCGCTAAGAAAAAGATTCTCGACGATAACCCCAGAGCCCTGTACACCCTGTAACTAAGCACTCAAAACTGAACTGTTACCTTTCCCTGCATTAGCGTCGGCGGAAGAGGTTAAGAAAAATCACCTCGTCGGCATCCACGTCAAAAGCGAAGTGAACTACAAATGGGTCGGATCGCGCAAGCCAGCTCGGACGCTGGGGATCGTAAAAAGACTGGACACGCTGCACGCCCTGGGGGTCACTGATCACCGCAGCCAAAAGAGCGTCTAAAATATCCTCATCCGCAGGACTCATACCGGACTCCAGGGCCCGGAAATCCCGCAGGAACTGAGGCGCGAGAGTATAGCGCTTCAAACCCCTACTCGACGGCGGGACGGCTTACGGGCGAGGCCTCGCAGGGAGCGCACGGTCAGGGGACTCTGCTTTGGAGGGCGAATAATATTTCCATGCTGGAGCTCGTTCCACGCCTGGTGCAGGGCTGCCTGACGTCCCGGGTCCTGGAGCACCCAAGCCAAGTCTTCTAAAAGAGCATAACGCTCAAAATTCACCAGAACGGCCTTGGGTTGTCCACGTTTGGTAAGGACCACACGGTCACCTTTTTTTAGCTGCTCCACCAGGTCCAGCAGCTCCTTGCGGGCCTCGGTTACATTAAGGTAGCGCTCCATCCAGCCTCCCCTGCTGTACAGTTTGATGAGCATGAGTATAGACACCCGGTTTGACCGTGTCAACTAATACAAACGTTTTTGCAAATGTTACATGAAGCCGCCTTGAGAGGGGAGCGTTCCAGGCAACGGTTCCAGGTTCACGGTGACAATCCCGTGCCAGGCACAGGAGCCATATGTCTATGGCTTGTCAAGGCAACTCAAAACTCACCACTAAGAACTAACAACTACTGCCTTCTGCCTAATTCATAATTCAACATCACAATTCAAAATTGCTCTTTCTTTCCCCTCCTTGACAGTCTCCTTAGGCAAGAGGGATAATCCGCTCAGATTACCGGCCTAATCGGCCGGATGAAATCCGCCGGGTCTCTCGGTGGAGCCAGAGCTTTGTAGTTTACAGCAGGCCCGACTGGATCTCTCCAGCCGGGCTTTTTATTTTTGGGAGAGCTGTCAGCGGTCAAGAAAGAGTCGCAGTTATGAATTCTTAATTTTGAGTTCTTAGTTTACTAGACCCGGTAATTAAAAACTAAAAATTCAAAACTCAAAACTAATAATTGTTGCCTATTGAGATGAAGCTTCGCACCCACCTTATTATTCTCGTTGTCGCTGCGCTCCTGCCGGTCCTGATTTTTGCCGGTGTGATGCTGGTCATTTTTAGCGCCCAGCAACGGAGCGCTGTGGAAAACGGGCTGGTGGATACGGCGCGCGCCCTGTCGCTTGCCGTGGACCGCGAGATAGCAGTTTCCATCCGAACTTTGGAACAGTTGGCAACATCGGAGCATCTTGACTCGGGAGAGCTGGGAAAATTCTATGACCAGGCGTTGCGCGCCTTGAAAATTGAGCCAAGCTGGGAAGCAATTGTTCTCGTCGACCCTTTCGGACAGCAGGTAATAAACCTCCGGGTCCCGTTTGAAATGCCGCTGCCCAAAACCGGTGTTCCGCAACTAATCAAGCAGGTAATTGAAACTGGCCGGCCAGCCATCTCGAACCTTTTCACTGGTCCCATAACTAAAAATCACTGCCTTTGGCACAAATCCTGCATATTTGCTGTGGCTTACCTACCAGGCTCTTGAAGCTAGGCTAGACCTAGATCATAAATTAGTCTAACCCATTGAAAAATAAAAAGAATCTCACCCCCCCCCCCCCCCCCCTCCACTTTTCGCCAAAATGGGAATCCTGGTTTTCTCATAAATGCGACTCCTATTATCAAGTCTCCGTTCTCGCTTGATATTCCTGGTCCTGCTCTGCGCCATTCCACTGGCCGGTTTGCTTCTTTACTCAGTCTTTGAGCATCGTCGACTGACCATCGCTGAGGTCCAGAGAAACGCCCTGACCTATGCAAATGAGATTGCCAACTCCCACGCACAAATCGTCGATGGAGCACGTCAACTTCTTATCGGCCTCGCCCAATTGCCTGGAGTACGCGATCACGACCCTCAAACCTGCAACAGGCTGTTCACTGCCGTGCTCCAACGATCTTTGCTCTATGCAAACTTGGGAGCCGTTAAGCCAAATGGCGACGTATTTTGCTCTGGCTTGCCTGTGCGAGAGGCAGTAAACATTGGTGACCGCCCTTATTTTCAAGAAATCCTCCGGACAAAGGATTTCGTCACCAGCAGCTACTTGATCGGCCGAATCAGCGGTAGACCGAGCGTTGTAGTCGCCTATCCTCTCGTTGACGCTTCAAGCAACGTGCGAGCCGTAGTTTATGCCGGAGTAGATGTTGCTTGGCTTGACCAGATCATAACCAACATGTCCTTGCCCCCCAGGTCGGCCGTCACCTTGATTGATAGAGAGGGCGTGATCTTATATCGCCATCCGGAGTCTGAGAAATGGGCCGGAAAACGCGCAGGACAACCCGTTGCTGAGCCGGATAAGCTCTCGGCAGGGGATGGAGCTGTGGCTGAAGGGATTGGCATGGATGGTACGCCGCGCCTGTTCGCGTTTTCTATAGTTCGCGGTATGCCCGAAAGTAGAGCGCCCATCGTGAGAGTTGGCATACCGAGCGCTTGGGCTTTTGCTGAGGTGACGCGGATTTATAGGCGGAACATCACCGTAATGGCACTTGTCATTCTCGTCGCGCTCATCTCGGCATGGGCGTTTAGTCAGCAATCCTTAGTGGGCCCTATCGAATCGCTTGTGAACGCCTCAGAGCGGCTTGCAGGAGGTGACCTGGGCGTGAGAACAGGACTACCTTACAACGGAGGAGAACTGGGCCAACTGGCCAAAAGTTTCGACTCAATGGCCGAGGGCCTGCAAATGCGGCAAGCTGAAGCCAAGCGAGCGGAGGGAGAGATCCGCAACCTTGCCAAGTTCCCCGAGGAGAATCCAAGCCCGGTCCTCCGAGTGAATCACGACGGTCAGATCCTGGAGGTCAACCCAGCCAGCTCCCCTCTCTTACAGGAATGGGGGTGCCAGGCTAGGGGCTTTGTACCCCAGTTTTGGCGCGAGGTTGTTTCGGACTCGCTGGCCAGCGGAACGAGAAAGCTGATCGACGCCGTTTGTCGAGAACAGATCTTTTCGCTCTCTGTCGTGCCGATCCAGGATGCAGGGTACGTAAATTTATACGGTACTGACGTCACCGAGCGCAAGCAGACGCAGGATGCGCTGCAAGAAGCGGAGCAGAAATACCGGGGCATTTTCGAGAACACTGTGGAGGGGATCTTCCAGAGCACACCTGACGGACGATTTCTCACTGCCAACCCCGCGCTTGCTCGTATGTTTGGGTACCAAACACCTGAAGAATTGGTTGCCACCATTACTGACATTCCTACTCAAGTCTATGTGAACCCCGAAGACCGACAGAGCTTCCAACAACTCCTGGAAAAGTTTGGCTTTGTTGAGGCATTTGAGGCCGAGTTCTACCACAAGGACGGAAGAAAGATTTGGATCTCTATCAACGCGCGTGCCGTAAAAGACAAAAACCGGGCAGTCTGCTATTACGAAGGTACCGCGGAGGACATCACGGCTCGCAAGCAGGCAAGGGAGGCTCTGCGACAGTATGCCACCCGCCTAGCGACGCTTTCCCGTCGACTAATGGAAGTCCAAGAGACAGAACGCCAGTATCTTGCCCGGGAATTACATGATGAAATCGGGCAAGCCCTGACAGCAGTCTCTATTAATCTCCAGGGAGCCGTGAATGTGGCCGACCCGTCATCCTTGAAATCGCGTATCGAGGAGTCCTTACAGATCGTCGGACAGTCCATCGAGCAAGTACGAAACCTATCCTTCGAACTTAGGCCTGCGATCCTCGATGATCTCGGGCTGGTCCCAGCGATCCGGTCCTATGTGAACCACCAGGCGCAGCGAGGTGGCTTGAAGGCCGAGCTTAACCTCGGGCCGCTGAATAAGACGCCCACTCCGGAGGTTAGCACGGCCTGCTTCAGGATTGTCCAAGGAGCCCTGATCAATGTGATCCGCCACGCCAGAGCCAGTGGGGTACGCGTAGAACTCAGCCAGCAAAGAGATGATCTCAAGCTCGGTATCAGCGACGACGGAGTAGGCTTCGACCTGGGCGCCCTAAAGCAAAAAGGGCTGACGGAGGCGAGTCTGGGTCTTTTGGGCATGGAAGAGCGTGTTCAACTT
>JACPSE010000041.1 GCA_016193465.1 Deltaproteobacteria bacterium
TCACGTTGAGTTGGCTAATCAATAGTCGAAGGCTCTCGTGACGCAGGAGAGAGCCCGGTTAAGCGGCTCAAGGAAGTTGCGAACTGCTTGGTAGGGAGTCTTACCCGCCAAAGGGAAGCAAAAAAGCGACCCTCATGACTTCGGGTCGGTCGGGGTTTTCAATTTTCTTCGCCTTCCACTTGCGGGCAAATTCCGGCCCGCTCATACGAAGATAGCGGCGTGCCTGCCGGTCGAGGAGTTTCTGACCCTCCTCGCGACTAAGTACCCTGTATCCATTTTTGCTAGCCTTCTTCATGCTCTTTAGGCTATCAAAAGACACAACGGAACGCAATTAGAGAAAACTACAGATGGTTCTATAATGTTAGTCAGGCAGCACGCAAGGCGGTGGCGTCAATCGAGAGCGTCGCGGGCCGTATGCAAGCAGTAGCACAATGGGGCATTAGACCGCATTGTCGCTCCGGTCCAATGTTCCATTGCCCCATGCTCCAATGCTCTAAATTTGGGCGGAGCAAAGATTTGGTGGGCCGCCGGAGACTCGAACTCCGGACCCGCTGATTAAGAGTCAGCTGCTCTACCAACTGAGCTAGCGGCCCATATCCTCGCTTCGCTCGGAATTTCAGATCGCAGATTACAGATCTCAAATGATTTGCCATCTGAAATTTGAGATTTGCAATCCCAAAGGGATTGGGGTGAGTGAAGGGATTTGAACCCTCAACCCCTGGAGCCACAGTCCAGTGCTCTAACCAGTTGAGCTACACTCACCACATCTCAAAGCTGGGAGGCTGGGATGCTAGGAAGCTTTCCAGCCTTCTAGCCTCCGACCCTCCTAGCCGAATTTCCGAACTGGCGCGCCAGAAGGGATTCGAACCCCTGACCTACGGCTTAGAAGGCCGTTGCTCTATCCAACTGAGCTACTGGCGCGGAATCAGTAGGCAGAAGGCAGTATGCAGCCGGCGGAAAAAGAAAAAAAGAGGCTTTAGACTGCCTGCTGCCGACCGCCCACTGAATTTCTGGTCGGGGCGAGACGATTTGAACGTCCGACCCCCTGCGCCCAAGGCAGGTGCGCTACCAGGCTGCGCTACGCCCCGTCAAAAAACACAAAACTATTCTACACATGCAAGGCGTGAAATCAAGGATTAGTGATGCCTTGGAGCACTGAAGGGAATGCCTGCTTGAGCTTTGCCAGCGCCTTTCCGCGATGGCTGTAGCGTTCCTTGGTCTGCCGGTCGATTTCCCCAAACGTCCTCCCCAGGGGCGGATAAAAAAAGAGGGGGTCATAACCAAACCCGTTTTTTCCTCCGGGCTCAAAGGCGATCCATCCTTCACACGAGCCGTGAAAAATCCACTCCCCACCGCCATTCAAAATCGGGCTCACCAACGCGATCACGCAGACAAACCGCGCCCCCCTCCTTTCCTGAGGCACACCCGCTAAGGCGCTAAGGAGTTTTTCGTTATTGCGGGCGTCATCCGCATCTCCCCCGCTGTAGCGGGCCGAATGGACCCCCGGGGCGCCGCTGAGGGCCTCGACCTCCAGGCCCGAGTCGTCGGCCAGAGTCACAAAGCCCGAGAAGGCGGCCAGGGCGCGAGCCTTTTTCAGAGCATTTTCCTCATAGGTTTTTCCATCCTCGATAATCTCGGGCCATGTAGCGAGCTGCTTCAAGGGGATGACCTTAACCGGGAGGCCCTTAAGGGCCGCCTCAACCTCGGTGAGTTTACCTGAATTAGTCGTGCCTACCAGAAGCTCCATAGATGAAGAAGGAAGTGGTTTTGATCATATCTTTAAGGAATCGAGGGACCGTTATCAACAGGCCGTCGAAAAACTCTGTTCTCAGGCTGGGCGGTCAGAGCCCCCCCAAGGTTGACAGAAGAGATAATCTGCTAGACAATACTATCGTCGGTCTATCCGCTCTTTAAGGAGTAAAGAAAATGCTATTAACCATTAAAAGTCCGGAAGATATGTCGGTGGAAATAACCCAGCCAGGAATTTATCATTTAAGAAGGGCCTATCTCGTCACGCACCTCCAAGGCCCTGATGATAAGGCTGAAGTCGTAACCGTAGGTCATACCAGCATCAGCAAGGAACACCTGAAAATCATCATAGATGATAAGGTCTCCCTGGTCGATTCTGGATCAACTCTGGGAAGCTATCTAAACGGGGGAAAATTTACGGAAACTGCCATCACGGAAGAAGGAGAGTACGACTTACAGTTGGGCCGGGTGAGTTTTAAGTTGGAGTATAGGAAATAATTTTCTTTCTCTTCATCGAATACGAGCCAGGATTTCCCTTTGGATTTTCAGCAGTTCCCGAATGCCCTTCTCGGCGACCTCAGCCATACGATCTAGGCGCTTTTTCGTGAACGGCCTGCTCTCTGCGGTCCCTTGGACCTCGACGAACTTTCCCGACCCGGTCATGACAAAATTCATATCCACGGCCGCGTGGCTATCTTCCTCATAGGTCAGATCCAACAGCGTCTTGCCATCGACGATGCCAACGCTCACAGCAGCAACCGAATCTTTGATGGGATTTCCCTGGATCACGCCTTGTTGGGTCAATTGACGGGCAGCCTCTACCAGGGCCACATAAGCGCCTGTGATCGAGGCGGTTCGGGTCCCGCCGTCTGCCTGGATAACGTCGCAATCAATCCAGACCGTCCTCTCCCCTAAACCTTTCAAGTCGGCAATCGCCCGAAGGCTGCGGCCAATGAGCCTTTGGATCTCATGCGTTCTGCCGCCGACCCTGCCCCGTGCCGCCTCGCGCGCAATCCGCACCCCGGAAGAAGCGGGGAGCATCCCATACTCTGCGGTGATCCATCCCTTGCCGCTGTTGCGTAGAAAGGGCGGAACCTTGGCCTCCAGCTTAGCAGTGCAAATCACCCGTGTGTCTCCCACCTCGATCAGCACCGAGCCGTCGGCATGCTTGATGTAGCTCGGGGTGATGATCACGGGTCTCAACTGTCTCTCTTTTCGTCCGTCCGTACGCATCTCTATGTATTAAGGTGGAAGACCACCATTTTAAGCTCGGTCATTTCCTCGACGGCGTAACGCGGGCCTTCCTTGCCGAAGCCCGATTCCTTGAGCCCGCCGTAAGGCATAAGGTCAGCCCGCCATTGAGGGCCCCAGTTGATGTGCAGGTTGCCAGACTCCACCTCGCGGGCAAACTTCATAGCCCACTCCAGATTCTCAGTGAAGATACCGGCTCCAAGACCATAGACGCTTTGGTTCGCAAGTGCGATCGCCTCGTCAATTGTGTTGAAGGGGGTAACCGCGACCGCCGGGCCAAACAACTCCTCACAGGAGATGCGCATCTCGGGCTTCACGTCGGCCACCACAGTGGGCTCGTGGATCGCCCCCCGTCTGTTCCCGCCTGCGACCACACGCGCCCCTTCACTCGCGGCCTCGCGGATCCACTCTTCCACCCGCACGGCATCGCTCTCCCGCACCATGGGACCCACCTTGGTCTTTTCGTCGAGCTGGTTGCCCGTGGTAAGGGCCTGCACCTTCGGCACCAGAGCGCTCAAAAAATCGCTGTACACCTTTCCCGCAGTAAGCACGCGCTGGGTGGAGATGCAGACCTGCCCGGCGTTAGCGTAACCCGTGGCCGCCACCGCCACCGCAACCTTGTCCAGGTCCGCATCAGGCATAACAATGAGCGGACAGTTGGAGCCCAGTTCCATCGTGACCTTCTTGATCCCGGCCATGCGGCAGATCCGATCCCCTATTTCGCGGCTTCCGGTAAAGGTGATCTTGCGCACGCGGCGATCCGAGACCACGGTGTCGCCGATCTCACCACCAGAGCCGGTCAGACATTGAATTCCCTCGGTCGGCAGGCCCGCCTCCAGCAGAATCTCTGTGAGCCTGAGCGCGGAGAGGGGAGTATCGGTTGCCGGCTTGATGATCACCGAATTGCCCGCGGCTAAAGCAGGCCCGACCTTGTGGCAGACCAGATTCAACGGGAAATTGAAAGGGCTGATCGCCGCCACCACGCCACACGGAACGCGCAATGTAAAGCCGAGTTTCTTAGTCCCGCCCGGGTCTCCATCCAAAGGAACCGTCTCTCCGTGAATACGCTTGGCCTCTTCCGCCGAGCCCATCAGGGTCTCCACGGCGCGGTTGGCCTCGGAACGGCCCTCTGCGATGATTTTACCCTCCTCCGTAGAGATCAGCCGGCCCAACTCTTCATTGCGCGCCGCCATGAGATCGGCCGCTTTTCTCAGGATCTTCCACCGCTCATAACCGGAAAGCCTGGCCATCACCTTGGCCCCGCGCTCCGCAAAACCCAGAGCCCGGTCCACGTCGGCGCCATCCCCCTTGGGCACGGTGTCTATCACCGAGTTGTCAAAAGGGTTGCGGACCTCAATCTTTTTTGGCTTATCAACCCAATTTCCTGCCAAGAATATCTTCACAGCTCTTACCTCGTTATTAGTTATTCGTTATTGGTTACTCGTAATAGTGGTCCGCTGCTTTATTATTTTTCGTAGGGGTCGGGCCGATCGACTAATAACCAATAACCATTAACCGTCCTCATTCTCCCCACCACCGCCCCGGTAGAAATTGCGTCCATAGGCGCGATGAAACGATGTCCAGCGCGCGCCCTGTTCTTTTTCTAACAGGCTCTGAATGCTCTGTATCTTGCCATCCAGATCATCCAGGTAGTGAAGGATCACGGCTTCAAGCGTCTGCGGCAATCTGGGCGAGCCGAACTCTAAAGAGCCGTGGTGGCTCACGAGCATGTGCTTCACCAACACGGCGAGCTCTTCGGGAAAATCCGGGAGGCTTTTGATTTTCGCGCTGACCAGCTCGACCTCCATGACCAGATGACCCAGGAGCTGTCCCCGGTCAGTGTATTCCACGGCCCGATCAAAAGAAAACTCATAGACCTTGCCAATGTCATGGAGAAACCCGCCTATGAGCAGGAGGTCCAGGTTGATACCCCGGTAATTCTCCGCCACCTTGAGGATGAGCCTCAAGAGCGACAGGGTGTGCTCCAGGAGACCTCCCAAATAGGGATGATGGATGGTCTTTCCCGCAGGGGCGCGCTTGAAAAGATCCATAAAATTTTCGTCCGTGAAGAAGGCCTCCGCCAACGCGCGTAGATGGGAGTTCTTCGTCGCCCTCAGGATCGTCATCAGCTCGCCGGCCATAGCATCGGCATCGTACGGACTCTTAGGCAAAAAATCCTCTATCATGACGCCCTTCTCATCCACGCAAGAAATGTCCTGCACTCGGATCTGGACCTTGCCTTGATAGAGGGTTGCCTGCCCGCGCACCCGCACGAAGTCGTTTTTTTCAAACCCTCGCCCCAAATCCTCCGCCCGCTCCCACACCTTCCCTTCGATCTCGCCGCTGCGATCCGCCAGCTTCAGGGTTAAATAACCACTGCCGCCCTTGGTCACTCCATGGTTCTTGGCCGTCACCAAAAAGACCGAGTCCACAGGCTGGTTCTCGCGGATATCGGCGACAAAAAGAGACTTCATAAAAATAAAAAACCTATCCCATAAACCGCAGCGAGCGCGCCAGATCATAGAGCGACTGAACCAAAAAACGCTGCAGGAATATAATCGCGACAAAAACGAGAATGGGGGAAAAATCGATCCCTCCTCCGTAGAGAGGAAAGGCGCGGCGCAGCCGGTAGAGCACCGGCTCGGTGGCAGCGTAGAGAAAGCGGACGATGGGATTGTAGGGATCTGGGTTCACCCAGGAGATCACCGCCCGGGCGATGACAATCCACATGTAGAACTCCAACAGATAGTAGAGCACCTGAGCCAGCGCATCTAAAAAGTTCGCCAGAATAAACACAGCCCCCTCACTCGTTCCTCGGTCCGAAGATAGCGGTCCCGATCCGCACCAATGTCGCCCCCTCTTCGATCGCTACGGGATAATCATGAGTCATGCCCATGGAAAGCTCGCTGAGATTTACGTTCAGTATATGGAGGGGCATAAGCTCTGCCTGCATCTCCTTCAAGGCACGGAAGTAAGGACGCGCTTCCTCGGGGTTCTCTCTGAAGGGCGGAACCACCATCAATCCTTCTACCTTGAGATGCGGAAATTCCCCTATCGTCCGTAACAACGGTTCAACCCTATCCTTTGCGATCCCGCTCTTGCTCTCCTCCCCCCCCAGATTCACCTCAACGAAAGTACGGACTGTTTTGCCTTTCTTCTTTCCCTCTTTGTCCAGCTCTCTGGCCAGCTCCACGCTATCCAGAGACTGGATGAGATCAAAGAGCTCCAAGGCTGCCTTGACCTTGTTGCGCTGAAGATGGCCGATCATATGCCACTCAACAGGCTCCCTTATGACCTCTCTTTTAGCCTTCGCCTCCTGGACATAATTTTCTCCGAAAAGCCTGATCCCTGCCTCAATAGCCGCTTGAATTTGAGCGGCGCTCCGGGACTTGGATGCGGCGAGGAGTTTGATCCCGCCGGCATCTCTCCCGCATTTTGCAGCCGCATCGTTAATCCGATCCAACACCTTCCGGCAATTAGCCGCGATATCAACCATCAACGTTTTTTGAATATCACATCCCACCTAATAAATCACTCCTGCGTTTCGTGAGATTTACCTTGACTTTACAGCTCCCAGACTCTAACTTCGGGCAGACCAAACGGGGCTCGATTCCTCGCGGGAAAATCGAAGATGGTTCGGTCAGGACCCCCTCTCCTAAACAGCATTGTCCCTCTTCGCTTAAGGGGCAGGCTCACCATAACGGGCAGAATAACCCTTTGGTATCTGATCCTCTCTATCACCCCCATCCTGGCTATCGGTTTTCTGGCCTATCAGGACAGCCGCGCAACCCTGGAGAAAGAGATCACAAGCAGGCTCAAAGCTCTGGCCGATGGGAAAAGCTACACGTTACAAGGATGGGTCAAGAGCCAATTAGAGGATGCCCGCAACCTTGCCGCCCACACAGCCGTCAGAGATCTCCTCTCGCCCAGCTTTAGAATCATCTATCCCACCCTGGCGGCCAAGAGCGATGA
>JACPSE010000103.1 GCA_016193465.1 Deltaproteobacteria bacterium
ACGATATGAAGCGGTCTATCCGTTAGAGTCCGACCTAAAATCAAGCAACTAGGATACGGTTGATCTTCTGGGTATTCCTCAATGATCTCGCCTGCGTTAAAAGCTTCAAGCACCTCCTCGACCCGGATCAGCCCGAAAGGTTCTGATTGCATCTCTCCTGGTGCGTGCTCGGTGAAACGACAATTCTCCAGGCATGATCGGATCTCGCCATAATCCACAATCCGAAGTTTAAACCATCTCCCTCTTTTTTACCACCTGCGAAATTTAACGGGCGGAGGCGGGAAGGAATAAGGGGGGAGTCTTTATTTGAATCAACCAGGGGGGAGAAAAGGGGACGCGAACCTTTGGGAATCAAATCGCCTCCCCAAAACCCCAAAAGGGTCTGGTTAAACCACGTCGACGTATAAGTACTGGCCTTTGGGGAAATATTATTTTCGGTGCCCAGGTAGCGCCTCAATGTCTCTCTTTCTTTCCCTCTCATGCTTTGGTAATCTGCCCACACATCTGTGAAGATTCCTTCCGCTGGGCGAGGTGCGGAGGGTGAGCTTGGGGGATGCTGCCCACGGGGTTGAGACCGCTCGGGGGCAGTTAGCCTAGCAAACATCAGGATAGCGCTCTGAATGCGGACTCCGTGCCTGCAAAGAATATTGCGACGAGAGAGTTAGAGAATGAAAGCCAAGCATTATTACAGCATCACGGAAGCGGCGAGGAAGCTTAAGATCTCCCGCGCCGCTGTCCACCGGGCCATCAAACAGACCCGCCTTGAGGCTGAATGGGGGCCAATCAGTCCACCCCCAGAGGCGTGGCGGATTTCAGAGCAAGCTCTCCGTTACTACCGCGTTTCCCTACTTCATCAAAGCATAGGAAAAAAAACTTCATAACGGTTGACAGCTATCAACCAATCAGCTAGTTTTCCTTCTAAACCGGGAGAGCAGATAGTAGCCTTGGCGCCTTCTGCCTAGTACGGCGGTTGTCTATAACCGTGGCCAGTCCGTGTCTGCTGTCCGCTCTGCCTGCGCAAAGAGCCTCGCACAACACAAGGGGCCAAATATGCTTGTCCATGCGGAGGGACTTAACCGCGGCGACGCTCCTGTAAAACTCTACCACCATGCTGGAAGCGGCAGCGTCATCCTGGTGGGAGACGCTAAGACACGGATTCTCCTCACCTACGAGGAGGCGCTGGAGCTCTACGGGCTGTTAGAACCATTCGTTCGGTCACAGCTTGGCAGCTCGCCTACACTCAAAGGGGCTGTTCAGTCAAAAGAGTAGGTCCAACTCCCACTCGATCGTCGCCGGGGGCTTGGAGGAGACGTCGTAAACGAGAGGGAGCGAGGGGTCATACCAGAGGGAGCGAGGGGTCAGATCTTTACCTGTGCAAGACCCGTTGTCAGCGCGAGATCGAAGCCGCCGGCGGCCAGATCGACCAACTCGTGAAGAGGATAAAGGGGTCACCCATTAGAAGGCTGCTGTCAAGAGGCACACCCCTCCCTTTGTTTTTTCTTCTTTCTTTTCTTATCTTACCCGCCTGAGGTGAGACGGATTTATACGCGCCCCTGTTTTCGTTCGTGTCGGTGTCGGAAACCGGGTCCGCACCAGTCACCCATCAGGATCAAGGCTGTGGAAGTGTTCCTTAAGAAACCATCTGTTTTACAATTTTGGGGTCAAATCTTTCACTGTGACATTGACGCTCTCCATCGACGCCTCAGCGAATGTCAAAGGTAAAGATGCGACCCCCTCTCCTGACCCCGACGACCCCCTCTCCTGACCCCGACCTGCCCCCAGCTTATGCGACGCCACCTCCCATCAGATTCCGCACCGCGCGTTCGGCAAACCGCCCTATGTTGATGCCCCTCTCGTGAAGTTCTTCACAGATCCGATCCAGCCGCCGCAATCTGACGGGCTGATCAATGTAAGGATCCTCGCTGTACCACAGATCGTTCGGAATCACGTAACGGTGATTTCTGTAGATTTCCTCCTTTTCACCATGGAACCGAATTTTGTACTCGTCGGGGTTGTTGTAGTACTCGCTCCCGCCGGCAAGTATGATGGTGTTGATGTTCTCCACCAAATCGATGTAGTCCCTGCAAAGTATCAGGTTTTGAATCGTTTCATCGATGTCGGCTTCGGTCTCGCCAGGCACCCCGAGCACGATGTTGACCGCTGTCCGAATGCCCGCATTGTGGCAATCGCGAAGATTCTGAAATACGTGCTGCATATTGTTGCTCTTCTTCTGCAGTCGAAGCACATTCTTTGACCACGCGTCCACCCCGAAGCGCAGGTTCCGGAAGCCTGCCCTCCTCAGGTGTTCGAAGTACTCCCTGGTGTTATGCTTGGAAATCCGCAACTGGGCCGCGATGTTGGCATCCAGCTTCCGTTCGATGATGGCCGAGCAAACATCATACAAATACTGGTGATCACCGTTCAGGTCGCTGTCATTGAAGTGCAATACGGGCGGGAAATCCTGCTTGCGGATCCAGAATTCGATCTCGTCAGCCACATCCTTTGGCGAGCGCTTCCTGAAGGTGAAGCACTCCCCGCAGAAGCGGCATTTGCTCCATGAGCATCCGCGCGTGGAGGTGATGGGAACAAGATACTGGCCGTAATAGGTCCGGTAGAGCGACGGGTCCGTCCATTCGTATCTCGGAAACTCAATGCGATCGAGTTCGGCAAGCTCCGGGGTAGGCATCCATACCCGGTTTGGCGAGTCGAAACGTGACAGGAAACCGGGCAGATCCCCGGGACGCTCACCCCGCGCCAGCGCCGTAACGAGCGCTTCGAGGGTCAACTCCGTGTCTCCGATTGCCATGTAGTCGCAGTCTGGAACCAGATAGGGTCCGATGTCATGATATTTGCAGTCATAGCCTCCGACTACGATGATGGTTTCAGCCGCCTCTTCGCGCAGTAGCTGGATGAATTGATTGGCGAGCTTTCGGTTGTTGCCCTGCACGGAAATCCCCACAGCCCGCGGCCGCTTGCGGATGATGTCGCGGGCGACCTCACCAAGCATTCCCAGGAAGTAATCAACCACATCGGATCGTTCCCACTCATCCGTACGGATATTGTCCCAGGGATCATCCGAGACAACGTAACCGCTGGATAGAACGACAGGTGTCCCTCCAAGGATGCGCGCCGAATGGAACCGGTGATAGATGTCGATGTTCAGATCGACGGTCTGGAAGACAATACCGCACTTCTTGAGAATGTTGTGAACATAACCGATTCCGTTTGGCATCATGGGTATGTAGCGAGGCGGCAGTTCCAGGACGAGCAAATCCAGGTCGGATTGTATTGATATGCGGGGAATATTGATGGGGTAAATGTGTGCTGCCCGACGAACCCTTCTCAGAAGCGGGGCAACGCGCGACGCGCTGAGATATTTCGCCAACCCCCGAGGCAAATTTCGCCCAACATAGGAAAAGGAAGTGTAGAGAACTCGCCTCAGATATTGCGTCAGAATGTTGGAACGCCGCCTTAAGCCTATCACGTCCCTTCCCTCATTCATGGGAGCTGCGGGGTCAGACTTCATGGGAGCTGCGGGGTCAGGGTCAGGAGCTGCGGGGTCAGACTTCTACGACTCAACAATTTAGAAAAAAATCGAGAAATAGAAGTCAAAACCCCATACACACCACTCAACTGCAACTCATTTCCCGCCAGCGGGCTTTAGATCGTCGAGCGCCCACACCCGCACTGGGCGTCCACGCGCCTGTAAGACAGGTGCCGCCATTTGTTGCAGTTGCACCACCATGCGGACTTTTTCCGAGAAAGACAGCGCGGCCAGTTTCCGCCGGCGTTGCTCCTTTGCCGCGATGAGCCGGGCGATTTCGGGCCTCAGGGTGTCCATTCTTTCCATTTGGCTTCCAGACTGTGGCGAGCCAGCATGTCCCTAAGGTAATCGTTGTTCAGTGACGCCTGTTCGCGCAATAGCCGGACGCGTTGGCGGTCCTTGTCGCGCCCAGTCTGAACGGCGATGGCCGCTAGATGTTCCGCGCGCAGGACCCGAGTGGGGGTCTGCTCGTACAGCGTCTCGCGTGCGTCCGCCAGCGCCTCCACCAGCAGCTCGTTGTAAGCCGGCAGGAACTGCACGGGAACGCCCTCAATGTTCACACACTCACCCTCTTCCGTATAGCCGCGCGCACGCAACGCCTCGTAAAGCGGTTCCAGCGTGAGCAAACCGTAGGCCGTCTGTGGCAGGATAACGAAGATGTCCAAATCGAACGTCAACACCGGTTCCACGTAAAAGGTGGCGCCCATGGCGCCGCCGATTGCGTAGCGGCGCACCACCCCGTCGTGCTCGAGCGCGTTCAGGACTTGCAGCGTCTTTTCCATTCAACAAGCGGAGTTTACCATGCAGCGTAAATCCGGGGCAAACTCTTCCGGAGCACACCAATACTGGGGCAAACTGGAGGAATATCCGCTAGCCGTTGATCGCTTTGACGATAGGACGCCAATCCTTCTCTTCCCCCGGTGCGGGCAGGCAGTCGTAAAGGGAGAGCCGATCAATCACCCCGGCGTACTTTTTCTGGATCTTTTCGGCCAGCTCCGGGTAAGTGCCGATGATGGCGAACTCATTGAGCATCTCGTCGCTGACCTCCCGGGCCATCCCCTCCCAATCGCCCGCAATCGATTTCTTTTGCAGCGTGCGGGCCGTATCTCCCCAGCCGTACATTTCCAGGACAGGAAAGTAGTTCCGTGTCGAGGAGTAAAAAGCGATCTGGGACCGGACTTTCTCTCTTGCTTTCTCCACGGCTTCCTTATCCTTACCGGTCGCTACAAAGGCGGCGGTGGAGAGAGATATTTCACGGTAGTCTCTTCGCGCTTTGCCGGCCCCCTCTTTGATCCCCGGCATAATTGCCTCGCGGATGAACTGCACGGTGTGCAAAGGGTGGATGTGCATGCCCTGGCAAAGCTCGCCCGCCAGCCGGCACATGTAAGGGTTAAGCCCGCCGACGAAGATCGGAATCTCAGGATGGTGGATCGGGCCTGGATTAAAGAAGGGTGTCATTAAGGTAAAGGAGTAAAACTTCCCCTGGAATTTCAGCGGAGCCCCATTTTGCCAGCAGTCCCAGATAGCTCTCAGGGCCAGTATGATCTCCCTCAATCTGGGGCCTGGCGAGTCCCACGGAACGCTGAAGCGGCGCTCGATGTGGCCGCGCACCTGCGTGCCCAGGCCGAGGATGAAGCGGCCGCCGGAAAATTCCTGCAAGTCCCAGGCGACATGGGCCAGAACCATCGGGCTACGGGGAAAGGCTACCGCAATCGAGGTTCCCAGTTTCATTGTGCGGGTGTGTTCGGCGGATAAAATCAGGGGCAAAAACGGATTGTGCTGGGTTTCCAGGGTCCAGAGGGCGTCAAACCCAAGTTCTTCGAGATAGCGAGCTGTCTCAGGAACGTTCTTCAGCGAACCTGTGAATACCAGAGCATCAAGTTTCAAGGGTTCCTCCGTTGTGTCACGGTTCTACAGTTGCAACACAACCTTGCCAAACTGCTGGCCCGCAGCCAAAAGCTCGTGGGCGGCGCGGCCCTCCGACAGCGGCATGATCCGATCGATCACCGGCTTGAGCGTGCCGGCCCACACCAGTTCCATGACGTCGCGGAAATCCTGATGGCTGCCCATCGTGCTCCCGATCAGGCTAATCTGCTTGCTGAAAATGAAGCGCACATCTATCTCGGCTTTGGGGCCGCTGGTGTTGCCCACGATCACCGCGCGCCCGCCCCGCGCCAGAGCGCGCATGCTGGAATTCAGGGTGGCCTGCCCCACATTATCCACCACCACATCCACGCCGCGCTTGCCGGTCAACTGGTACAGTTTCTTGGACCAATCTTCTTCGCGATAGTTGATGACACAATCAGCGCCCAACTCTTGCGCCTTGCGCATCTTCTCCGCTGTGCTGGTGATAGCGTACACCGTTGCGCCGAGATACCTGGCGAGCTGAATCGAGAGGCTGTTCACGCCGCCGCCGGCGCCCACAATCGCCACACTTTCACCGGCCTTGAGCTGCGCCCGCTTGACCAGCATCCGCCACGCCGTCAGGCCCACCAGGATCGGCGCGGCCGCCTGGGGAAAGTCAATCCCATCCGGGATAGGCAATAAATTGCGCGCCGGCACAGCGACATATTCCGCGCAGCCGCCGCGCAGGCCTTCGCCCAGGAGATGATAATGCGGACTGACGGATTCTTCGCCGCGCCGCGTCCATTCGTCTTCGCCCAGCACCACACCGGGGTCAATCACCACGCGCGTCCCAAGCGCCTGGCCATTGGCCCCCGCGCCGTAGCCGGCCACAAGGCCCGCCACATCCGACCCGCCGATGTGCGGCTTGGGCAGAGCCAACCCTGGCCACCCCTGGCGCACCCACAGGTCGAGGTGATTGAGCGCCACGGCTTTCACCTGCACCAATGCTTCACCCGGCCCCGGCCGGGGGTCAGGCACATCGCCGTATTGCATGACCTCCGGGCCGCCGTGCCGGTCAAAATACAAGGCCTTCATCAGTCGCTCACTTAGCTTTTGGGAAGCCCATAGCCTCAACCATCCTCTTCAAATAATCATCTAACTTACCGTAATGGTTCCAATCGATAACAGATAGTTTCTTCCCCTTGGTCAACTGTTCTTGCGCCGAGCCGGGAGAGAAGACCGAGGCCCCGAGAGGCCAATGGTCATCCATGATTTTCTGACCTTCAGGCGAGGCCATGAACTCCAGCCACAAGAGCCCGGCGTATGGATAGTCGGCGGTTTGCAGCACGGCGTTGCCCTCATGCAGGCGTGTGGGCGCCGGTTCAAGAATTTTCATTCCCAGGGAACCAGTCCGATCCTTATCTTGAGCTCTCTTGACCGCTCCGAGATTAGGACCAAGGAACAAAGCATACTCACCACTGACGACGGAAGCGATGATCCTGGTATGGCCGCGACCGTAGATGGGCTCCTGAGCGGCTGCCTTACGGGCAAAGTCCGCCGCTTTTTCAATGCCCCAGGCGGGGACCAACATGGCAAAAGGAAGGGGACGGATGTCGGCGACAAACTTCCTTCCTTTAAACTCCGGCTTGAGAAAGTCCTCCCATTTGTCCGGGACTTTATCTGCGGGAAGAAGCTTTTTGTTGTAGGCGATCACGGTCATGTTACTGCTGACGGTGACCACGTTTCGCGTCCGAGGATCTATAAGGCTCAGAGGCATATGGAGCACCTTCTGCTCCGCCATGCCAAGAAAATCGAATTTCTTCTCGTAGGGCAGGTATTCTTCGTAGAAATCCGTATAAACACGGTTGACATCCCAGTCCTTGACCGACCCCGCTTTGATCTCGAGAAGAAAGCGTTGATTTTCTTCCACCGACCCGAGCTCCTGCAGGCGGAGATTGATAAAGGGATACTTCTTTTTAAAGGCTTCCCCCATGACTTTGTTGACATCCGGATCCAAAGTGCTTGCGATTCGCAGCCTTCCTTCCTTCTTGGCCTTCGCGACGATCTCGTCATGGCCGGTTTCAAAGATATAACCCTTCGCCTCGGCTTCTTTCTTGGCTTTCAACAGCGCAGGGCTTGGTGACGCCGCAAGTGTCACCGAAACAGTGGCACAGAAACTCACGACCAAGGCGATGGTCATCATGAACAACAGGTATGTCAGGGCGCGTCTGCTCATTGCCATACGTCAAAACTCCTTTCTTCCCTAATGCTCCTCAACTCGTTGCCAATAGGGTACACCGGATCGATGCTAATTAACATGGAGGGGCTTTCAGACGGAGCTTTAAATTTTTTCTCTGCCTGCGCAACCTGACTGCGAGCGGACTCGCCCAGGCAGGCGGCAGAAAGGAAGTCAAAAATCAGGCGTCAGAACAACACGCTTCTGCAGTGTTCCGTGATGAGCCGCATCGAAGACCTGTGCTATCTGGCTCATGGGCCTTGCCTCGACAAAGGGTTTGATCTTTATTTTCTCCTCGAGCACGAGATTGAGGACACGGCCGTAATGCTTGGGGGGACATCCCCAGGTGCCCACCATTTCCGCGTCGAATGCCATAAGTCTTGAAAGCATGTATTCAACTTTATGGGGCCCGAATCCAACCACGATAAGACGGCCTATGAAGGAAAGAAACTCAAGGGCAAGTTCCTGTCCCGGCTTCGTGCCCGTGCACTCGAATATCTTCCAGCCGAAATTGGAGGGCAGGCCGTTCTGCTTGCAGTAGCCCCTGACGATTTCCTTGATCTCCTTTATATCCTTGCCGAGGGGGTTGATGACCAGGTCAGCCCCGTAGTTCTTCATGGTGTTCAGCTTCTCTTCGTTTATGTCAAAACCGATGAGGCATGCCGCGCCCAGGGCATTTGCCGTCTGGGTCATGTATGAGCCGACGCCGCCCGCAGCGCCGGTTATCATCACCAGGTCG
>JACPSE010000136.1 GCA_016193465.1 Deltaproteobacteria bacterium
CGCCTTAACCATCTGGTCGATATCTATTTCTTCCGTGCGGGGACCGGTTCTCTTTCCTCGCGGTCCGATCTTGACGGCGGGGATCCCCAACTCGTTATAAACGTTTGTGTCTGTCCAGATGCTGGCCCGATCCGGCGCCTCGGGTTTCAACTTTTGGCCGAAAAGGTGCTGGTGGATCTCTTCGAGCGACTGGACCAAAGGCTCAATCCCCTTGCCTTCGTGGCCGAGGAGCGATTTATAGGCTTCCATCTCGTATTCGATGCCGAGAGAAGATAGGGCCTTGGTTATTTCGTGCTGCGCGGCGACGGGTCTTACCTGCGGCGGGGTCCGCACATCCACGTAGACGTTGCAGACTCCGGGGAAATAGTTCGGCCTGTAAGGGGCGCCTCCTTCGATCGCGCCGATGTTGACCTTGGGATAGATGGGACCGGGGCGCCTCCTTCGATCGCGCCGATGTTGACCTTGGGATAGATGGGACCTGTGGGAGAGTTGTAAATGTATTGCTCTTCAAAGCGTTCCGCCCATTTTTCCAGCGCGTCTATAATCTTGGTCATTTTGACTATGGCATTGAGCTTCACCATCGGGTGGGTGGAGCGTCTGGTCCCCCAGGCCGCCTCGGCCTTGCCGAAGGTTGTGATCTTGATCTGCACGACTCCGGTTTGAGTCCAGACAATGTTCATATCTGATCCGTCCGCCACCACGGCATAGTCGGAATGCATGCCGTGAGTGAGAAGGTGCCTGGTGCCGGCGCCTTCACCGCGATACTCTTTGGTCTGCCAGGGTCCGATCGGAGTGCGGGAGATCTCGCCAACCACTGCCGCGAAGATAGCATCTCCCTTGAGCTTCAAACCGCTTTTCTTAAGTGCCTTTCCGGCCATCATGAAGGCTGCGACGCCGCCCTTCATGTTGGAAATACCAAGACCGCGTACCTTCCCGTCCTTGATCGACCCTTTGAGATCGGAATCAGGCTCGACGTTGGCGACCATACGGAGATCTTCCTGTGTCCCGGTAAAGCTCGTATCCATGTGGCCGTTGAAACCCAGGCTCAATCCTGTTCCGTCGCCCTTCAAGATACCCACAGCATTGGGACGGTCCACTTCGACTTCCTGCCGGACGGCCTTAAAACCGTTCGCATGAAACCAATTGAGGATATATTCAGCGACCGCCTTCTCCTGTCCCGTGGGGCTGGGGATGTTGACTAAATCGCACGCGAGCTGTGCCAGCTCCTCTCTGTCTATATGCGCCAAAACCTTTTTGGCAGCCTCCCTGTCGAATGCCATTTTTTCTCTTTCCTCCTTGAGTGGGAGAAGATAGCGAGATGACAAACGGGAGTCAACCCGTGGGGGTGCTTCGAGCCCCCTCGGGGAACTCGCTCTTGGCTGCGGCCGATAGACCAGTGCCTTAACCGAACCTTTTCCTCTCTACGTCCGCAGCCTCATTCGCGCTCCCCTCAGGCTCTCCCTCTAAAGGGACCTCCCTGTCCCTGAGCGAAGATTGACTCCGGGTCGTTGGAAGCGGATTTCACATGGGAGTGAGGGGGGCCTGCCGAGCAAGCCGAAAGCACCGAGACTGAACGCTTCAAAAAAAGCACAGGCCTATTGCTTTCGGCGCGAGAGGTAGGCCCCCGAACGGAACTTCCCTACGAGGAGGCACTGGAGCGAGGGGATGGAGGGGTCCCGTAGGCAGTAGAATTATAAAGACTTGACAGCCTATATTGCGGGGCATAAATATGGCCGAGCGCCGAACAGGGGGAGAAGCTATGCCAGATTCATTCGAAAACCATTGCTGGAAAGATGTCGTGAGCGAGGAGATTCTGGAGATATACCAGGAATACCATAGAGAGACTTACATGGGCCGAAGCCCGGGCTTGCTGGCCATTGACCTTTATAACTTGGTTTTCGAAGGGGGAGCGCGGCCTGTGCCGGAAGTTGTTAAAAAATTTCCCAGCTCCTGCGGCATCTATGCCTGGAACGCCATCAAACCCACCCAGGAGCTCTTCGCTCTGGCGCGGGCTAAGAATATTCCGGTGATTTATACTACCTCCGAGACCCGCAAAGAGGCGAAACCGGCAGCCGTTCACGCTACCAACCGGCGCATTCGACAGCTCAAGACGAACGCCTATGAAATTTACGAGGCCTTCAAGCCGGAGCCGGGCGATCTCATCATCTACAAAGAGCGCGCCAGCGGATTTTTTGGCACGCCGCTGGTCGCCCACCTGACCCGGATGGGGATTGGCAGTCTGATCGTCTGCGGGGAGAGCACGAGCGGCTGTGTCCGTGCGAGTGTGGTCGATGCCTATTCTTACGGGTTCCATGCCGTAGTGGTGGAAGAATGTTGCTTTGACCGGAGCCTTCTTTCCCACAAGGTGAGCCTTTTTGACCTGCACCACAAGTATGCAGATGTCATGCATCTCGATGAGGTAAAGAGGCATCTGCAAGGGGAGGCTGTCAGGCGGGCGGTGTAATTCGCTGCCCTGGAGAGGGGTATTTCATCGACGCACTAACGCATCGATCTTCGCGGCCAAGATGAAGTCGTTTTCCGAGAGGCCGCCGATGGCGTGGGTCCAGATGTCGAAGCGGACCCGGTTGTAATGGATATGGATGTCGGGATGGTGGCCTTCCCGCTCGGCAATACCGGCCACCTGGTTGACGAGCTTCATCGCTTCGACAAAATTCTTGAATTGAAACTCTTTGCTGATCCATTTCCCGGTGAGCGACCATCCTGGAATCTGGGCGAGCAGTCTCTCGACCTCCGCCTTTTCCAAAGGTGGAACGCCTCCCTCACACGGGACACACTTCTTTTGCGTCAAGTCGCTCATGGGACGGTTCCCCTCCTCTCACAAGACCGCAATTCCTTCGATCTCGACGAGATAATCTTTGTTCGCTAAGCCCTTGACCACGACCAGGGTGCTGACGGGCGCTGTGCTCTTATAATACTGCCTTCGGATCTTATTGAGGCCCTCACGGTATTTGATGTCCGTTATATAGGTAGTGGTCTTGACGATGTTCTCGATCGACCCCCCTGCCTTTTTGAGCACCGCCTTGAGATTTTCGAAGACCTGCTTGGCTTGTGCCTCAATATTTCCTTTGCCCACGATATTCCCTTTGGCATCCACCGCCGTTTGACCGGCTATGAAGAGTAGTTTTCCCGGTTTGGTGACAAGAATCCCTTGAGAATATCTCGGCCTCGGGTCCGGCAGCTTCTTTGGCTGAATGACCTTCCTCATTTTTTATCTCCCTTCATCTTTTAACCCTTGATCCCTTAGCCCTTTATCCTTTCTTATTCTCTTAAAATTCCGAGTCTTCTCTGCCATCTTTGCACTATCAAGGCCAGGACGATCAGGAAAAGGGTCATTAAGACACCGAGGGCGGCAACCGCGCTGATGTTGCCGGCGTCCCAGAGCGCGAACACCACAGTGGAGAGGACTTCGGTCCCCTGAGCGACAAGAAAAATCGATGCCGAGAGTTCCCGGAGTGAGATAATGGCCACATAGATCCAACCGGAGAGGAAGCCGGGCAGGAGGAGTGGGAGGACGATGCGGAAGAAAGTTTGCGCCCACGATGCCCCGCTGGTTGTGGAGGCCTCCTCCAGTTCTTTGTGGATCTGCACCATGGTCGCCGATGCCACCCGGATGCCGTAGGGCATGTAAAGGGTGATGTAAGCTACTAGAAGGATCCACAGAGTTCCATAAATCGGTATCGGGAGCGTAAGATAGACAAAGATCATGCTCACCCCCATGATTACGCCCGGTATAGCGATGGGAATGAAGGTGACAGCATCGAGCACCCACTTGCCCGGTATCTGGGTGCGCACGGTTATCCAGGCGATCACGGAGGTAAGGAGCATGACTGCCGTGGCCGAGCCGCCAGCAAGGATGATACTGTTTCGAAAGGCCCGCGTAATGATGGGGTAGCTGAGGACAAAGCGGTATTCATCCAGAGTGAAATCCTTAAATGCCTCAGAGGTGAGGGCCACCATATGGCGGGAGAATGAGGTGCCGAGCAACGCCAAGACCGGAAAGAAGAGAGTCACAATAAAAAAAAATATGCATCCGGTTGAAAATGCATACTTCCATTTCCCGAGGTCAATCACCCGGGGACGGTAACCCTTTCCGGTGATGGTCGTAAAGCTCTCGCTCCGCGCAGTCAGTTTTTGATAGAGGTAGACGCCGAGCATGCTGATCAGGAGAAGGATCGAGGCGTTGGCCCCGGCAAGCCCAAGGGCCGGAGGGAAACCGCTCGCTGCCTCGTAAATCTTGGTGGTAAAGACAAAGATGCGGGCCGGGATGCCGATCAAGGCTGGGACCTCAAAGGATTCGATGCCGCGAATAAAGAGAATCAGCATGGTCGAGAGCAGCGCCGGTCGGAGAACCTTCAAGGTGATTTGTCTGAGACAGGTGAAGTTATTCGCCCCGGCTGCCCAGGCGGCTTCCTCCAGCGAGCTGTCCATCGAGCGGAAGGCCGCTGACATTATCAGAAAGTTCAAAGGGTAGAGATGAACGGAAGCGGCCCAAATCATCCCCCAGTAGGAGTAAATGGTGAGGGGGGGGTCGGCGAATCCGAGTAGCCTGACCAGGAGATTATTGAAAAGGCCGATACGTGGGCTCAGAAGGAGGATCCATGAGATGGTTAGTAGGACTCCTGGGATGACGTAGGTAGTCACAGCCATAAGCGCAAAGATCTTTCTCCCCGGCGTATTGGTGCGCTCACAGATCCAGGCCAGGGTAGTGCCGATCAGGAAGGTAAAGAGAGAAACCCCAAGGGCGTAAATGAGGGAATTGAAAAACAGCGAGTAAAATTCTCTGTCGGTATAGGCATCAATGTAGTTTGCGAGGGTGAAATCGCTCTGGCCTACCATGAAACTGCTCTGCAGGCTACCATAGAGCAGCATGGCTAGAGGGGTCATCGCCAGGTAGGCGACTACCAGGATGACCCCTCCGAGGAGCAAGGTATCAAGCCGAAACCAGTTGCGGATAGGCGGGACCTCCTCTCCCAAGCGTTGGCTGCAGTGACGCTAGCGACCTTGCCATATCTGGCGATAGAAGGCTTGGACCTCTTTCAATTCCTTGCCCTCCAGGCGCGGTGGCACATGAAGCTTGAGTCCCTTGGTGAGCCTGGGCGGATCCGGCTCCACATCCACCCGCACCGGAATCCGGCCGCCATTCTTCACGATAAACTCCTGCCCCTCTTTGGAAGTGATCCAGTTCGCATAGAGCTTACCTGCATTGGGATGAGGGGCATTTTTGGAGACCACAGCGGGGGCGACGATAGTTACTACCGGGTTGATGGCTACGAAGTCCGTTGGCGCCCCCTTTTTCTGCGCCCTGGCTACCTGGTTGCCGTAATTGTTGATGGCGACAGGGCACTCGCCCGCGGAGACCAGGTCAGAAAGCAATCCATGCCCGTTTCGGATTGCAGGTTGATTGGCGGCGATCCTTTTGAACAGATCCAGGGCCTTTTCCTTGCCCATGAAATTCTGGAGCCCAACAAACCACTCAAAATCAGAATCCTCCAGGCAGAGCTTCCCCTTCCATTTGGGCTGCGTCAGATCCTCGTAGCTTTTCGGCACGTCTGCCTTGGCGACCAGCCTGGTATTGTACTGGATCACGTTGGTGTTGATGTAAACCGGAGTAGTCATCCCGTCCGGGTCCAACAGGTCTTTGTTGATCCCCGATACCGATGGGGGAGACCACTTGAGCGCCAGCCCTAAGCCTTTCGTATAACTGGCTGCGGTGGTGATCAGGACATCGAAGTTATAGGTCTTGGCCTTAGCCTCGGCCAGGATTCTGCTCAGGAGTTTGTCCTCGCTGGAGCGGAAATAGTCGATCTTGACCCCAGGGTATTTTTTCTCAAAGGTATCGAACACCGGCTTGGCCTCGTCGTCACGCATAGAGCCGTAGAGGTTGAGCTTCCCTTCCTTTTTCGCTCCCTCTTCGATGGTCTTTAGCTCCTGGGC
>JACPSE010000137.1 GCA_016193465.1 Deltaproteobacteria bacterium
AAGAACTGTGGTCCGCAGTGTACTTAGTTTTGGGATATCGACGCGTTGCATGACTGGCGTGGCGCCGGTAGTCATGCGAAGTTGTCTTGATCCTGACCTCCGCTACGTCTTCAGGTTTTATGTCGTGCTCCTTAACCAAGGTTAAAGTCGCTTCGAGGGGGCCTTCCAAATTTCCATCGGCGGCCAGATTCTTGATCCAGGTATACAGGATTGTCCACTCTTTTCTCGGCTGCCTTAACTTCTCCAAGTCCATCTCTCCCCCCGCCACAACCTCAGCCAGGCCGTGATGCCCCTCAAAAACATTAAGAGGGCCCTTAAACCCTTTCTGCGCCAATAAGGCACCAAGGATACCGCTATAAGCGCCATGCGGAAACCTCAGATTTCTGGCCATGGTGATTTCCTCGTGCGGCGAAACCAAGATGCCCAGTTCCAGAGTGAAGCAGCCTGCGATAGCCAGAGCATTTGCCATTTGCTCCTCGTTAAGCCCAAGGAGCCTGCCCCCAATTAAGGCCATTATGCAGGGTGTTCTAAGAGTCTCAGGCGCCCATCCCCGTCTAATTGGGACACCGCGGTTCCCGCCCATAGAATCAGCGACTTTATTCAAGAGTTCGTAAGCCAAAACAGTCGCCGTTATGACCTCCTGACCAGTAGAGTGCTGCCGCTCACCCACAGCTAAAATCGGGACAACCGACTCGCCGTGGTGCCCCATGGTAATACGTGCCTCCTTTGTAAGGAAGCCAGTATCCATGTAGTCGAGGTAGCGGGCCATAACGCCATTGGCCAAGGTGGCATACAGACATGAGGTCTTGAGACCGCTGCCGAAAACCGTCGATTCAGCCGGCCCGTTCATCTCCTTAATCAGGCTCTGAATGATCTGGCTTGGCTCGCTTAGATAGCCGCCAAAGCCGATACCTAAGGTGTCCAGCACCGAACGCTTAGCTTGATGAACCACCTCTGGTGGAAGTTCACGGAAGGTTAACTCCTTAGCCTCATGTGCTAATTCCTCAGCTATTGTCTTCGGCATTTCTAATCTCCTTATCTTTACTTCGGAATTCCCTCACCACAAACATTTTTTTCCTTTATTTGCCCGCTTTGGGAAAACCGAAGGCTGCAAATATATTGTCCATATATCCATCAAACTTGTCGACATGGTTCCAGTCTACCGCCGATAGCTTCTTGCCCCGGGTTACTTGTGCTGCTGCTGAGATAGGACTAAGCACCGAGGCCCTAAGGGGCTCGTATTTATCTATGATCTCCTGACCCTCAGGAGACGCCAGGAACTCCAACCATAAGAGAGCGACATGAGGGTGATCGGCCGTCTGGAGAATGCCGGTGGCATCGTCAACAATCCTGGTAGGGACGGGCTCAATGATCTTATAGCTAAGGCTGCCTGTCGGGTCCTTGTCCATAGCCCTCTTAACCGCAGTGTAAGTAGAACCCAAATAGAGAGGATACTCTCCGGCAAGTACGGCGGCGGTAATTCTAGTGTTGCCTCTACCCCACGCGGGCTGCTGGGTGGCTATCTTCCGGGCGAAATCCAACGTTCTTTCCAGGCCCCAGGCAGGTACCAGGGGAGCTACCCCGAAGGGGAGAATATCTGTTGTGAATTTCTTTCCCTTGAACTCAGGTTTCAGGAAATCCTCCCATTTAGCAGGTACCTTATCGTCCGAGATAAGCTTCTTGTTGTAAACTACAAGTGACACAGTGCTTAAAACGCCTATTGAGTTGCGCTTAACGGGGTGAACCATCTGGGGATGGATTTTAAGCACAGCATGGTTGGCCATGCCGAGGATGTCATACTTCACTAGATAAGCCATATACTCTTCGGCAGCGTCGAGGCCTACAAGGACAACGTCCCCCTTAGCTCGTCCTGACTTTATCTCCAGGAGAAACCTCTGGTAGGCCTCGGGGCCCTGGAGTTCCTCAACCTGGATATCAGTCACAAAAGGATACTTTTGCTGAAATGCATTAATCAACGGCTTGAAATTTGGGCGGCTCAGGCGATTATCTACCCTGAGTTTTCCCTCCTTCTTTGCCATCGCCACAATTTCGTCGTGAGTGGCATAAAAGATGTACCCCTTAGCCTCAGCCTCTTTCTTGGCTGTCTGCAGGGTAGGACTAGCTGCATCTGCATAGGTAGTAACCAACATTAATAAAAGGAGAGTGAACAAACCAACGATTTTTTTAAGAACCGTAGTCCTCATGGCCGGCCTCCTTTGGGATAAGTTCATAATTTTTGAGAGATCTGCCCAGGAGCCACTAGCAATTTTATTAACTCACCGATATCATCCAGCTTCTCTAAATTGTAGACAGTATCAATAATCTGCCTCATCTGTTTCTCACCCATGAACTTCCCCGCCATGCTGCGGAATTTCCTCTCAACGTCGGCGTCGCTCATAGGATTCATGGGATGCCCCTTAGGCTGGAGAACCTCACAGCGATATTTCTGCCCTTTCTTGGTGATGATTTCTACAATGCCTGGCGAGGAGTATTTATCCAGTTGACGGGCTGGCTCTATAGAAACCTTATCTATCAGCTCTCGTACCTTAGGATCTCGTAGCTTTTGGTCTGAGAACTGCTCAGGTTCTACTGCCCGATCCAGAAAAGCAATCGCGGCCAGGTAATAAGCACTATGGCCTGCCGTTTCCACGTTTTTGGGATATTTATGCGTTGCGGCGTCAGACATGTGCCAGCCGACAACCGAATTTGATTTGATTGTGATCTCCGCCACGTCTTCTGGCTTTATGTCGTGCTCTTTAACCAAGGTTATAGTCGCTGCTATAAAGCCCTGCGTCTGTCCATTGGCCGCAAAATTCTTGATCCAGGTATTCAGGATTGTCCAGTCTTTCCTTCGCTGCGTCAACTTTCCCAAATCAATCTTCCCTCGGGCCACAACTTCAGCAAAGCCATGATGCCCCTCAAAGACATTAAGCGGACCCTTAAACCCTTTCTGCGCCAATAAGGCACCTAGGATACCGCTATAAGCGCCATACGGAAATTTTAAATTCCTGGACATCGTTAATTCCTCTTCCCCCACATCCAAGATGCCTAGCTCTACAGTAAAGCACCCGGCGACGGCCAGAGCATGCGCCATTTGCTCCTCGCTGAGTCCAAGAAGGCACCCCACCGCTAAGGCCATTATATAAGGAGCTCTAATCTCGTGTGTCCACCCTAGTCCGAGTATGGTTACAGCGTCTCCCATGGCATCAGAGAATCGATTCGAGAGTTCGTAGGCCGAAACGATCGCGGTTATGACCTCCTAACCAGTAGAGTGCTGGCGTTCACCGACGGCTAGGATGGGCGGAATCGATTCGCTGGGGTGTCCCATGCTGCTACTTGCCTCCCTCGTGAGGAACCCTCTATCCATGTAGTCGAGGTAGCGGACCATTGCGCCATTGGCCAAAGTGGCATACAGACATGAGGTCTTGAGACCGCTGCCGAAAACCGTTGATTCCGCCGGCCCACTCATCTCCTTAATCATACTCTGAATGATCTGGCTTGGCTCACTCAGATAGCCGCCAAAACCGACACCCAAGGTATCCAGCACGAGACGCTTAACTTCATGAACCACCTCTGGTGGTAGCTCACGGAAAGTTAACCCCTTAGCCTCCGCTGCTAATTGTTCAGCTATGGTCTTCGCCATTTCTCATCTCCTTTCTTTCGCCGTTGACCCACCACGCACGATTTCTTCTCTTATTTTTTATCCGCTTTGGGAAAACCGAAGGCTGCAAATACCTTCGCCATAGATTCCTCAAGCTCAGGGAAATGATCCATGTCTACCACGGATAGTTCCTTACCCCGTATCTCCTGTGCTACTGCTGAGCCGGGAGTAAACACCGAGGCCTTAAGAGGCTCGTATTTATCTATTATCGCCTGACCCTCAGGAGAAGCAAGAAATTCAAGCCAGAGGAGAGCGGCATGGGGGTGATTGGCTGTATTGAGGGTACCGGTGGAATGGTCAACAATCCTAGTAGGGATGGGCTCAATGATCTTGTAGCTAAGATTCCCTGTCGGGTCCTTGCTCATAGCCCTCTTAACCAAATTGTCACTATGTTCTTTGCCAGCGTCCAGAACACATCCCCTTTCCCTTCATCACTTGGTTGCTCTATTCTAGCCCTCTCCTCTTATTCAGTTTTGTCCACACTTCCGCTCATCAAGTATGAATCGCCACTTCATCGCCATCAACCTGGTATTTGGCGTTAAGCCCTTGACTCTCAGTGATCTCCTTCATATAGCCCAATACTTCGTCAAAGCCTTTATCCTTCCGACGCATGACCTCGGGCTGTGCCTGCTTATTGATGAGGACAGGGAAGAAGGAGACCCTCTCGATCTTCTTATTAGAGATGATGCACTTGGCAATGATCGTCTTTCTTGAATCAACAGGGTATGGATAATAAGGATACTCTGGGTCTGGCTTTACGTTGTTCCGCATTCTAGCCAGGCTCCCATACCATTTTTTCTCGGGCATGATGAAGTTACACAGGCTATAGAAGATCGCTTTGCCCTTGTACATCTCAATCCCTTTCAGGATGTGGGCATGGTGTCCTAGTATTAAATCGACGCCGGCATCAATAGCGGCATATCCTACCTCCTTTTGATACATGGCGATGACAGCGGGGGCATAATGGATTCCCCAGTGAATGGACATCATGACCACATCTGCCAAAGGCCTTACCTTCTTAATATCGTCCACCATTGCCGCCAGATCATCCTTATCGGCTAAGGTGACGATCTTAGGAGCCGTCCCGGGCTGCCAATCGACCTGCTCATAGAAGGTGGAGGCTCTCATCGGGGCGCAGCCCGATTTATCCGGTCGGGCATCATATCCTTTTGGCAGGACCGAGCAGTAAGCCAAGAAAGCGACTTTGGTTCCTTTGCGCTCCAATATCAAGGGCTTTCGTGCTTCATCGATGTTTCTACCCACGCCTACTACCGCGATATTGTTCCTGGTTAGCGTTTCGATAGTCTCGAAGAAGGCCTCTTCTCCTCGGTCAAGGTGGTGGTTATTGGCAAAAGACATGACGTCAAAACCGGCGTGTGTCAGCGCCGACACTTTCTCGGGACTGATCTTCTTATTAGTGGTGTAAGTGTACAGTTGAGGGTTAGGGCGAACATCCCCGACCGCATAGACGGAGACCTTATCTGAGTTCATTTTCGCCTCCTTTTCTAATATTTGTGAAGCATTCTGGAGAAAAAAGAGTCAAGCTGCGGGGTGAGCTTTTCTTCAACCATTCCGGATCCCGTCATAATTGGCGCGCATCCTGCAAGGGCCTCGCCACAAACGATTTCTTTCTCCCTTTATTTATCCGCTTTCGGGAAACCGTAGGCTGCCGTTATCTTGTGTACATATTTCGCAAACTTGGTGACATGATTCCAGTCTACCACTGACAGCTCTTTCCCCCGGCTCACTTGCTCATGAAGTGATCCAGGAGTAAACACTGAGGCCTCTAACGTGTATTTATCTATTACCTCTTGACCCTCAGGAGAGGCGAGAAATTCCAAAAATAATAGAGCGGCATACTGCCCTGGGATAATAACGTTAGTACCCATCTCCGGGCATTCCAGGCACTCGCTCCACCAATTTCTGAAAGCTATAGAGGCCGAAGCCCCTTAATGCATCTAGGTATGTTTTCACAGCTATGTGTCGATATCGCTGCTGAATATTGACCCAGTAGGGCGATTTGTCACCCAGCAGCTTGCCCTCCTGTTCGTATTTGGCAAACGGAAAGTACCAATCCGGAGTAGTTATATCGGTTCTGGCGGGATCAAAATCTGCTTCTACGAATATCCTCTGGGCTTCAGGAGAAAGAAGCCACCTGACAAATAGTTTCGACAAGTTCGGTTTCTTCGTTTGAGCATTGATTCCCAGGTAGCTTTCTTTATAAAATGCGCCTTCCTCCATAACGAAATAGGCGATGCGATCTCCTTTCTTCCTAGCTTCGACATACCGGGCAGCACCAGTCTGCACAACTATATCTGCCTCCCCCTTCGTTATGAATTCTATAGCGGCTCGACCGTTCGAGGGAGACTTTGGATTCTGGCCTGCCAAAGCAACGATATATTCGGGTCCATACTTTGCGTACATCCAAGCCAGCAAGTATCTACCAGGCTCCATATAATTGACGTCAGGAACTACGAGGCGGTCTTTCCAGCGTGGTTGAAGAAGATCCTGAAAGCTCTTGGGCAACTCGCCTGGGGTCAACCTATCAGGATTATACAATGGGGCATCTGCAGTTCCAGCACACAAATGAAAATATCCGTCAGGATCACTCATTCCCTTGCGGAGCACCGCTGCCTCCGGTGGAACATACGCCATGAGACGTTTTCGCTTCTTAAGGGGATACCAGATTTCCGCAACATCCAACGCATGCAGCACGTCAAACTTGAGCCCACCAGAATGCTCCTCATTCCAAATTGCTGGAGGGGTCTGACCAGGGCCAATAGTGTACCAGTCAATCTCGACCCCAGTCTTCTTCTTCAAGAGATCATACAGATAACGCGAAATAGTAAGTCTTTGACCAGATGCCCCATCATAAAATCTGAGCGTGCCTTCAGCGCGTGCTGCCTTTGCCATGGCGTCGTATAGCTCTTCTGTGGTCGATTCTAGGACGCCTTTATTTTCCATTTTTTTTCACTCTTTTCGAAACATTATACTACTGGCATGACTGCGATGCTCTCAACAACCGACCAGATCTAAAGCATCGGGACTCGGTAAGGGTTACATGTTCAAAAATGGATAAACGTTATCATGACGATATAACGTTAGTACCCATCTCCGTGTACCTTTCCAGGCACGCGATCGACCAATTTCTGAAAACGAAAAATGCGCAGGTCGGTGTCCCTTAGTGCGTCCAGGTATGTTTTCACAGCTATGTGTCGATATCGCTGCTGAATATCGACCCAGTAGGGCGATTTGTCACCCAGCAGCTTACCCTCCTGTTCGTATTTGGCAAACGGAAAGTACCAATCCGGAGTAGTTATATCGGTTCTGGCGGGATCAAAATCTCCATCTACTATTATCTTTTGGGCTTCAAGAGAAAGAAGCCACCTAACAAATAGTTTCGACAAGTTCGGTTTCTTCGTTTGAGCATTGATTCCCACATAGCCTTCTTTATAAAATGCGCCTTCCTCCATAACGAAGTAGGCTATGGGTTCCCCTTTCTTCCTAGCTTCAACACACCGTGGAGCGCCAGTCTCCACGAGTACATCTACCTCCTCCTTCGTTACAAGTTCCACGGCGGCTCGACCTTCTAAGGGCACCTTTGGATTCTGGCCTGCCAAAGCAACGATATATTCGGGTCCATACTTTGCGTACATCCAAGCTAGCAAGTATCTAACAGGCTCCATACTATTCGGATCAGGAATTGCAAGACGGTTTTTCCAACGTGGTTGAACAAGTTCCTTAAAGCTCTTGGGCAACTCGCTTGGAGTCAACCTATCAGGGTTATACATCGGGACATGCGCTGTTCCAGAAGAAAAATGAAAATATCCGTCAGGATCACTTGTTCCCTTGCGGAGAGCCACTGCCTCCGGTGGAACATAGGCCATTAGGCGTCTTCGTTCCTTAAGTGGATACCAGACACCCGCGACATCCGACGTATGCATAACGTCAAACCTGAGTTCACCAGAATAGTCTTCATTCCAAACTAATGGAGGGGTCTGAGCAGGGCCAGAAGTGTACCAATCAATCTCGACCCCAGTCTTTTTGAGGAAGAAATCATAAAGACTACGACAAATAGCGAGTCGTCCACCGGTCCACCCATCATAAAATCTGATCGTGCCTTCAACACGTGCTGCCTTTGCAATGGCTTCATATAGCTCGTCTGTGTTCGATTCTAGGGCACCTTTATTTTCCACTCTTTGCTACTCCTTTCATAATATTTTTCGTGGTATTTTACCTGCACAATGCCAACTGATCGAACTATTTGTCCGCTTTGGGAAAACCATAGGCTTCAAATATCTTACTCAGATATTCCTCATACTTGGCGCTATGATCCCAGTCTAGCGCCGATAGCTTCTTCCCCCGAACTTCCTGTGCTACTTCTGAACCAGGAGTAAACACTGAGGCCTTAAGGGGCTCGTATTTATCTATGATCTCCTGGCCCTCGGGAGAGGCGAGAAACTCCAACCATAGGAGAGCGGCATGGGGGTGATCTGCCGTATTGAGAATACCGCCGGCATCGTCAATGATCCTGGTAGGGACAGGCTCAATGGTCTTGTGGATATAGTTTCCTGTCAGGTCCTTGCTCATAATCCTCTTACCCGAATCGAAACTAGAACCCAAGTAGAGGGAATACTCTCCGGCAGCTACGGCGGTCTGAATTGTGGAGGCGCCTCTACCCCACACGGGCTGCTGGGCGGCTATCTTCCGGGCGAAATCCAGCGTTCTTTCCAGCCCCCAGGCAGGCACCAGGCCAGCTACAGCGACGGGCCGAACTTGCAAGGCGAATTTCCTTCCCTTGAACTCAGGTTTCAGAAAATCCTCCCATTTAGCAGGGACCTTATCTTCCGAGATAAGCTTCCTGTTGTAGGCTATGCCATATAGACTGGATGTGACACTTAATAGATTCTTCTCCGTGGAGTGTATCATTCCGGAATGGATTTTAAGCACACCGTGGTTGGCCATACCAAGGATGTCATGCTTTTTCAGATAAGGCCGAAGCTGTAAGGCCCAGTCGGGGGGTATAAAGTAGATGTCCCACTCCTTAGCTTGTCCTACCTTTACCTCCAGGACAAGCTTCTGTAAAGCGTCCTGGCCCCGGATCTCCTCAACACGGACATCAGTGATAAAAGGATACTTTTGCTTAAATGCATTAATCCACGGCTTGTAATTTGGCGGCCCCAGGCCGGTAATAACCCTGAGTTTTCCCTCCTTCTTTGCCATCGCCACAATCTCGTCGTGAGTGGTAAAAAAGATGTAACCCTTAGCCTCAGCCTCCTGCTTGGCTTGCAGAAGGGTAGGACTAGCCGCATTTGCATGCGTGGCAGCCAACATGAATAATAAAAAGAGAGTGAAGGAACCAACGATTTTGTTAAGAACCGTATTCCTCATGGCCGCCTCCTTTGGGATAAGTTCATAATTTTTAAGAGTTCTGCCCGCGAACCACTAGCAATTTTACCAACTTACCGATATCATCGAGCTTCTCTAAATTGTAGATAGTAGTAACGACTTCACTCATCTGTTTCTCGCCCATGAACTTCCCCGTTAGACTGCGGAATTTCTCCTCGACGTCGGCGTCGGTCATAGGATTCATCGGATGCCCCTTAGGTCGGAGAACCTCACAGCGATATTTCTCCCCTTTCTTGGTGGTGATTTCTACAATACCTGGTGAGCTGAATTCATCTAGCTTAGGGTCTGGCTCTACGAAAATCTTGTCTACCAGCTCCCGCACCCTGGGATCTTGTAGCTTCTCGTCCGAGTACTGATCAGGTCCTACTGCCCGGTCCAGAATAGCAACCGCCGTGGTGTAGTAAGAACTCTGGTCCGCCGTATACTTGGTTTTGGGATATCGGCGTCTTGCAGTATCGGCCTGGCGCCGGTAGGTATGCGCAGTTGTCTTAATCTTTACCTCCGCTACATCTTCAGCTCTTATGTCATGCTCTTTAACCAGAGTTAAAGTCGCGTCTAGAAAGCCATGCAGAAGTCCCTCAGCAGCAAAACTCTTGATCCAGGTATACAGGATTGTCCAGTCTTTTCTCGGATGCCTCAACTTCTCCAAATCCATCTCTCCCCCCGTCACGACTTCAGCAAGGCCGTGATGCCCCTCAAACACATTAAGCGGACCTTTGAAACCTTTCTGCGCCAATAAGGCGCCAAGGATACCGTTATAAGCACCGTAAGGAAACCTCAGATTCCTGGCCATAGTGATTTCCTCATGAGGCGAAACCAAGATGCCCAGCTCCTGAGTGAAACACCCTGCGATAGCCAGAGCGTTTGCCATCTGCTCCTCGTTGAGTCCAAGAAGCCTACCCGCCACTAATGCCATGACGCAGGGGGTTCTAATAGCCTCGGAGGCCCATCCTAGTCTAGGTAGGACCCCGCGGTCTCCTCCTGCAGAATCAGAGACTTTATTCAGGAGTTCGTAGGCCAGAACGACCACTGTTATGACCTCTTGACCCGTAGAGTGCTGCCGCTCACCCACAGCCAAGATGGGGGGGATCGACTCGCTGTTGTGCCCCATGCTGATACGTGCCTCCTTTGTAAGGAAGCATCTATCCATATAGTCAAGGTAGCGAACCATAACGCCATTGGCCAAAGTGGCGTACAGGCACGAGGTCTTGAGACCGCTGCCGAAAACCGTTGATTCGGCCGGCCCTTTCATCTCCTTAATCAGGCTCTGAATGATCTGGCCGGGCTCACTCGGGTAGCCGCCAAAGCCGACACCAAGGGTATCTAGCACCTGACGCTTCACTTGATGAACCACCTCCGGTGGTAGCTCGCGAAACGTTAACCCCTTAGCCTCACGTGCTAGTTGCTCGGCAATTGTCATTTCTGAGTCCTCACTAATGCTTTATCGTTCGCATGGTTAGTTTGGAACCAACCAATGTTGGCAGGCATAATGTCGGAATTGCCTCACCCCAAACCGTTTCTTTCTCCTTCATTTCTCCGCTTTCGGGAAACCCTGGGCTGCAGATATCTTCTTTACATATTCCTCGAACTTCGTGACATGATCCCAGTCTACCAGGGACAGCTTCTTCCCCCGGGTCACTTGCTCATGAACTGAGCCAGGAGTAAACACCGAGGCCTCTAACTCGTATTTATCTATGATCTCCTGACCCTCAGGAGAGGCGAGGAACTCGAACCATAAAAGAGCGGCATGGGGGTGACTGGCCGTATTGAGGATGCCGTTGCCATCGTCAATAGCCCTGGTGGGAACAGGCTCAATGGTCTTGTAGCTAAGGTTCCCTGTCGGATCCTTGCTCATAATCTGCTTAAGCACACTGAAATTAATGCTCGCGGCGAAGGAATATTCTCCGGCAGCTATAGCGGTGGTATATCTAGTGGCGCCTCTAGCCCACACGGGCTGCTGGGCGGCTATCTTCCGGGCGAAATCCAGCGTTCTTTCCAGGCCCCAGGCAGGTACCAGCGCGCCTAATTCTATGGGCCGAATATCCATGAGGAATTTCCTTCCCTTGAACTCAGGTTTCAGAAAGTCCTCCCATTGAGCAGGGACCTTATCCTCCGAGATAAGCTTCCTGTTGTAAGGTACGACTTTTACGGTGCTTATAACGCCGATAATGTTCCTCTCACCGGGGTGAACCATCCGTGGATCGATTTTGAGCACGCCATGCTTGGCCATGCCAAGGATCTCATGCTTCATTAGATACGGCATATACGCTTTGGCAAAGTCGAGGGGTAGATGAACAATGTCCCACTCCATAGCTTGTCCTGACTTCATCTCCAAAAGAACCCTCTGGTAAGCCTCCGTGCCCGAGATCTCCTGAACATGAAGATCAGTAATGAAAGGATATTTTTGCTTGAATGCATTCATCAACGGCTTGGAAGTCTGGGGCTCCAGGCCAATCATGACCCTGAGTTTTCCCTCCTTCTTTGCCATGGCCACAATCTCATCGTGAGTGGCAAAAAAGATGTACCCCTTAGCCTCAGCCTCCTTCTTGGCTTTCACTGGGTCAGAACTGGCTGCAACCGCATGCGTAGCAGTCAACATTAATAATAGAAAAAGGAGAGTGAGAGAAACAACGATTTTGTTAAGAACCGCAGTCTTCATGGCTGACCTCCTTTTTATTTTTGTTTTGAATAAGTTCATAGGGTCATACCCGCAGATCCAAATAGGATCACAGGTCGACCGATTTGTTCATTCTTCGTAAACGACTACCTCATCACCCGTAACGGTTAGTTCCGTTCCCAATTTCTTTGCCAATGGTCTCATATAACCCACTACCTCCTCGAACCTTGGGTCTTCCTTGTTAAGTGGCTGCGGCTCTATTAGCGGGTTCACATACATCGGTAGGAATCCAACTTTGCGAATCTTTTTGTCCGTTATCACACACTTCGCGACCAAGACATAGCGCCTGTAAATCGGGCCCTGGAAGCGGTTCCACTCGGGATCATGCAGCCATTCTACGCCGTAGGGTTCCATCCTAGCCAGATGGCGACCTGTCATAGAAAAGCCACCCTGTTGAGGGATCTTACCCAAACCAGAAGAGCCTTCCTCGGAAAAGTCACCTACGCTGTAAAAAATCGTTTTGCCCTTGTAGACCTCAATACCTTTGGGAACGTGCGCGTGATGGCCGACAATCAGATCCGCACCCGCGTCTATGGCCGCGTGACCGACAACTGGCTGATACATGGCTAGCATCCCAGGAAGATAAGGAATGCCCCAGTGCTGGGATACAATGACCACATCGGCTTTACTCTTTACATCTTTGATCTCCTGCTGCATGCGCTCCATGTCTTCCTGGTCCGCAATCGTAACGACCTTTGGAGGATCACCAGGAGAAACCGTGCCCGGCATCCTACTCGCCGGCTCGTAGTAAGTGGATACATGAATAGGGTTGATGCCCGGCCTGTCGTCTAAGGCTTCGTAGCCAGGCGGCACCACACAGCAGTACGCCAAGAAGCCGATTCGTGTATCTTTTCTGTCGATGAATACCGGCTTCCTCGCCTCAGCTATGTCACGTCCGGCGCCAACCGGCGTAATCCCATTTTTCTTCAATAGGTCGATCGTGTCCACAAGCGGATCGGGGCCCCATCCCATAATCTTATTGCTAGCTAGAGACATGATTGTGAAACCAGCAAACGTGAGTGCCCTAATGTTATCGGGGTGCACTCGCGTAACATACTGGTTGGGGGAATGATATTGAACAGAGCCTCTCAGTGAGAAGTTTCGCTCCAACTGGCCAAATAGAATGTCGGCCTCTCTCAGCTTTGGGGCACACGCCTTATAAAGGTCCTCAGGATTTTCCCCATGCTCGATCCGCCTCGGACCGTTATCTCCTACTAGGTGGATCACAACAGTGTTCTTTTCTCTTCCGTCCATACTATACCTCCTTTACCATGCAGTTATTTCGGCTCACCAAAGTAACCGTGAAAGCCAGCCTGTTCGTTTTATTTAGGCATGACCTATCCACCTATTTTTGAGGCGTCATAGGTAAGCATCCTTGAGAACATGGCAATTAGCCGGAACATGGAGGTCATTGAGGTTGCTCAACCACAACTTCGTTGCCTTCAACCCGGAACTTATGAGGCACGAAGTCAGACACCCATTCCATAGTCTGCACCACCTCTTGGAAACGTGGGTCCTTTGAGTCTAGCACCTCGGGCTGGGCCAGCTCGTTAATAAGGGCTGGTAGGAAAGAGACCCGCTCTACGCCCCGCTTGCTGAACACGATCTTGGGCAGGATGGTCTGCTTGCAGTGGATGGGGAAGCAGTATAGTGAGTCCACCTCAACCTGGTACCAGAGGGGTGAAATAAACATATTCTTCTCGACCTCGGGGCGCTTTTTATGGCTACCATTGGTCAGAAAGTTGCCGATGCTGTAGAAACATACCTTGCCCTTGTAGACCTCCACCGCCTTCGGGACGTGAGAGTGGTGGCCCAAAATTAGATCCGCCCCAGCATCGATAGCGGCATGGGCCACCGGCGGCTGATAAGCGGCAACGATCTTGGGGAACAAGCGGATACCCCAATGGATAAAGATGATTACGGAATCCACCGCCGCCTTGGCTCTCTCGATGTCCTCCCTCATGGCTGCGATATCCTCCTCAAGAGGGACCGTGATAATGTTTGGTGGTGAGCCTGGCTGGAAGTCTACAGGCTCGTAGTAGGTGGAGGCTCGCATTGGAGCAATCCCGGGCTTCCTGTCACCCGCAGCCTGCCCATCCCGCAGCACGGAACAGTAGCCCAGGATAGCCACCTTCACCCCGTTCTTCTCCAAGACGGCGGGACGCCGGGCCTCCTCGGCGTTTCTCCCTGCTCCGATAACCTGCATGCCCATGTTTCGGAAAAGGTCGATGGTGTCCAACATAGGTTCGTATCCCCAGTCCATGACGTGGTTGGAGGCCAAGGAGATCACATCGATGCCCGCCTTCTGAAACAGGGAGGCCATCTTTGGCTCTTGGCGGCTGTGTTTCCCGCTCGGTATCGTCGTCTTCCATTCTTGGTACCACCCTCGCTCCGAATATGTCCGTTCGCTCTGGGCCACACGGAAATCTGCCTGGCGCAACACCGGCAGTACCAACTCCGCAAGACGGTCGACCGGCTCCATGACAGGCCCCACATCTCCACCAGCGATGAGGGTGAGGGTGTTTAACGCCTGTGTCATGCTGGCCTCCTTTTCCCCGGAATTTCCGATTTCAACTTCGTCTTTGCGGAAAACCATATGGCAGCCCACCCTCCCGAGTCAAGCTCAAATCGCCCTGGCCCCCTTTGGGTGGCATCGTGGTTCATTTTGGCCGTTGCCGGCGACTTGTCTGGTGTGTTTCCCGTCTCTCAGATGCCTCGCCGCTGACACCTGTCCCTCTAGACGATTTCTGAGCGCTCGTGTATTGTCTATCCTATAAGATCGAAGCGACTACTGCCTTTTCTGGCCCCTTCTCAGTCGCCTCTTTAACTTTGGCCTTACTTTGCGTAATATCCAAACCCACTCACTTATCTAGGAAGGGAAAGCTATGCCCTATACGAGTTGGCGCGGGGTAGTGGGTCTGGTCAAACCGACCATGAGGCCGGGCTCCTTGGAAGAATTTATTCGCTTGCTCCCTGAGGGGATCGGCGTGCTGCCGCTCTTTCTCGGGATTCAGCGGGGGACCGAAGAGGAGTTTCGCGGGGTCCTGAAAGCCTTTGAGGAGAAAGTGGAAGAGCTGGCGCAGCTCAAAGTTGATCTCGTCCACCCGGAGGGGGCGCCGCCGTTTATGGTGCAGGGTTATAAAGGTGAGGGGAGGATCGTCAAAGAATGGCAGGAAAAATATCGGGTCCCTATTGTCACGGCGGGGATGACGCAGGTAGAGGCATTGCGCATCCTGAAGGCCAAAAAGATTTTGGGCGTGACCTATTTCACGGGGAAGATCAACGACACTTTTTCGCGCTATTTTGTCGAAGCCGGCTTTGACGTCCTGGCGATGGAGGGAATCTCTGTTGCCTTTGAAGACGTAGGAAGGCTCTCTTCGCAAGAGGTTTATGCGCACACCAGAAAGGCCTTTCTGAAGCATCGTGGAGCGGATGCGGTCTACATGTTGGGCTCCGGTTGGCGCACGCTGGATATCATCAGTATGCTCGAGCAGGATCTTCAGGTCCCTGTAGTGCATCCGGTACCCGCGCGCGTCTGGGCGATCCAAAATAGGCTGCACGTGAGGCAGCCCGCCAAAGGCTACGGCCGACTCCTGGAAGAGATGCCCTAGTCTCAAAGAGTAAGCATCTGCTCTAGCCAATTTCTGATCCGCTGCCAGCTAACGCAGCAAATATAGCCGGGTTTTTGGCGCGCCTTGCGGGCAACCTCCGGGCTCGGGGCGACTTTTAGAAACTTGTCCATAGCGCTGGGAGGTCTTGCCGTCAAACAGGTACGGACTGAGGGTGCAAAGAAGAATTTGTTTGGCTGCTCGGTTATACGCCTCCCGGCTGTGCCTCGCCCGCAGGAGGAGTCCGTTGTTGATAGGCCCATACGGGCATGCCGGTAGTCATTCCCTCGGCCGCCAGTGCCGCCTGGTACGCCTTGCGGATCTGCGGGTCCTCGTCCACATAGGAGATGGCTCTGCCGCCGTCGCGCGTGTCTATAGCACCGCCGTCTTTTGTCTCGTCGCCGGGCGCTCCCCCATGGCGGAAGCCGGGCCCATAGGGACCGTCGAAGACAAGCAGCCGCAGGCCGTCAGGGTGCGTGCCGAAGTGCTGGTGGAACCAGTCTCCCCTCATGGGCGCAGCGCTGATCATGCCCACCGGCTCGTAGGTCTGCTTCTTCACTTGGTCGCCGAGCCCTGCCTCCCACGGCCGCATGCCCAGGCGGTCGGGCCACGTGTAGCTGTAGCCCTTCCCCTTAATGCAGACGAGGATGGCGCCGGAGGAGTGCTTGTGGGCCTTCGAGTACTGCCCGGTGGCATACTGGGCGATCTTCATATAGAAGTTGGCCCAGGCCATGTGGGGCTCCACCCGCCTGTAGCTGAAGGAGCGTCGGTTGTCTCGCGGCAGCTCGCAGGTCAAGATGTCGGGTATGATGTTGGTTTGGCGCATGGCGAGGCCTCGGACCGGGTCGGCGTAAATATCCTCCACCGGCTTAAAGTAGTCGTCCGAGGCGTCGAACCGCTTGAGGAAGTCGTAGGGACAGTTCATCATGAATTCGGCATCCCTGATGAGATTGATGACGTTGGGCGCCGTGGTCCCCGCGAGTAGTAGCGCAGGCGACGAGGTGGCGTTGACCACTCGGTGCCATGCGTTGAGCGGAATGGCGAAGAGCGATCCAGGGCCCCATTCGAATGTCTGCTTCTTCGGGCGGCTCTCCTGCCAGACCTCGGTTGTGCCGCGCCCTTCCACGACGTAGTAAATTTCCTCGTAAAGGTGTCGCTCGGGATTCAACGCTCCTCTTCCTGGCACCTCGACCACGTACATTCCCCACAGGTGCTCGCTGCCAAGCAGTTGAATGGCTGTGCCCCGCCCGCCCAGGCGCTTCCAAGGCGCCAGCGGCAGGTTTTGGATTTTGTGCACCCCGATGTCCCTGTGGATGGGGATCCCCTGTGATTCGATGAACAGGTCGTAGGGCGACTTGGGGTTCTTCCACTTGCCGAAGCCGGCCTTCTCTCTGGGTCCCGGCTCGCGCCACTCGAACAACTCTTCATTTAGCATGACCATGCTAGTGCCCTCCTCGCGGTTTACGCCGGCGCGGTTTTCTGCGCCTGTTTTTGTTCCGTTGGCGGAGTTCGATTTTCCACTATCTCGATCTTTATCCCGCTCTGACCGAGTTTCGCGATTAATTCATCCCTTGTTTTGTCGTCCAATGCCTCTGGCGGAAAAACTCCCTTCCGTTCTATTTTTGGGATCTGCAACGCGAAAAGCGCCGCCGTAAAGCCTGCGGAATAGGAGATGAAGTTGGCGCCGGGATAAAGCTTATTGACTTCTGTTTGTGATGGAAATTTGATAATCGCTTTATACACCCGCTTCCTGGCGTCTCTTAGTCCCGCTACCTCAACCACGGCCCAAAAATGAGCGTTCCTTAATTTGCCGGAGGCGGCAAGCTTTTTCATACTGTTCAAGCCAAGCACATCCGGCCATACGCGAACCGAAAATTCATACGGAGGAACCTCCACGCTGCCGACCTTCATCGGCCTGGTTTTCATAAAGCCTAATTTATAAAACATATTCGCGGTTCGTGCTTCGCTGCCGCCAATCTTCAAATCAACATACTTGGTTTTGATATAAAGGGGAATTGTCTCAACTTCTTCCTGGAGGACCAAGAAACATTTTTCGTTCATGAACGGCACAGGGAAATCATAAATTTCCTCTCCGGCGAAACTCTTGAACTTGGTAAACTTATCCCCCTCCCACACAAGAGGCGGCGTCGCGAACTCCTCGAAAAACACCACCTTGGACCATGCGGTAAAAGGAACATCTGAGCTTACGTCCTCCAGCAGCCTGATCTTCACATAATCCACGCGTTTCAATTTGGCTGTCAATTCCTTTGCCATCAGGTTGGTAACCCCGGGAGAAGCGCCCACATTTATAAGGCCAATCAAGTTTTTTTCTTTGAACTTGCCATCCAGATCGGATTGCTCGACTCTCCCATTCGGCAGAGTATGCGAAGCCATATCCACGTAGTGCATATTCCCGTCAAGGGCAATCTGCATGAGGTGCTTATTGAATTTCGGCAAAGATGCGCTGACGAGCATGCCGCAGCCTTTAGCAGCCGCAAGCACGGCATCTTTTTGGGAGGCGTCAAGTATTTTAAAGGCGACCTTGGGATCAGGAACCATAAATCGCCTCGCTTGCTTGAAACTTATATCACCGCAAATCACACCTTCTATATCCTTATCCTGCGCCAAAAACTTCGCAATTATTGATCCGACCGCGCCGGCTCCTATTACTAGGACTCTCATACGTTGATGCTAGCACGCTAAAGAGATTACCTTTGACCCGTCCTTCAGCCAGCTATAATTACCCGTTACCCCAAGGCGGAGCAAATGTCCAGCTTTGCCTGTGTCTGAAAGCCGCGTCCCAGGTGATGACATAACGTTACCTTATCGGATATAGTCCGGCAAATGAAAAAAATAAGGAGTGCAAGGCCATGAAAGCGAAAAAATCTGTGCCGGGGTTTGCATGGCGCTTCCGTCTTCACGAAGCGACGATCGCCGATGTCCATCGAGCCTTCAAGGCAAAACAGTTAACGGCAACGCAATTGGTGAATTTCTACCTGAAGCGCATCGAGGCGTATAACGGGACCTGCGTTAAGGGGGATGTCGATCCCGCCACTGGACTGCAGCTTGGGGATATCACTCCTGTAGAGAAGGCAGGGCAGCTCAATGCCCTGATGACTCTGAACATAAGGGGAAAGCGTTCAAAGACCGATCCGGTCGATAACGATCCAAAGATGCCGGATGCCTTGGAAGTTGCCAAGGTGTTAGACGACGAGTTTGCACGGACGGGCAAGCTGAAGGGAGCGCTTCACGGCATTCCGGTGGCTATAAAGGATCAGTTCGATACGTTTGATATGCGCTCGACGAGCGGGGCTGCGGCGAATTATGCGAATGACAGGCCGCCGAGAGATGCGGGCGTAGTTGCGAGGCTGCGGAAGGCCGGAGCCATCATCCTGGCTAAGGCGAACATGGGTGAATACGCTTCAGGGGACCGGAGCACTTTTGGCGGCACGACCTGTAATCCGTATGACACTACTCGGAGCGCTGGTCGCTCAAGTGGAGGCTCAGGCGCATCCGTGGCGGCGAACCTTGTCATGTGCGCGATCGGAGAGGAAACCGGCCCCTCAGGTCGGAATCCGGCCGCAAATAACAGTCTCGTTGCAATCGTTGCCACGCACAGTCTGGTCAGCCGAGCGGGCCTGATTCCCGGTTCAGTGACAAGGGATAGACCAGCCGTGATGTGCCGCACGGTTAGAGACGCGGCTATCGTCCTTGGCGCGATAGCGGGTTATGACCCCCGGGATCCAATAACAGCGGCCAGCGCGGGACAGTTACCCCGCGTGCCTTACCAAAATTTTGCCGCAAAGGCGAGCCTTAAAGGCGTCCGGATCGGTGTCGTGAGGGAGTTCATGCAACCGTTTACCAAGGCTGATGAAGATTCCGTTCGCATCGGGAACCAGGCCTTGGCCGATTTGAGCAAAGCTGGCGCGGTCCTCGTGGATCCGGGTCCGAGTGGGCAGCTATTCAAAGACGCCATAGCCGAGCTGCTTCCTTCGCTTGACACTTCTGCGCTCGTGGCTACATTCAAGGAGTTCTTCCCTAGCTCTGTTCCCGTAGTCGATAAGCTGCTCGATATTTCCTCCCATCCCTCGCTACTTTGTCCAGAGGTTACGCTACGGATTCTCGTGGAGGCTGACGTCTCCGCCGTCGGCGAGACAAACTATGCATTGAACCGCTACCTCCGGGAGCGGGGCGATAAGAATATCAAGAGCATCCAAGAGCTGATAGATAAGTCGACCTTTTACGACCATGCCCCGATCGCTGGCGTATCCCTGGCGCCCAAAAGCAGGCTGGAAAATAACCTGACCCGAACCCAGCGGCTCAAGAAAAAGAGCGATGGCACCCCTTTCACTCATAGGACGCCAATTACAAATTTGGATATCAGCGGGATGCACGCCCGAAGAGTCATGCTTCAGGCGCTGGTGCTGAAAGTGATGGCCGATCACAGGCTAGATGCGTTGGTCTACCCCACCAAGACGATTCCGGCCCCGATTCTCGGGGCGCCTGTGGAGCCAACGAACCTCAAGTCCGTCTCAGAAACATCGACTGTGACCATTGATGGCGTGGAGTACGTGAGGACATCCGAGAGAGCGCTTGATGCGAGGCACCCCTTGGCTTGGCGCCTCAGTCCATTCGCAGGGTTGCCAGCGATTGTCGTTCCTGCTGGGTTTACCAGAGAAGTTTATGATCGCGCCCCGGTGGTAGGGCCGGATGGGAGCAAGAGGCCGGGGGATCTCGTCGGTCCTAAACCCATTGCGCTGCCTGTCTCTATCGATTTCCTCGGTAGGCCTTTCAGTGAGCCGACGCTGCTAAAAATTGCCGCCGGGTATGAAAAGGCGAACCGCCACCGCCGCCCGCCCAAGGGCTTTCCTCCTTTGCGGGGAGAGCCTTGAGTGAGACTTAGCTTCAAAACAAATTCCTGCTCACTCACCTTTGCATTGACTGAGGTAGCCTTGTCCGCAGCCGGAGGTCTGCCGACAAGGTGTGGAGTTAAAACTTTACGAAGATATCTTTGGCCTCGTCGCCCGTGAGCTGTTTGATGGTCGTGATCCGGTCGCTGAATTCTTTTAGTGTTCCCAAGGAGCTGGGACCGATGTCTATGAGGATTGAGAAGAGGGAAAAACCCAGTCGCTCTTTTTCGTCGCGGAACTTCTCCGCCCATTCGGGGGTTACCTGACACTCGCCGTCAGTGATGAACACGATATCGCCTTTTTTGTAGCGTGATTTTTTCAGGCATTCGAGGGCCGCGTCCAAAGGCTTTTGAAAGTCCGTGCCTCCGCCCGGAAAATATTCCGCCAGATCCATCACCTTCTCCATTTCCGCCTCATAGCGTTCTCTTGGGTTCATATCGAGGATCTGCAGGGGTGTATCGTCGGATGAAAAACAGATGGAGCGGAAGAGCCGCCGCTGACGCCGGGCAATCTCCAGCAGGGTGAGGGTTACCGCCTTAGACCAGATCTCTTTTTCCCCGGCCATCGAAGAGCTGCCATCCAGACAGACTACCATGGGCCCTTTGCCCTTTTCTTCGATCCCTCTAAGGGAGTATTGCAGCAACTCTTGGTCGAGGAAGCGGCGGTGAAAATCCTTTCGAAGGACGGGATGGTAAAGGGTCAGGAGCTCATGGGGAAGGAGGCGGTTGAGAAAATCGCCTCTCTCCACCTCCAGGATCTCCTCGCTGGAGCGCTCGAAGATCTTTTTACGCAGAGCCAGGGCCTGAAATTTCATCCGCCCGACCATTCTGGCGAGCTTCTTGAGCTTCTCGTTCCCGGCCAGCCTCTTGCCCAGTTCCAGCTTTTGGCCAGGGGGGGAACGGTAACCTGTCCCAAGGGTCAAGCCCCAATTGTCCGCTTCCTCAGCAGCGTCCTCAAGCTGCTGGGCCACTTTGATCGCCTCCGCCTGGACGCGATTTGTTGCTTGCGGCTCAAGTCGGCGAAGATCTTCCTCTAACCTCTTGGCCTTCTGGCGCAAGAGGGCTTCAGCGCCGTCAAATTCGCCCTCCAACCTGTCTTTTGCCCTTTCGAGGCTTTTCTTGGCTTCGTTGGATAGTTGCGCTTCAGCGAGTTTCTCTGTCTCTGTCAGCTCCTCTCTTTTCTCTTCCAGAATCTCCTCCTGTTTTTGGATATCCCAGAGATCCAGCATGTCACGACGAGTAAGGAGCTTTTCGGACTTGAGCAGAGAGAGGAGCGCTTCGCCCAGGAGAAGGGTGCAGAGTCCGGCTTTGGCCTCGTCCAAGAGCGTTAACTCGCGCAGGATGCGATAGAGGTTGCCTTGCTGCAGAGCGTTCAAAAGGATCCGGTTGAAAAGCGCGCTAGGCAGGACTTCGACGTCCTTCAGGAAGATAATGTTATACTTGAATAATAGGCAGAAAAGGTCTTGAAGAAACGACGGACAGTGGGGAATAAAAGTAGAGCCGTTTTTCTCCAGGGCGCGCAGGGAAGGAGACTCGGAGCGCAGGTTGCCGTAGGCTCTGCGATCATAAGCATCGCTTTCTATCCAGCAGCTATTTTGCGTTAAGGGCTGGAGGACTCTTTTTGGCGGAACCTTTTTTTCCCGTTTAGGAGGCATCGAAGCAGTCATTAAAATCGCTGCAGCATCTGCTTTTGGATTTCTTCGATCTCTTCCTTGATGGTCCCTACCTGTTCCAGGGGCCGGCCGAGCTTTTTTGCCTTCTCCATGATCTGCTCGACCTTGGCTAGGATATTTCGCAGCTTGGTGTGTACCTCTATAAGGGCGCGGGCGCGCTCATCGCTGGTTTTCCAAGGGCGCAGCGCGGAATCCCGTATCTCCCGCGACTCATAGAGGAGCTCTTTGACTTCCTGTTCGTAACCGAGGAGAAGTTCACGGATGGTATCACGGACCTGAGGTTGCTCCCCGGGATCGCGCCAGAGAACGTGTTCCAGAAAAAAGAGATTCTTTTCTGCGACCTCGCCCTCCCCGGAGAGATAGGCATGGGCTTGGAGAAGGGAAAGAGATTGGCGGTAGCGTCGGTCCGAGGCGACAATGCTTTTCCTTCCAAGTTCCCGCCGGATATCAGCGATGGTCCGGTAAATATAGCCGGGTATCGGGACGCTTCCGGCCTCCGTCTGCATCTCACGGAGTTCTTGTAGGCTGATGGTGGTCCGCTCCACCGGAGCCGCAGCCTCGAGCATTCTGAGAAAGCGAAAGTCCTCCTCGATGTATTTCACGACGAAGCGCAGCAGGAAGCGGTCGTAAAGCGCCATGAGCTCATCGTCCTCTGGCAGCTCGTTGCTGGCGCCGAATAGCGTGAGCAAAGGGACAGGGACGATCTCTTTGCCGTTATGGAAGATGCGCTCGTTGATGAGGGTCAGGATGGCGTTCAAAATAGATGAGTTTGCTTTGAAGATCTCATCCAGAAAGGCGACGTGAGCCTCAGGCAGTTTGTGGGACGTCACCCTGCGGTAGTCGTCCTGTTCCAGTGCCTTGAGGCTTACGGCGCCAAAGATCTCCTCCGGCGTGCTAAAGCGGGTCAGGAGCCATTGGAAGTAGTTGGCGCCCTGGATTCGGCGGCAGATCTCGTCGGCGAGCATCGATTTGGCGGTCCCCGGCGGCCCGATGATCAGCACGTGCTGGGAGGAGAGAAGGGCGGAGAGGGCGCCATCGATCAGATCACCGCGTTCCAGAAAGGTCTGTTTTAGCTCCTCGCGGATCTTTTTGATTTTTTCTTGCGTGGTCATGAACAGGACCTTAAGCTATTACGCTATCAAATAGCCCCGTCGGACACAAATGTTTCGGCTTCCTCCGGCCATTACTTGGGCTTGACGTGATACTGGATTCCTTATAGCCTTATTGTCCAAAGGCAGATCAAATGAATTTCAATCCTGAACTCCTGGAGGTGCGATTCATGGCGGCTTTCAAAAATCTTCGGTTGCAGGTTCTGTCGATTCTGGCTTTATTTGCTCTTTTCTGTTTGCCCGCGGCGGCCCGGGCGCAGAAAGTTAATATCGAAGCGGCAAAGAAGGAAGGCAAGGTTGTCGTCTATGGATCCGTGGTGCCGCAGGCGATGGAAGGGCTCCACAAGGGTTTTGAAAAAAAATATGGCATCACGGTGGAATACTGGCGCGGGGATTCAACCAAGGTGATGGATCGCGCCCTGACAGAGTCGCGGGCCGGACGTCCAGGATTTGATGTCGTGGAGGCGAACCGCGGCGTCCAGCTCATCATGAGACAGGAAGGTCTCTTCGCGAAATATATCCCGCCTGCGTCGGAAAAGTTTCCGGCACAGTTCAAAGAGAAGGATGCCCTCATCACGCCCTGGCGTGTCCTTCCGATCAGCATTCTCTATAACACAGAGTTGGTGAAGCCGGGAGATGTTCCCAAGAGCCTCGACGACCTATTAAGCCCTAAGTGGAAAGATAAGATCAGCATGCCGGATCCTTCGCGGCACACGACCACGGCTCAATTTCTGTGGAACTTGCAAAGACTCCGGGGGGAAAAATGGCTCGATTTCGTCAAGGCACTGGCCAAGCAGCAGCCACACCTGGTGGAGTCGCTGGCCCCGGTGGCCAACGTGATCATCAAGGGCGAAGCGCACGTCGGAATTACCTACATTAAATACGTGAAGCAGTATAAAGGCCCGCTGCACTACGTGCTGATGGACAAATATCTGACCGACCCCAACTATATGAGCCTGTCGGGCAAGGCGGCGAACTCCAATGCCGCTAGACTCTACATCGACTATGCAACCTCGGCCGAGGGACAGAAGGCGATCTCGGAAGACGGGGAGTTTGTCCTGTACCCGGGTGTCCTTCCTCCCATTAAGGACGCGGAGAAGGTAGCGCCCAACATGATCTTCATGGATAACCCCACCGGCGAGGAGTTCAAAAAGTTGAGGAACGACTTCCGGCAGATCTTTTTCGGCAAGTAGGGGATTCCGCGCTGCGACTTTGAGGCTGGTCCGCGGAGTCTAGCGCGGACCAGCCTTGTTGTTTTTGCTGTCTCACAACAAGCCTCATCATGAACCATAACGCGGTCCTGACACGCCTTCGCGTTTGGCCTCTCCGATCCATGCGTGAAGATCCCCAGGCACTGGTCATCCTCTCAGTCGCGTTTTTGATCGCTTATCTCAGCCTCTCTCCAACCTTGATGCTTTTTTACGGCAGTTTTTTGAGCGAGCCTCTCGGGGTGGCCGGCCGTTTCACGCTCGCGCACTACATCGCCGCTTATTCAGACCCCCAGACATACCAGCTCCTGGTGAATTCCTTCGTTTTTGCCGCCGGCTCCGCTCTGCTCTCGACGGCTCTGGCACTGATATTGGCTTGGATCACAGTTCGCACCAACGCTTCTTTTAGAAAAGTATTCGAGCTTACGGCGATCATACCGAACATCTTCCCACCGGTGATGCTTGCCGTCTCGTGGGCAGTCCTTCTCAATCCCCGGGTGGGCCTGATTAATCTTTTGTTGAAGGAGCTCCTGGGACTGGAGGGCTCTCCCCTCAACATCTACTCCATGTGGGGGATGGTCTTTGTCGAGGCGCTCATCACCACGCCGCTGGCCTTTTTGATCATCTCGGCAGGGCTATACTCCATGGATCCGGCGCTGGAAGAGTCGGCCAGGGTGGCAGGCTCCGGAGAGATCCAGGTGGCTACGCGCATCACCTTCCCGATCATCAGACCGGCAATCCTAGCGGCGGCTACGCTCAACTTCGTCAGGGCCATCGAGAGCTTCGACACCCCGGCGATCATCGCGCTGCCCGCTCGCATAGAAGTCTTTACCACGAAGATTTACCGCGAGACCATCGGCGCCTTTCCTCCGAATCACAATCTGGCGGCCACCTATGCCGTTTCGCTGCTGGCGATCACCATGCTTTTTGTCTATCTCTATCGTCGACTGACGGTGCGGTCCGAAAGATATGTCACTGTCACGGGCCGGGGCTATCGGCCCACGATCATCGACTTGGGCAAATGGCGTTATCTCGCCTCAGCAGTCGCTGCTCTGATTCTTTTCCTCATCGTTGTTCTTCCCTTTGTCGTCCTGCTCTATACTTCGTTCGTGACCTACGTCCATGTCCCGGGTAGGAAGACCCTGGGCCTGCTCACGTTGGACCATTATCGCTCGAACCTGGGAGATCTACGCACCTACCGGGCCTTGAAGAACAGCATCTTTCTGGCGGTCACCGGCGCCACTCTGTGCATGATCCTCGCAGCCGTCACTTCTTACATTACGGCCAAGACCAAGACCGCGGGCAGAGGAATCATCGAAGGGCTGACCTTTATCCCATGGGCCTTTCCAGGAACCGCCCTCGCCATCGGGCTTCTCTGGACCTATGTTTTCATACCGCTTCCCATATACGGCACGATCTGGATCCTGCTCATCGGCTACATCACCCGCTTCCTGCCCTATGGTTTGCGGTCTATGACCAGCACAATTGTTCAAATTCACGATGAGCTGCAAGACGCCTCCAAGGCCTGCGGCGCGGGTTTCATTGCGACCTTCCGCCGCGTTCTCCTCCCGCTCATGAGGCCCGGGTTCATCGCGGGTTGGATCATCCTGGCTACCATTTATTTGCGGGAGTTCAGCACGTCGGTTTTCCTTTACTCGCCAGGCTCGGAGCCCATTGGACCGCTTCTCTACCACTTCTATGTGGATGGCAACCTGGGACCCATGTGTTCCCTGGCCGCGGTCGTGAGCATCGTCTCTGTCATCCTCATTGTTATCGCCCGCCGGGTGGGAAAGAGCGGAGCCCAGTTCGAAGGCGGATAGACGAGGCAGCAGGCAATAGGCAATAGTATGAGTCCTGACGCGGCGAAGAAGCTCATCGAAGAGAAACTCCGTTACGAAGAGGTCAAAAAACTCCTAATCAAATTGGTGCAGACCCCCAGCCCGCAGACCGAGCTGCTGGAGAAGGAGCCGCAAGTCCTCTCGTTGATCCGGGAGCAGGTCAAGCCGGAGCTGGAAAAGTCCGGGATCGAGCCTGTGATCGATGACGAAGGAAATCTCCTTGGCCACGTCAAAGGCAAGGGGGGCGCCAAGAGCCTTTTGCTCGTCAGCTACGCGATGAACGCGGCGCCGAGCACAATGCAGAATCCTTACTCCGGCGCCGTGGTAGACGGTGCGCCGTACGGTCTCAACGGAGAGTGCGTCTGGGGAAGAGGGGCGTGCGAGCAGAAAGGAAGCCTTGCCGCGATGCTCTCGGCCCTCAAGCTGGTCGGGGAATGCGAGACGGAGCTTCCCGGAGATCTCTATTTTGTTACGAGCACGGCCGGGGAGACCGGGCGGCATGATTCCATCGCCCATGTGCTTGAATACGGCAAAGTACGGGCGGACTGGGGAATCATTGACGGTCCGCCGGAGATCCAGATGGGAAACAAGGGCCGCGTCGATATTCTCGTTACCGTAAAGGGTAAACAGTCGCACAGCAGCCGGCCTTGGGAAGGGATGAACGCTATTGATGGGGCGATGAGGGTTCTGGAGAAGCTGAAACCGCTCATGCCCTATCCTTTGGAGCAGTCACACCCTGAGCTTGGGAAGGTTTCTTTGGTTGCCATGGCGATCGAGAGCTTTCCCAAGGCGACGCACACGATCCAGAGCGAGTGTCGGATACTTTTCGACCGGCGGCTGCTGCCGGGTGATGATCCCGCTGAGGCGATCGGGCAGATCGAGGCGGCTATCGGCGATATGGATCCGTTCAAAGTCGAAGTCCAGAGAAGAGACTTCATGTATCCCAGCGAAGTCTCGAAGGATGCCGAGGTGGTGCAGGCGCTCAGCCAGGCGATTCGCGTCATGCTTGGACGAGAAGCGAGCTATAGCTACTCCACGGCGGCGAACGATACCGGACTGCTCAACGTGAAAGGAATCCAGGCGGTCAACTACGGCTCGAGGGATATCCGATTCCAACACACAGATCACGACCTGGTCTCAGTCCAGAGCGTCTTCGAAGCTGCCAAGGTTTTTGCCTTTCTCGCGCTTCAGCGCTAGCAGACCATGAAAGGTTAAGGAAAATGCTGATTCTCAATAACGATGAGATCGAATCGCTTATTTCAGTCGAGACCTCGCTGCGGTTTTTGGAGAAAGCTTACAGTCAGCAAGCCGAAGGAAGAGCCGTCTACCGGCCGAGGACGGATCTCTACCTGCCGGAGACCACCCGCAGCGGCGTTTATGCCTTCAAGTCCATGGAAGGCGGTCTTACGGATCCCCCGGTCGTGGCGCTGCGTCTCAACTCGAATGTCATCCGCTGGGAAGAACGGGAGGGAAGGACAATCAAAAGAAAAATCCCGCAGGCAGGAAGCGGAAAATGGGTGGGTCTCATCCTGCTATTTTCCGCCGAGACCGGAGAGCCTCTGGCCATTTTTCCTGACGGCGTCATCCAGAGGTGGCGGGTAGCCGGCACCAGCGCCCTGGCGGCGCGCTATCTTGCCAGGGAAAACGCGGCGACCCTTGGCATATTCGGCTCTGGATGGCAGGCGGGGGCGCATGTGCCGATGATGTGCGGGGTAAGGACGATCAAGCGCGTCCGGCTCTACAGCCCCACGAAGGCCAATCGCGAGCGCTTCGCCGAGGAGATGGAGAGAAAAGTCCGGGTTCCGGTGGAGGTGGTGGAGCGGGCTGAAGAGGTGGCTGATGGGGCCGACATTCTGGTAGCGGCCACCAATGCCATTACCCGGGTGATCGAACCGCAATGGCTCCGCCCCGGAGTCCACGTTACCTGCGTCAAGGATTGCGAGCTCGGGGAGGAGACGATCCGCAGGGCGGACCGGCTGGCGATTCACTGCCGCAGGTTCGCGCCGCTGAATTACATCGCGGGTTTCGGAGACAGAGAGATTGAGGTCCACGACCCGGTTGACTTGGTGCAGCAGGGAAGCGGGAGCGTTCCCCCTCTCGAGCCTCCTTTCTGGGTCAGCGCCCCGGAGCTAAAAGATCTTGTAGCCGGAACGATCCCCGGCAGAAAATCAGACAAGGAGATTACCTGCTTCATCAACAACATCGGTCTGGGACTCCAGTTCGCCGCCCTGGGAGCCGGCGTGTACGCGGATGCCAAATCTAAAGGAGTGGGGCGTGAGGTGCCGACGGATTGGTTTCTGGAAAGCGTGCACCCGTGAAGGACGTCAGGTTGGAAATACGTTGCAGCTTCTGCGAAAGTTTGGAATACTGGCGAAGTGCCGCAGGGACCTGACAACGGTTGGAAGTGCCTGAATGTCACCGTCAGCGACAAGGAGTCCGGTGATGTTATTGAATACAAAGTCCACTTCTACCGGAAGACCGACGGATGGTACGACGAAGTGCGCTATGACAGTCACGAAATCAAGAAGGGAAGGAAGACCCTTGCTCCGCATCTGCACGTCAAGCTCGCTACTCCATTTAAAGATCCCAGGAAGGGGGAAGAGGAGCTAAGGCAGATCATTGACAGAGTCTTGCCGACCATTAAGGAGATAAGCGTATGAGCCGTGTGCTAGCGATACGGGGGACCGAGGGAGAGAAGGAAGTCGATTATTCGTCTCTTTCCCTGAAAGAAATTCAGAAGAAGATTAAGGCCCACGAGAAGAGATACGGAAGCTTCGTCAAGTTTTTGAAAAGCTACGACTGTGAATCCAGCTCCCCTGAAGACTACCTGGTGCTTATCGACTGGGAATGTCTCATAAACGAGTTGAAGCTTAGAAAAGGCACCGGTCTTACTCTCGTGAAGGGCGGCAAAAAAAAGCCCCGCTGACTCCTGTTTAGCCGCCGACGTTAGGCGGGCTCTAAACGCAAGAAAACCGCATTCCTTCCATTTGGAAAGAAAGTCGAGATCTGGAAGTTTGGACCCTGCTGCTAGGTTCCCGGCTTCGTGTCGATCGTAACTCTGGCGGAGCTTGACAAGCGTATCCGAAATAGGATACACATACATGAGTCGATGGAAACGTCACGGGGTTATCGTGGTTCTCTATTCGACGGATCACGACCCGAAGCACGTCCATATTTTTGAGGACCGCAAGAGGCTTCTCAAATTCGACATCGAGTCTTGGACCGTGATGGAGGGTAAGATGACACCCAAGGCGAGGAAGGCGCTCGAAGCCCTGAGGAAAGAAGGCATTTTATGAGAAATCCAAAGTTCAAGGAGATCAAGCCGAATTATCGGAGAAACGTGCTTGAGATCGTCCTGGTAGAGGGAAGGAGAGCAAAGAAATACAACCTCCCCTTTGCCGTATTCCAGAATAAAGCGATTGGCAGCAAGAATCGTTTTGCGTTGATCACGATCGATCGGGAATTGGGCAACCAGGCGGCCTCGTTTGCGCTTGAAGACGGCTCCAGAGGAGATTTTCCGGCGGATCTGGTCCTGTATTATTGTGATCCAAGCTATGACTGGTCGCCGATCAACCAGTTGAAGAAGGCGCTCAAGGATAAGCTGGGTGGATCAAAGCTGTCGGTTCGCGTCCTCGCCGATGCTCTCAACACCTCCCCATCTCAGGTAGTACGGCTCCTCCAGGAGAACCGCGTCTCCAAACAAATCGCCCAGCTATTTCGTCTTGCCGAGTTGGCCGGCTATCAGGTCGAGCTCACCCTCAAGAAGAAAAAAGCGGCATAAGTTACTTTTTGAGAATTTGAGGTAGCACGTCGTTATCGGATAATGTCTCGGCCAAAAAGAGAGCAGTGGGCGTCTCGGCGCTTACACGGGATCGCTGGGGCGGTTTGAGTTTTCTCGGCGCCTTTAGGTCAGCAGGAAATTTCTATAAGTCTATCACTCACTCTATCACTTTCACTAACCCGCCTTCTAACCCGTTTTCCTTATGTCCGCCGTTTTGATCATGCCATCGATGGAAAGATCCTCGTCCAGCTCCGGCCAATGGATGCCGTAGCCCGAGGGGGACAAAACATAATTCATCTTTGTCCGTTCGTCCGCTGACGCAAGCTTTCTCGAAAAGCGGCGCAGATCGATTCTATAGGCCTTTCCGTCAACTCTGATCAGGAGAAAGTGCTTATCAAAACGGATGTTAGCTATCTCGTGGTATTTTTTCACTTTCTTTTCCTCTGAAGCTTGTCCCATTCGGCCTCAATATAGTCAAAATGCTGGAAAATTATTCTTTTGACCTCCCTTTTGTCCCGGCCAGTCATCCTGTAGCTATAGACTTCCTCCACATCGAAGTTAGCTCTATCCAGCCAATATTTACACTCCTTTTCCGCCTTTTGGCAATGGATGTGAATGGGCTCGTTTGCCTCATTAGAGTAGAAAAAGAAGCGCCACCCCCTGATAAAAAGAATCGTCGGTATCTGTTAAGCCGAATATTATAGGGTGCGGCCATAAAAAGCTACCGTAGAAGAAGTACGACGCGAGGCGTCGGGACCCGCGATTAGGAGACCAAAAGGCTAAGTTGTGCGAGATTGTTTAGACTGTCGTGCCTAACCCAGACTCCCCCCCCTTGTCCTATCTGAAATCCTGCAAAATAACTGGCTTAGCTCGATATTATGAAGGCGCTGTGCTTCCCTTGTGGTGGTTTCACGCGGCCCCGCGCGGCGGCTTAAGAAAAAAGTATAAGACCAGGGTCACCAGAAGCGATACGACTGCGGCAGTGCCAAGCCCCAATGCTGCGCCGAAGGCCGCTGTAAGAGCGCCCAGCAATACTGAACCAAGGGACTGCAACCCGCGGTCGATCCCAAAAACACTTGTTACCCGGCCCAACAGCTCCACGGGCACGTCATACTGAATTACTACCCGCGCCGTGGTGCGAAAGCCGATCTGGCTGGCACCTATCAGAGCCAGGAAGATCAAGCCGATCAAGAGATTGCGTGACATACAGAAAAAGATCATAGTTGCCGAACTGAGAATCCCCATCACCCATACCAGCTTCCTCGTGTCGCCCTTCTCGCCGCGCCCTGCCAGCACCAACAAGGTCAACATGGCGCCTACGCCGGGCGCGGACATTAGCAAACCCAACCCTTCCGGCCCGACTTGAAAGACGTGCTTGGCGAAGACAGGCAAGAAACGCTGGTAGGTTCCGACCAGGATAGTCATGGTGTATGCAATCCCCATGATCGCCAAAATGGTCGGTGCATGCCTAATGTAATGTAACCCTGCTTTGATCTCGCTCATGAAGTTCTGATTGGCGCTATCCAGTGTTGGTCCTGAGTGCCGAATCAAAAGCAGCTCTAGGCCGGCGATCAAAAGGACAATCCCGTCGAGCAAGAAACAGCCCCCGACGCCAATCCACAGTATCAAGGTGCCTCCCAATGAAGGCCCCACGACACGCGCCGCATTGAAGGCAGCCGAGGACAAGGCAACCGCATTCATAATCTGCTTCTCGGGCACCAGCTCGTGGATGAGTGACTGCGTGGCTGATGGACTGGCGCTTTTGGCGACCGAGACCAGCACTTCCAGAACGATAATGTGCCACACCTCCAGAGTCCCGAGGTAATAGAGTAGGGACATGATGAAAACCGGGATCGCCGAGAGAAATTGAATAAGCTGGAGAATTCGGACGCGGTTGTAACGATCGGCAAGAGCGCCAGCGAAAAGGGCTAGCGTTAGCCGCGGCACCGATTCGCAAAGACCCAAAACCCCGAGAACTATGGCGGACGACGTGATTTCGTAAACGTACCAGTAAACCGCGACCTCACGGACAAACTGGCCTATGGAACCCAAAAAATCGCTCGACACGAAGAGGGCGTAGTTGCGGTTGCGCAGGGAGCTAAAGATCAATATCGAAGAGTCCTCTCTAGGTGCGGTATGTTCCTTATAGCTTATCCTTTCAGGCGAAAAAAGGGTATTTCGATATTCCTCTATCTGATTGGTCGCTCAACGCCTCTCATTCGTACTCCTTCATTCAAACGACAACGCGGCGCCGTGGGTGAGGGTTTTGTCCAGAGGGCCAAGCCTGTTGGAGCTTGTCCGCAGCGTTGTGGAGAAAGGGGATGGGCCGTGCGCTTTCATCCAGTCAGTGAGAGGGCTATTGTCGGTAACAGGTTTGACGAATTCAAAAGTGTGAGGGCCGATTGTAAATCGCAAACCCGCAGCGTTTAGCTCCTCTCGCCGCACTGCCGCTCCATCATAACCCAGGACGCTCTTATACCACCCTGCGACATTAGGGAGATCATCCACGGCTACGGTGATAGTTCCGATTCCGCGAGCGGCGTTCTGGTGATCGAACCTCTGGGGGACCCGTTCGCTCCTGGGCGTCTCGTCCTGGATCAGAAAAGGCGCTACGCCCCGATGCGGCTCGCGGGCAAGAGAGAGCAGCCACTTGAGCTGGTAGCCGTCCGGCCGGGCGCGCGACCAGGGAACAGGATCATCGATATTCACGCCGGCATTGCGCAGCTTCGCGGTATCTCCAACCAGGTCGTCGGTCTGCATGCAGAAGTCGACCAGTCCCCCGCCTCTTTGAAGCGCCCTCCACCAACGATGTTCGGGATTGTCTCGGTAGAACGAGATCAACTCGATATAGGAGCCGTCGGCCAGGGAGATCAAGCCGTTGTAAGTGCCCACGGGATGCTTGCCGCCCGGGACGACAGTGAAGCCGACCTCGCGGTAGTCCTGCGCCGCCTCCTCGAGGTCGCGAACGGCAATGACGATGTGGTCGATGCCGAGGAGCATGGGGATTTAGGAGGCGAACGCGGGAACTATTTCGTTGACGAAGCGGCTGAGCTGGCCGCGTTGATCCCAGGAGGTGAGGCGAAGCGTGATGTGCTCGATCCCAGCATTAAAGTAATCCTTTAGCTCCTGAATACACTGCTTTGAATTCCCTACGGTCGTGAATCCTTCGACAAAGGCGGCGCTAAAGTTCGAGGTGTAGTATTTGTCCAGAAAGGCCTTGCTCTCCTGGAGCGCCAGCTTGCGATCTTCCTGAATGTTGATGTTGTGGTAGAGGGCGTTTCCCAGCTTCGCCGGATCGCGTCCCTCCTCGCGCGCCATCTCCAGGATGCGTGCCCATTGGTGTCTGAATTGCTTCGGGCTCACCTTGTTGGTCATCCAGCCGTCGGCGTAGCGGGCGACGCGGCGGAAGCTCCGCTCGATTGCCGCCTGAGGGGCGCTCGCGCCGTCTTTCCAGGTGAGGCCTGTGGGGTTGCTGGCGATCCAGATAGGGCAGGGCTGCTGCGCCGGTCTCGGCTCAAGCGTCACATCCTCGAAGCGGTAAAAGCGACCGTAGTGAGTCACCCTTTTCTCGGCGAAGAGCTTGCGCAGAATGACAATTCCTTCTTCGAGGCGGGCCATGCGCTCGCCCGCCTTGATGCCCATGACGGCATGCTCGCGCGCCTGCGCCGCGCTCTGCTCGTTGGGACCGCCCAGGCAAACGGTGAGCCAGCTGCGGCCGCCGGACAGGACATCAAGGCTTGCCCATTGCTGGGCGAAGAGTACCGGATGGCGATGCGGGAACGTTGCCATGCAGCCGACGGCGAGCCGGACTTTTTTGGTAACGGCCGCCAGTGCGGAAAGCAGGGTAACGGACTCAAGGCGTGGCTTCGCCAGCAGGCTGTCCCCGACCCAGACCGCGTCAAAGGCGCCTGAGGCCTCGGCTCGCATTGCCATGTCAATAAGATCGCTCGCTTTGACGGCGCCAATAATGACGCCGCGATTCGCCAGAGTCAGTCCAAAAGAGGCTTTCATGCTCAACTGCGTACTGAAAGCAAAATGGCTTGTCAAGGGAAAGCCGCTGATACCTTCAAGGCGCCTCTCGGGACAAATGAGCTCGCCTTACGCGGGCTACGGGGTGAAGCTCTCGCCCTGGCCCCAGGCGAGACAATTCCGGTCCCATGCATCGCGGAGGCGGAAATCGTGTTGGAAGGGGAGATCCTTCCCGAGGGTTGGAGCCAGCCGGAGGGCCCCTTCTGCGAGTTTAACCGGCTGATGGGTGGAGTGCATTACAACCCCCGCGTGAAAATTAAGGCAGTGATGCGCCGGCGTGACGCGGTTTGCTACGCCCTTCACATGCCGTGGAAAAATATTTGGCTGAGCGCGCCGATCTATGAGGCGGCGGCTTGGCGCGTGCTGCGCGAGGCCGGGGTAAGCGCGACCGCGATCAACGTGACGCCGGGGGGATGCTGTCACTGGCACATCATGGCCGCTATAAAAAAACAGCCTGGACAGGATGCTGATGAGTTTAATTATGCAGGCGCGGCCTCCGGCATCTCGGCCAGAAGCCGGCCGTAGCCGGAAGCCGGCTTGCGGAAGCCAAGCCGGATCTGCGTCTCCCAACAGCGCGCTGGCGCAGGGTGGACCACAGGCACGCCCAAGGTTTGCTCTAGCTGGTCGATGATTTCGAGGGTCTTCCAGGCGGAGCCGAGCAGATAAATCCCTTCGGCGTCCCGGTGCTTCTCAAATACTCTTTTTATATGGTCGTAGACCTGCATGGGCGGGAGCGTGGGCACGTCGGCGAAGGGCACCTGAATACCCTCCATGGCCAGCACCCGGAACCCAGCCTCGGTAAAGTAACGGGCGAAGACGCCGTTCAGCTTTTCGGGAAAATAGCTCGCGCCGATGAACTTATGGATGCCGAGTGTTCTCAGAGCAAGGACGTGGTTCTGCCCTGAGGTAAACATCGGGACGCCGTATTTCTTCTCCCACCCCCGGATGATCTGCCGCTCCCCCTCGAAGCCAAGGAGCATGAAGGGCGGGGCGCCGCCGGGACGGATCAGGTCCGCCTCCATCCCTGCAAGCTCCGCCACTTTCGCCTCGTAACCCGGCATCGAAGCGGCGAACTCATCCTCGGTGCCGCGCGTAAAGTTCATCGTAAGGCTGATATGCCGGATGCCGGGAGGCAGGCTGTCGTCGAGCTGCTGATCTCTTGCCGCTCCCGGCCGGTTCGTCGGGTGGACCGTTCCTACGATAAATTCTCTCTGAGTTTGATTCATCGTGTTTTCCCTTATCTATGTGCCTGGCGTACAAAAGTCATCAGGTTCCCGTGGAGTCTGATAGTTTTCCTCCCTGGGACGCATCTTTGCCGCTTTTTCGCGGTTTCACAGCATCGCGCCCCCGCCGTCTACCGCGATTGTCTGGCCGGTGATGAAGTCGCTCAGGGGAGAGGCGAGAAAGAGCATGGCGCCGACCAGATCCTGCGGCATCTGAACACGCTTGAGGGCTCGGTCCCGCACCCTTGCCTGGCGCATGCGGATGATTTCCTCGCTTGGGTTTTCTTCGGAGAGGGTCGAGCCGGGGGCGATGGCGTTCACTTGGATGTTGTCATCGCCGAGCTCGCGCGCCAGAGTACGGGTGAAACCGATAACTCCGGCCTTGGAGGTCACATAGTGGATGCGCCCCGGACTGCCGGTTAACGCCGTGCCCGAAGAGATATTGATGATCTTGCCAGACTTCTGAGCGCGCATGGAAGGCAGCACGGCACGGACGCAAAAAAAGAGCCCCTTCAGGTTGACCGCCATCAAGCGGTCCCACTCTTCGGGGTTGATTGATTCGATCTCGCCCCGGTTCATCGGGATGGTGGCGAAGATGGCGGCGTTGTTGACCAAGACATCGATTCGCCCGAAGCGCTCCAGAACCGCTTTGGCCATTTGCTTGGTGGATTCCTCGTTCGCGACATCTACTCGAACCGGCAGAGACTTCCCTTCCGTTTTCCCGCTCACCTCGGCGGCTACCCGGTCGGCGGCGGGCCCGTCGATATCGGCCGGGACAACGCGGGCACCGGCGCGTCCGAACCCCAGACAGTACGCTTTGCCGATACCATGTCCTCCTCCGGTGACGATCACGACTTTGCCTTGGAGTCCTTCGATCATCTCTTTTCCCTCGCTTGGCTAAGAATTCTCCCCACCATAGAGTCTGCATGCCCGGCTGTCAAGAATCGCCACCGTTGACTAGGCAGACGGCGGGCGGGGGGGTATTGACGACCTACAACTATTGTTGTAGGGAGGGGGGTCATCGCGGAAGGCTGAAACCCCCAAGAAGCGTTTGGTCTGGGGCGTTAATGGCAACGCCCTGTGATTATCTCTTTGGGGTGATCGTCTAAAAGGCAGGGAAGGCGGAGTTTTCCATAAAATGGGCGACAGATCCAAGTTTATCGATAGAAAGGAGACTTTTATGGGAAAAGCAAGACGTTTCAGCGTTACGGCTCTTTGCAGCTTGGTGGCCGGTTTTGCGCTGTTGTTCTCCCAAGCGCCTGTAGGTGGCGAGAGCATCGACGAGGTCTACAAGAAGGCCTTGAAAGAAGAGGGGGTTGTCAACTGTTATTGCTCCCTTGCGCAGATCAATGCGGAGAAGATTTACCCGGTATTCGAGAAGCGTTTTCCTGGCATCAAAATCAACCACGTGGATGCGACCTCCGATAAGCTTGCCGCTCGCGCCATCACCGAGGCCCGCGGAGGGAGGGTGATCGCCGATGTCCTGGAATTCGGACTTGAGAACGTCGTGCAGGTTTATGAGCAAGGCCTGCTCTCGGAGAAACCTCTCCCCGAGGCATCTGAGTATCCAAATAATTTAAAAGGCTCTTATTGGATAGCGAACAATGTCATATTTTTCGTGGGCGCGTGGAACACGAACCTGGTAAAAAAAGAAGAAGAGCCTAAGTCACTTGATGATTTTGCGGATCCGAAATGGAAAGGCAGGCTGATTGCTGAGCCCAGGGATGCGGAGATCCTCATAGGGCTGACGCACAAGCACAAGAGCCTCGAGAAGGCGCGAGATGTCCTCAGAAGGATTGCCGCCAACAACGTGGAGTTTCACAAAGGCCATTCGCAACTGGCGGAATTTTTGGTGGCTGGCCAGGCAGCAGCCTGTTTTACCTGCTATTCGCACCATTATCCGAGCCGGATCAAGAAAGGGGCGCCGCTGGGCTATATGCTTACGGAAGGGGTCGCGGGGATCATCGCGCTTGCTGTCATGAAAAATCCGCCTCATCCTAACACCGCATGGCTCTTTGGGCGCTGGGCTCAGTCGGAGGAGGGTCAAAGGGCTTATGCTGTGGGCGGTCGCACGCCGGCCCATCCCAAGGTCGAGCCCAGGGAGCCGGTGCGGCCCAAGACGATTTACGCGGTTGGCGCCGATGACATAAAACAGTTCGCCAAATACGAAAAGGTCTGGAAGGAGATATTCAAGCTGAGGTAGTTTCTGAGGAGAATTTACGTCCCCGATTCTTGACTCATAGGGATCTTTGGTGTTAGTTGAACCGACGTAAGGCGGGGACGTTGTCGACAACAAACGGTAAGGAGGTAGTGACGATGAACGTGATCGGGAAGCTTTCCGGCCGGACGGCCTTTGCCCTCGGCCTTTTTCTGGCTGTTTTTCCTCTGGTGTCGCAGGCCGAAACCCTTGATGAGATTCACAAGAAGGGTTTGAAGGAGGGCGGCACGCTTAACTTCTACGGGACGCTGGCGCAGATCAACGCCGAAAGAATCCTTCCTATTTTCGAAAAGCGTTTTCCTGGAATCAAGATCAACCATGTGGACGCCACTTCCGACAAGCTGGTGGCCCGGGCGGTGGCCGAAGCGCGCGGCGGCAAAACTCTGGGCGACGTGTTGCAGATCCCTTTGGAGAATGTCGTTCAAGCGCACGACCAAGGCCTGTTACTGGAAACGACCATTCCTGAAAGCGCGGAATACCCGGTTGGAATGAAGGGCCCCTTCTGGGTTTCCTCCGATCTGCAATTCTTTATCGCCGCCTGGAACACGAAGCTGGTGAAGAAGGAGGAAGAGCCAAAGGAATTCGACGATTTCGCCGATCCGAGGTGGAAGGACCGGCTGATCGCCGAGCCCAGGGATCTTGAGTTTCTCCTGGCTCTGGCAAAGTATAAGTTCAAGAGCGACGAGAAGGCTGTCGCCTTGTTGAAAAAAATCGCGGCCAATAACGTGGAGTTCCACAAAGGCCACTCCCAGCTCGCAGAGCTTCTTGTGGCCGGGCAAGCCGCCGCCTGCTTTACCTGCTATTCCCATCACTACCCAAGGAGAATCAAGAAGGGCGCTCCGGTGAATTACATGCTGACCGAAGGGATCGCGTCCATCAACGCGACGGCGCTGTTTAAAAACGCCCCCCATCCGAACACCGGGCTGCTGTTCGCCCGCTGGATGGCAAGTCTGGAAGGGCAGAAGGCGATGGCGACGGGCGGCCGCACTCCGGCGCATCCGAAGGTGGAGCCGGTGGACAAGACTCGAACCCAGAAAATCTACGCCATCAGCGCCAACGACATCAAAGAGTTTCCTAAATACGAGAAGATCTGGAAGGAGATCTTCAAGCTGCGGTAGCGATGTATCATGTCCATAGCCTGGGGCTGCTCACGCAATGAGCCATGTCCACAATTGCCCTGCCAAGAAACGTTAGAAACACGGTTCCCCTCCTGCGCGAGCCAGCCTTGCTTGTTCCCCTCGTAGGGGCAGGGGTACTCACCTATCTCGCCATCCTGCCGCTTTTCATGCTCTTCGTGGGAAGCTTTCAGGTGGAGGTGGCCCCTCGGGAGTTTGCTCTCACGCTGCAGAACTACAAGGCCGCGTATACCAGCGAATACACCTATTCGACATTCAAGAATTCCGTTATCTTTGCGGCGGGCTCAGCCGGGCTAACTTTTCTGCTCGGCACCATACTCGCTTGGCTGGTCGAGCGCACGAACACGCCGCTGAGGACTATCTTCATCCCGATCGCCGTTGTTCCCTTGATTCTTCCAGGTGTGTTGGAATCGATCGCCTGGATCTTTCTCTTGAGCCCGAAGTTCGGCTACATCAATGTGGCGTTGATGTATCTCTTTGGCCTGGAGTCGGCGCCGTTTAATATTTTCTCGCTACCAGGCATGATCTGGGCCCACTCGGTCGGGCAGGTCCCGCTCGCCTTCCTCATGATGGTGGCCGCCTTCAAATCGATGGACCCATCGCTAGAGGAGTCGGCCATGATGTCCGGGGCCAGTACCTGGCAGACCCTGCGCCGGATTACGCTCCGTCTGCTGATGCCGGCTTGCGGCTCCGTCTTGCTCATCCTCTTTGTGCGCACTTTGGAGTCCTTTGAGACGCCGGCTCTGATCGGCATACCGGCCCGAATCTATGTTTACACCAGCGAGATTTATCTGGCCTTCAACGAGTTTCCTCCGAATTACGGCCGCGGCGCGGCGCTGGCCGTGGGTCTGCTGCTGTTGAGCGCGGCCGGGGTGTGGCTTTATACCAGATCCACTCGGGAGGGGAAAAGGTTTCAAACGGTCACCGGGAAAGCCTTCAGGCCTCGCCAGTTCGATCTCGGACCGTGGCGCTGGGTCGGCTTCGGCTTTTTGATGACCTATTTCTTGATCGTCGTGCTGCTTCCCTTTCTGGTCATGCTCTGGGCTTCTTTTTTGCCGTTCTTTGCTACGCCGAGCTGGGATGCGCTGAGCAAGCTAAGCTTCGAGAACTACCAGTACCTGTATGGCTTCAGGCCCTTCTGGCGCGCGATGCAGAACAGCATCCTTCTAGCGCTGATGACGGCGACTGCGGCGATGGTGCTCACCTCGCTGGTGGCCTGGATCGTTTACAAGAGCCGGCTTCCGGGTTCGTGGATGCTGGACTTTCTCGCTTTTGTGCCCATCACCGTCCCCGGCATCGTGCTCGGCATGGCGCTGATTCTTCTCTATGTGGCCTTTCCCATACCGATCTACGGGACGATATGGGTTCTGTTGATCGCCTACGTGACGAGGTACATCCCGTATGGGATGCGTTCGGCGTCCGGGTCCATTCTTCAAATTCACAGCGAGTTAGAAGAGGCGGCCGCCGCCTCGGGAGCCTCGTGGTGGGAGACCTTTAGGCGGGTGACGCTGCCGCTGCTGAGACCGGGCTTTGCCGCCGGCTGGATTTATATCTGCATTGTCTCGTTCCGGGAATTCTCGACATCGGTTCTCTTGGCCACTGGTGAAAGCCAAGTGCTTTCTATCCTGCTGTTTAGCATGTTCGAACAGGGACAGGTCACTGTGGTCGCTGCGATAGGTATTTTGATGATCCTGACGCTCCTGACAATTGTTGCGGTGTTTTACAAGCTCTCCGGCCGGGTTGGAATTCAAGCCTGAGGCTTTGGGCCGTGGCGGAGTAAAACGTGATAGAGGTTCGAGATCTCGTAAAGACTTTTGCGGAGCATCGCGGCGACAGCGTCAAAGCGGTTGAGCGGGTATCCTTCAAGGTGGAGGACGGGCGGTTCTACACGCTGCTGGGGCCTTCGGGCTGCGGCAAAACGACTACGCTCCGCTGCATCGCCGGGCTGGAGAAGCCGGATTCGGGAGAAATCGAAGTTTCCGGAGCGAAAGTTTATTCTTCGATCAATGGGACCTTTGTGCCGGCATACCGGCGCCCTATCGGGATGGTGTTCCAGAGCTACGCGATCTGGCCGCATCTTACTGTCTTTGAGAACGTTGCGTTTCCTTTGAGAGTGGGCAAACATCGCTTCCGCAACGAGGAAGTACGGAAGAAAGTAGGCAACGCTCTCGAACAGGTCGAGTTGGGAGATTTGGGAGAACGGATGGCGACGCAGCTTTCGGGCGGCCAGCAGCAGCGTCTGGCGCTCGCCCGCGCGCTGGTCCGGGAGCCGCAGGTGCTGCTCCTGGACGAGCCGTTGAGCAACCTGGATGCCAAGCTGCGGGAGCGCATGCGGGTGGAACTGCGCGAGCTGCAGCGGCGGCTGAGGATCACCACGCTCTATGTCACGCACGATCAGATCGAAGCGCTGTCGATGTCGAATGTCATCGCGGTGATGAGCGCCGGGGTGATTGTTCAGGAGGGCTTGCCGCGAGATATCTACATGCGTCCCAGGACACAATTTGTGGCTCAGTTCATCGGCTCCACAAACCAACTGGGGGGGCGGTTGTTGCGCGTTCAAGGGGAAGGGTTGGGCGTGGTGCGAACGGAGGTGGGGGAGATAGCGTGCGGCTTGATGAACGATTTGTCCCCCGGGGCCGATGTAGTGGTGGTGGTCCGGCCGGAAAGCATCGTGTTGCATAGAAAAAGGCCAGCCGAGACGATCAATGTGGTTGAGGGTAAGGTAGCTACGGTTATGTTCCTCGGCGAATACCTGGATTGCTCGATCGAGCTTGGCAAGAACGTCTTGCAGACGCACCAGCCGCATTCCCTCCAATTGCGCCGTGGAGAGACCCTATGGGTCGAGCTTCCTCCCGGCGCGTGCATGGCCTTGCCCTCAGAGAATTCAAGTAAGGAATCCTAGCTCCGGTCGTTACCAGGTTTAGGAGCGCAATAGATCGCTTCAACCCCCAGAAAAATATGGATAACGGGCAGTCATGATTGTAGCTGTGGTGCTTTCAGCCGGGGAGTCGAGCAGAATGGGAAGCCCGAAGGCGCTGCTGCCGATCAGTGGAGTCTCCTTTATAGAAGAGATCGTGCACGCCCTGAAGGAGACCAAGGTGGGTAGGATTATCGTTGTCCTTGGCCATCATGCCGAGGAGATACAAAAGAAGATGGCCCATCTCCCGGTAATCTTTGTGGTCAATGAAGGTTACGCGAAGGGTCAGCTTTCCTCTCTGGTTGCCGCCATCCGGAGTTTCGGACCTCATGAAAAAGTCGACGGGGTGTTGGTTCATTTAGTAGACCATCCGTTTATAAGCCCGATTCTGGTGGACCAGATGATTGACCGTTTCTACGAATCCGAAAAGCTCATTATTGTGCCGCGCTACCAGGGGCGCAAGGGTCATCCGGTGCTCTTCTCCCGCGAGCTTTTCCCCGAGCTGCTCGGCGCGCCTTTGGATCAGGGGGCCAAAGCGGTGGTCCATTCGCATAGAGACCGGACCTTGGAAATCGACACGGACTACCAAGGGGTTACAATAGACATCGACACCCCGGAGGAGTATCGTCGCTATCTGGGGAGGCAATGAATGGCAAAACTCAGACTTACCCTGGCCTGTGGGGCCTACGATCTGCTCAGGGCATTGATCGGTGGAGTGGTTACCCCGTCGGGAATCGACCTCAATGTCCTTACGATGGCCTCGCCGGAAAGGCATGGGCGGATGCTGCGTCATGCCGAGTTCGATGTGTGCGAGCTTTCGTTGGTCGCGTATTTGGTGGCGCGGGATCAGGACAGGCCGTTCACCGCGATCCCGGCTTTTCCCCATCGCCGCTTTCGCCACGGTTACGTTGTGAAGCGGGCGAACTGCGGGATCGAGAAGCCGAAGGATCTGAACGGCAAGAGGGTTGGGCTGGATACGCTGCAGAACTCAGCGGGCCTTTGGATGCGCGGCATCCTTCAGGACCATTATGGTGTGGATCTGAAAAGTATCGAGTGGTGGTGTCAAGAGGAAGAGGATATACCGCTTGAGCCGGCGAAATGGATGAGGATCAGGCGCGTCCCGAAAAGGAAAAATATTGATCAGATGTTGCTGGAGGACGAGTTGGAAGGGGCGCTCTATCCGGAGACGCTTCCCTCTATCAGAAATCGCTCGCCGAAGGTCGCGCTGCTTTTTCCCAATCCTAAAGAGGCTGAGATCGACTATTATAAAAAGAGCGGCATCTTTCCCATCATGCACACGGTCGTCATCAAAAATGATATCCTGGAAAAAAATCCCTGGGCGGCTGTCAGCATCCTCCAGGCCTTCCAGCAGGCGAAGGAAGTCTGCTACCGGCACATGAAAGATCCGCGCAATTTTGCGTTGGTATGGGTGAAGGAACTCATGCAGGAGCAGGAGGCGATCTTCGGACCCGATCCCTGGCCCTACAATCTGGAAGATAACCGCAAAGCGCTGGAAGCCGTAGTGCGCTACGAGTACGATCAGGGGATGATTAAAAAGAAGTCCAAGATCGAAGACCTTTTTTTCCCCGCGAGCTTGCAAGAAATTCAGGAGTACCTATAGGCTTTGTGGCCGCGTGGCGCTCCTCGAGGAGCATGCTAATGATTTGCGGTAGAGAGTATCGGATAAGGCGGTCTTATGTCATATCTGAAAGCGCCGCCCCCCTCAAACTCTTACTCTTCTTCGTCCCCCGATTCGTCGGAGTCATATCTCCGCCGTCCTAGCGGCATGAGGATATTCCAGAAGCGTGTCGCAATCAACCTGCGGGCGGGTTCGAGACAGGGCTGGACATCTACCCCCAATGGGAGTAAGGAGGCTTTTCAAGAACCTGGCTGTAGGAGGAATCGAGGGTAATGGTTTTTTGCTGAGGGAGGTGCAACATGAAGGTCAATCTTTTTAGGAAGCTCTTTTTTTCTCTTTTCCTCATTTTCTGCGCTGGCGGCTCGATCCTTTTGGCTGCCTCAGCTGGTCCTGATTTGCACAAGGCAAAAAAGGAATCCGAGGCTAAAGGTTTTATCTTTGAGGCTAACCACGATGACATAGTGGCAAAGGCCAAGAATGAGGGTGCGCTACGCGTCCTCACCTCCCTCAACCCGGACACCTTTAGGGAGATGGCGAAAGCCTTCCGACAAAAGTATCCCTTTATTGATATCTACGTGGAAGAGATTACCGGAACCGAGGCCGCCCAACGTTTCATGCTGGAGCTGAATGCCGGCACCGTGAAGGATTGGGATAGCTTTCACCTGTTTGCAGATTTCTATGACCAGTATGCTGCTCACGCTAAGAAATTTGACATCCTGGGCATGGCCAGGCTCGGAGTGTTATCCATTCCAACCGGGATGATCGATCCCAACAACCGTAATATTGTGGCTGAATCAAGCGGTATTAGCGTTATCGCCTATAATAAGAAGCTTGTGTCACAGGAGAGGGTGCCAAATCAATGGGAGGATTTCTTGAAGCCGGGGCTCAAGGGGAAAAAATTTCTGGTGGACATTCGCCCTGCAGGCATGGCTGGATTGATGGTCGCGTTGGGCGAAGAGTGGGTTATAAATTACGCCCGCAGGCTTAAGGAGCAGGACCCTATCTGGGTACGCGGCCACACTCGAGCGCTTGCCGGCATAGTTTCGGGAGAGTACGACCTATTCCAGCTCACCAACTACAATTCTTGCACGCGGGCTTTTCGAAAGGACCTCTCCAAGTCGCTGGTATGCAAGGTTATAGAGCCGGTTTCGGTAAGGCTCCTGGAGCCGGAAGCGGCATTGAACACCGCTCGCCATCCTTACGCCGCTTTGCTCTGGCTGGAGTTCCAGGCCAGCCCAGGAGGGCAGAGGATTATCGACGAGCACGAACCTCTTAACTCTTCTATTTATGCTCCTGGTTCTGAGATAGAGAGAGCGACAAGTGGAAAGAAAGTGTCGATTAACAGCTGGGATACCTACAACTTAACCTCGAGGAGGATGGGGAAAATCGTTGAGGCCTTCGGATTTCCTAAAGTGGAAGAGCGGAGAAAATAGTCTGCTGTGCTCCCGCGGACGGCAATCAGGACCCACTATGGATCGACGAGTGTTGTTTCTAATATTCTGCCCGTGATGGAAAAAACATTACTGAATGTGTTTGTATTAGTTTGCGTGCAATATCCCCCATGCAAGTAGCAGCCAGCCGAGCAGAAAGGCGAGCCCACCGATCGGCGTGATCGCGCCGAGCCAGCGTATCCCGCTCAGGCTGAGGAGGTAGAGGCTGCCGGAGAAGATGACGGTCCCGGCCAGGAATAGCCATCCGGCTGCGGTGATACTTCCTGCGGGCCAGCGGGATGAAGCCCAGGCGACTGCTAGCAGGGCCAGGGCATGGTACATGTGATAGCGCGCGCCGACCTCAAAGATGTTGAACATCTCCGCAGGGAGCTTTGTCTTCAGCCCGTGCGCGGCAAAGGCCCCGAGGGCGACAGCTAGAAAGGCTGAGATTGATCCGGCGATGAAGAAGAAACGGTCCATAGATTAGTCCTTCCAAAAAAGCCCTTACTAGGCTCCTTACTTATCGTATAAAATCCCTGTAGAATTCAAAATGGAAATTGCTAAGGTCGGCGAGTCGCTTCAAGCTGCTGAGTACTGTTACGAAGAAAGCTTGCACAATTCCTCAGTGAGTCGCGCATATTACTCCATGTATCAAGTGGAGTCATGGCGGATTGCCAGCAGTTTTTTCCCCTGCGCAACGACAGACGTTCCCGAACGGAGAAACGTGAGTGCGGTAGCCAAGAGTTGGAACAATCTCCCATGGCAAACGATCACGACTCAACCTGTTCGAACAAATAGCTCATCTTACGCCAGGACTATTTTCGCTCCGTCGAAGGGAATCCGTAGGCTCTGACTATTTGTTTTTCGATCTCCCCGCGTTCAACGAAAAACCGCCAGGCAGCAACGGATACCTTCTTGCCTTCCACGTCTTTCTTTAGAATCGACCCGGGTGCAAAGATGGAACTTTTGTAAGGTTCCACTTCATCCAAAAATTTCTGCGCCTCCGGGGTCGTCATGTGCTCAATCCAGAGCAGAGCCACGTGAGGGTTCTTTGCGCCAGCAAGTATGCCGGTTGCTTCATGGAGTCTCGCCGGAACCGGCTCGGCAAGGACCGGTTCAACGTCAGCCTTGGGGTTTTTCATCTTTAACCGCATCACCGAATTGTAGTTCGTACCTCCGTGCAGCGCGTACTCCCCGGCAGCAAGACTCGCAAGCATTCTAGAATGGCCGCGGCCCCAAATAGGTTCCTGTTCTCTTACTTTGCGTGCAAAGTCCAGAACCTTCTCCAACCCCCACGCCGGAGTCAAGGCCGCGACGGCCGCAGGATCTATGTCCATGACGAATTTTTTCCCTTTGAGTTCGGGCCTGAGCAGATTCTCCCAAGTTCTGGGGATCAAGTCACGGCGGAGCAGGCGCGGATTGTAAGCAATGACGTCGAGGGCGCTCCCCGCGGCAACGATGTCGCGGTTATCCGGGTCAATCATCTGGCTCGGAATCTGTAGTACTCCCTCGGCTGCCATACCCGCAATGTCGAACTTAGCCAAGTGGGATAGATAGTTGTTGTAGAAGGGCCCCGACAGATAGATAGCGTCCCATTTCTCACCGGCTATGCCGGCTTGAAGCTCCTGAACGAAACGTTGTGAGGCGTCGCTACCGGTGATCTCTTCCGCGCGTTGTATGGTTATAAATGGATACTTTTTAACGAACGTTTCGGCAAAACCTTTATAAGTAGCGGGATACACACCATAGAGGACCCTTAGTTGTCCCTCTTTCTTTGCCCTGGCGATTATTTCGTCGCGGCTTGTAAGAAACCTGTATCCCTTAGCTTCTGCAGACTGTTTGGCTTTGAGCAGCCCGGGACCGGGCTGGGCAGCTGCCCCAGGCAAAACGGTGACCCATAACCAGATAGCAGGCACAATGACAATTCTTAGGAAACCATAGAGCATCTTGCACCTCCTTTAATCCATTTCTCTCTCGCCCATCAGGCCTGCCAGCAGGCCATGATCTCCTCGGATGAAGCTGCCATCCCGAGATGCCTGTTTACATAATCGACGACCATTGCATGAATGGGGCCGGAGCTGGGATGGACGCAGTCCTTGACAACCACCACGTTATAGCCTCTGACCATAGAATCCTTCGCAACGGTCTCCACCGCGCCTAAAACACTCCCCCCGGTGAGAAGGAGAGTTCTGATCCCGCGGCTTTTAAGAACAAGATCCAGCGGACCGTGAGCATAGGGACTGTAGGAGTGTTTTACAAAGATCAGGTCGCTTGGTTCCGGTTTCAGCCCTTCCAGGAAATCCACGCCCGGAGTCCCTTCCCAATAGCGGGTTCGATAATCTACCCCTATACCCTCCGTCTGCTCGATTCGGCTCTTGGTGTCGGTCCATTCGCTATGTGTGTTGCGCACGAAGATGATCGGCAACCGAACCTCCCGGGCCGCTTCGATAAGGGAAGTAAGCTCAGGCAGAATCTCCTGTCCTCCAAGTCGGCCGCTTCTGGGAGGCCAAGAACCCTTCTGCATGTCTAATATCACAAGCACGGCCTGCTTGGGATCCACTCTCTCTTTCAAGCTTACCGCCATTGTGTTCCTCTCTGTTGGAAGAATCCGATGCCCCGTTTATCCGCAGCAAACCGCCCGAAACCACCCGCCGGGTGAGTCACCCTGAGTCCTTCGCTCCCTCAGGATAGACTTTGCGAAGGGTCTTGAGAGACTTGTCCGAACCCTAGGCAAAGGATTTTTCGGCTTCGCCTCAGAATGACAAATATGCTTCGCCTGAGGGGTTTCCATAGTCCCCGGATGAGATACTAGGCGGACTTCCAAGCCTCGACTATCTTACGGGACGTGACAACCTCACTGTGATAGCGTCGGAAGAGTTCAATCAGCATAGACCTTTCCTGAGGTTTTCCCCCCGCGATGCAGTCCTCGAGCAGAAACACATAGTAGTTCTTGGCGAGCGCGTCGCGCGCGGTATCGAAGAACCCACCCCAGACCCCCACGCCACCGAGGAGCAGAGTCCGCACTTCCTTGGCCTTGAGGGTCAGGTCCAAGTCGGTCTCCAAGAATCCCGAAGCGCGATACTTGTTGACAACGCGATCCCTTTCCTCCGGTACCACCTGATAAAACTCAGCGCCCCAACTCCCCTCGATGCAGGTAGGCCCGGTCCCCAGCTTCTTCCACCACTCCTCTATCGGTGGCGAGATGGTCCATCCATTGTAGATAGTACGGAGAAACAGAACCGGCACCCCATGGGCACGCGCCTCAGGAAGAAAGGAATGGATAGACTCCACTCTCTTTGATAGATCTGGATCGGCCGCAACCTTTGTCCATGCGCCATTGGGGTGGCAAAAATCATTTTGCAGGTCCACCAAGACCACAGCACAGCTCTGTGGCATGACCTTTTCCTTGAATTCGATTGGCATCCGTTAGCCCTCCTTATCTCTTAAGGGACTACTTTTGGCCCATCCTTTTCGCAATTAGATCAAATCCCATATAATCCAAGGCAGAGGAAATGTCCATCTCTGCCTGAAAGCTTACCCCAGGTTGATATAGCAATTCCTTATTTCAATTTTGCTGTCAGCCTTTTTTATGGCTACGGTTTAAACTGGATCAGGTGGAGAAGGGCGACGGGGTGGTAGTGCTTCACGTTGCAAGACAAGTCGAGAGTCGGCGGGACATGGGTTAAGCAGGGAAGCTAAACTCTTCTCTCTCGGCCTGTTCGACTCCAAGCTGGGTCATTCCTGGGATGTCCAGCCTGGATTCGACGTTTTCCACATCAGCGAGCTTCGCTTTGGTTGCGGGATGCTTGGGCACGAAGAGCTGGCAGCAGTCCTGATCCGGTATCGCGGAGGTCTCAAAAGTGCCGATCCTGCGCGCCTGGTCGATGATTTCCTGCTTGTCCATGCCCACAAGGGGTCGCAGAATAGACAGGGTCGTGGCTTTTTCGATGACCGCCAGGTTTTCTAAAGTCTGAGAGGCGACCTGGGCGAGGCTCTCGCCGGTTACCAGCGCGCCTCCTTTCTCCCTCCTCGCAATTGATTCCCCAATCCGCATCATCATCCTGCGGTAGAGCACGACCCTTAAGGGCCTTAACACGGTAGCGACAATTTGGCGCTGGATCTCGCCGAATGGGACCAGATAGAGGCGGGAGGTGAACTGATGACGGGTAAGGAGTTGGACAAGCTGCCGCGCTTTCTCCTGTGAGGTTTTATCCAGGTAGGGCGCGCTGTGGAAATGGACGAAGATCAGCCGGCAGCCTCTCTGCATCATTCGATAAGCGGCCACCGGAGAATCGATCCCGCCGGAGATAAGAGAGACAGCCCGTCCGCTGGCGCCTACCGGCAAGCCCCCAGCCCCGGAGATTTTGTCGAAACCAAAAAAGGCGTCGCGCGGGAGAATCTCGATCGAAATCGTGAGTTCTGCATTCTTGAGATCAACTCGGGCGCCGCTCTTTTCCTTAACTGCCGCGCCGATCTTGCGGTTAATTTCCGGAGAGGTGAGAGGAAAATCTTTATCAGCTCTCTTGGTATCAATACGGAAGGAGGCAAAGCCCTGGCCGTTGATAGTTTCCAGGATACTCGATTGGAGAGTATCGAGATCCGGTGAAGTTCGCTCCACAAAGGAGAAATTGGCCACGCCGAAGACCCACGCGATCCGGCGGCGGATCTCTTCATGATCGGCTCCGTCGCCCAAGCGCAGCAACAGGCGGCCAGGCAGGCTTTTGATCTCCTCAAAGCCGAGGTCTCTTACAGAGGAGGCTAAATTTCTCTTCAAGAGCTCGACGAAATAGGGGCGGTTACCCTTTTTCAGCGCCACCTCGTGGTAGCGGACGAGGACACAAAGCATACAAATAAACTATCAGATCTCGCTGGCTTTTGCATGGTATCTTGCCTGTGATACAATTTGCGAATCGCGTTCTCTGTTTTCTAGGAGAGGGATATGGAAAACTTCAAGAAGATTGCGGAAGTCACGCAGTTTACGCCAGATAAGATGAAGAAGAACAGCGTCTTTGAAACCGATAGGTTCTTTTGTGATCTTTATTGTCTGGAGCCGGGCCAAGCCCAAAATCCGCACGCGCACGAGGGCTCGGACAAGGTGTATCTTGTCCTCGAAGGGAAGGGGCGCTTCCAGATTGGTCAGGAAGAAAGGGACCTCCAGGAAAAGGAAATCGCTATAGCATGCTCCGGGCAGAGGCACGGTGTCAGCAACCCAGGGCCTGGCCGGCTCGTTCTGCTTGTCTTTGTGTCGCCTAAGCCGTCCCATTAACCTAAGAAGGCAACAGGGAAGCAAGGGTCGATCGGTTAATTCTTATGAAGCCATTGGCCGGAAAGGTTGCTATTGTTACTGGCGCTGGCAGGGGTATCGGTCGGGCGATATCCCTCCTGCTAGGCCGCTCAGGTGCGCGTCTGGCCTTGGCCTCTCGTAATGAATCTGAATTGCTGGCAGTGGGCGAGGAGATCCGCCGGGAGGAGGGAGAGGCGCTGGTTGTCCCGACCGATCTTACGCGCGATGAGGAAATGGAACAGCTCGTCAAAGAGACTTTGGAGCGCTGGGGCTCGATCGATTATCTCATCAACAATGCGGGCTGGGGCAGACATTCTGCCATTACTAAGGCCAAAGTGGAGGATTGGGATCGGACCTTTCAGGTCAACCTGCGGGGGCCAATGGTTCTGAGTCAGTTGATTTTGCCAACGCTGATTGAGAAAAGAGCGGGCGCCATTATTAACATCGGCTCCATTTCCGGGAAGTCGGGTCAGGCCAACACGGCCGCCTATTCGGCCTCGAAAGCGGGCCTCATAAGTTTTACAGAGTCGCTTTACGAGGAAGTCAGAGAATATGGGATCAAAGCGGCGGTGATTCTCCCCGGCTTTGTCGATACTCCATTGATCCCGCCCACGCGTAAGTTGGATAGGAGCAAAATGATCCGTCCTGAAGATATCGCCCAAGCGGTTTTATTCATTTTAACCTGCGCGCCAAGCTGCTGCCCGGTGGAAATCACCGTGAGACCGCAGAGAACACCATACAAATAGGCGGAAGGCGAGAGGCAAGAGGCAACAGGCAGTGGAGCAAAAAAGGGGATTTGCTGCCTACCGCTTACTGTCGACTGGCTACTTAAAAAAGGATTCCAAGAAGGGAATGGTGACCTCTTCTAGACTTTTCACGACGGCTTCGGCCTCTCTCAGCTCTTCTGCCGGGTGGGAGTTCGTGACCGCCAAGCACTTGATCCCGGCGCGGTGGGCGCCCAGGATACCCTCCTTGGAATCCTCCACGACCAGACACTCCGAGGGAAGGATAGGCCGGCTGCTGACATTTTTCTGATTCAGGAAGCTCAGGGCCTTCAAGAAGATTTCAGGGTGTGGTTTTCCTTCACTAACATCTTCTGCGCTGACAATAGCTTGAAAGTAGTTTCTTAAGGTAATACTTTCTAATATCAGTTCAATCTCGCTCCTTAAGGCGCCGGATGCTATGGCCAGGGGGAATTGAGCGTGGAGATCGGGGAGCAGTTTTTTCACCCCGGGAAAAACGATCATCCGCTTTTGTATTGTGTCGCGGTAATAACGCGTTTTGCGTCTGATGAGCCCGGCAAGGGAGGCTTCATCGATTTTCCTTCCGTGCTCGTCGTAAGCGGTCTTGAAGCAACCCCGGTCGTCCATACCAAGATAGCGGGCATAATAATCCTTCTCGCCGAGCGAGATGCCCTCCTCTTTAAGGACTTTCTGGAACATCTCCAGATGAATGGGTTCGTCGTCGACAAGGATGCCGTTGAAGTCGAAAATGATGGCTCGAAGCACGGCTAACCCTTATCTAATCTGCCCTTTTGTTTCAAGCCAAACTGCGGTAGTAAAGGTAGCATGAGCGAGGAAGAAGGGCACGCGCATGGCCATGTAGAGTATCGCTTCTGCCCCCGCTGCGGGGGCGGTCTGGAAAAGCGAAAATTGAAGGTCATAGAGCCGGAACGGCTGGTGTGTCTAAGGTGTTCTTTCATATTCTACCTCGATCCTAAAGTTATTGCGGCAACGATTTTCACTATTGAGGGGCGGGTGGCTTTGCTGCGTAGGGGCGTGGAGCCGGCTATAGGCACGTGGGTTTTTCCCGGGGGCTACGTGGACCGGGGCGAGAGCGTTCGGGATGCAGCCATTCGGGAGACGCAGGAAGAAGCCAACGTGGAGGTGCGGCTCTGCGGGCTCTTGGATGTTTACTCCTATCCGAATTCCCCTAACGTTATCGTGGTATACGCCGCCGAGGTCATCGGAGGGGAGTTGCGGGCATGTGATGAATCGGTGGAAGCCCGCACTTTCAGCGCGGCCGAGATCCCTTGGGAGGAACTGGGATTTGAGAGCACCAAAGATGCCCTGCGGGATTATCTGAAGCTTTACCTCAATGCAAAAACCTGATAAAAAAAGCGCCCGAGGAGGTTTTCAGCTATGGCAATACCTAATGTTGGGGAGAAGGCCCCGGATTTCAGCCTGCCGGTCTCCAGAGATCAAAAGGTGGGGCTGAAGGATTTTCTCGGAAAGAAGCATGTGGTGCTGGCTTTCTATCCGTTGGATTTCACCGGTGGCTGACAGCAGGAGCTAAAGAACCTCGAAGCGGATCGAAAGAGCTTTGAGGCCAAAGACGCTCAGGTTCTGAGCGTGAGCGTTGATTCCGTATTTGCCCACAAGGCCTTTGCGGAAAAGATGGGGGGCATTGGCTATCCCATGCTTTCGGATTTTTACCCTCATGGCGCCGCTTGCGCGCTGTATGATTGTCTGAGACCCGAGGGTTATCCCAAGCGGGCGGTATTCATCATCGATAAGCAGGGGATTGTGCGTTTCCGCAAGGAGTACGAAAAAGGAATTCCAGAAAACAAGGAGCTATTGGCCGAGCTCGATAAGGTATAAAGATAAGGGATGCAGGGTTGCGGTATATTTATCCCGGCGACTAAGGGGATTCAAGAGGGCGGATAAAAGGGAAGCGCGGAAACTAGCGCTGGAATTGTTTTGCTATTGCTTACGATAGCTACCCGTGTGCCGGGCTGGAGGTAGTCGCGGTGCACGTAGCCGAGGGCTAAAGGGCGATTTCGAGCGGGCGAAAATATGGAACTTGTCACCCGTCCGATCTCTTTTTCATCCGCGCGGATCGCGCTCCCATGCTCGGCCGGGGCGTCTCCCTCTAGGACCATTCCCGCCAGTTTTTTATTCACATGGCCCCGGGAGCGGACTCTTTCCACTACCTCCTGACCCAGGTAGCAGCCCTTCTGAAAGCTCACGGCCTTGTCGAGTCCGGTTTCGAGTAGCAGAGTATCGTCACTCATGTCGATGCCATAGCGAGGGATTCCTGCCTCGACGCGGAGGATTTCCTGAGCCTGGGTGCCGATCCAGGCAGGAGAGAACTGTTTCCCCTTTTCCTGGATCCGGGAAACTGCGGGGAGCACATCTCTTACCGCCATGACGAGATCATAACCTTCTTCGCCCGTGTGGGTGCAGCGGGCGATTCGGATCTCTGCGTCACCGAGCCGCAACGCCGCGTGGGCAAGCTCCTTTGCCGGGAGTTCGCTATGGGGAAAAATCTCCTTCAAAAGGAAACGCGTCTTTGGCCCCTGAAGCGAGAGCATCCCGTATTGCCCCGTGAGGTCTGTGATCTCGACGTCATCCGCGATAAGATAGCGGTTGAGATGTCTCAGGATGCTTTCCTTCAAGGAGTCCCGGAGGTCTAAAAAGAGAGAGTCGTCCGTGCAGAAGATGCGTATGTCGGCCAGGATCTTGCCCTGAATGTCCAGAACCGCGGCATAGGTGCCTTCCCCTGGGACCAGTTTCTTAACATCATTGGAGACCATGCCCTGGAGATAGGGGACCCGATCGGGCCCGGTAAAGCGAAGAAGCCCACAGTGGCAGAGATCAAGCAGCCCGACTTGCGAGCGGACGGCGTGGTATTCCCGCAGAGGATCGCCGAAATGAAGGGGCAAAATCCAGCCATCTTCTTCGGCGAATGCGGCACCGTCGGCTTGATGCCGCTCTTTCAGCGGGGATTGATTGGGCATAGCGTGAAAAATATAGCTCCATTTTCGAGGGTTGACAACGCCGCGGCAATTCTCGTTTAATTCCCTGGGGGTCCGACAAAAGATGGTTGAATCCGAGAACGATGTGGATCTATATAAGCTCGAGCTCTTTTATTGGGTCGCGGAGCTCAAGAGTTTTTCCCGCGCGGCGGAGCATCTCTCGCTGAGGCAACCCACCGTCAGCGCGCATGTCCGCGCACTGGAGGAAAAGCTTGGATCAAAGGTTCTCAACCGGGTGGGGGGAGAAGTGACACCTACACCGATGGGCCAGGTTCTGCTGGGGCAGGCGAGGGCTCTCCTGGCACTGAAGAAAGATACCCTGGCGGCGCTGGACCATTTTCAGGGACGGATCACAGGGGAGCTCGTGATCGGCGGGAGCAATATCCCCGGCGAATATATTCTTCCCGGCAAATTAGGGGCGTTCATTAAGAAATACCCGGAGGTCAAACCAATCCTTCGCATCGGTGATTCTGCTGGGATCGTGGAGGCCGTGCTGGATGGGGAGGTGGAGCTGGGCTTCGTCGGCTTTAAAGGGGAGGACAGGAGACTCTCCTTTCAAAAGATCTGGCGGGATGAAATGGTCCTGACGGTCCCGAAAGGTCATCCCTGGGCCCGTCATAAGAGCGTTGATGTCAGTGTTCTCGCCAAGGAGGGTTTTATCTCCCGGGAGGGAGGCTCAGGGACGTTGCGGTCGATCCGTAATATATTGAGTCGCAAAGGGCAGGAGCCGGAAAAGCTCCTCAATGTTATCATGGAGCTGGGCAGCACCGAGGCTGTCAAGGAGGCGCTTATTGCCGGCTTCGGCATTTCGATCCTTTCTCGAACCTCCATCCAGCGGGAGATTCGGGATGGGTTTCTGAAAGAAGTCCCCATCCGCGGTCTCAAGCTGGAGCGGGACTTCTTTCAGGTCTTTCACCGCCGCCGGACCCTTTCACCGGTCTCCCAGGCATTTGTCCACTTTCTCAAACAGGGCTAGCCCCTTCCCCAAAAAGCCTATGGCTTCCGGCCATCCATAGATATTTCCTATTTGACACATAGAGAATATTTCAATAAATAAAGTAGATCCTTTTGTCCAAGGGAGATTGGCTTTAATGAAACTGCCTCGTTTTTCTAGAGAGGTTCGAGTGGGAGTGTTCTTCCTGTGCTTGGTGATTGCAGTGCTGGTCTATCTCAAGTGGAGCGGGGCTTATGCGAAGTACCAGGCCGCCTCCACGTCCCATACCATGACGGAATCGCTTTATCTTACCGGCGGGCCGCTATGGCAACAGCCTTTCCTTTTCACAGCGAAGTATTTGACGGATATCTGGTGGGCCACCTTATTGGGGCTCCTGGGGGGCGGGGCCGTTATGGCCTTTTTTCCGTTTGGCATTTTCAGAAAAAGTCTGCAGGGAGAGGGCTTGAGACAGTGTCTGGTGGGGACACTGGTTGCTACGCCGCTGATGATTTGTGCCTGCTGTTCTAGCTTGGTGGTGCCTAGCTTACGGAACAAAGGGGCCGGGATTGGTCCCAGCCTTTCCTTCTGGATCGCCTCTCCCAGTCTTCATCTAGGTGGTATCGCGATCATTGCCACTCTTTTTTCCTGGCAAGCGGCCCTATTTCGACTGCTGCTTGCGTTTGGAACCAGCGTGTTAGTGGCCGCCTTTATCGGAGCGCGGGCGAGTTGCTCCCCGCAAAGCCCGCCGCTAGAATCAACGAACTCTCCTGATCTCCCCACCGGTTCGTCCCCTGTCTTTGCCTTGCGCTGGATAGAAACCACCCTCAGGCTAGCAGGAAAACTGCTCCCCATCGCCGTTGGCGCAACCCTTATAGTGGGGGTTCTTAAAACGTACCTTTTTTCCGGTCCTTTTCCCGCGCTCCAGGATACCAGCTTACTTCAACTCTTAATGGTTTCCCTCCTCGGGGCATTGATGATGGTGCCAACACTGGGAGAAATACCCCTGGTTCTTGCCCTCGCGCAGTTAGGGTTGAGCCAGTCCGCGTCTGTGGTCTTGCTTTACTCTCTTCCCGCGGTTAACTTTCCTTCCCTTCTCATTGTAGGGCGCTATCTGGGATGGAAGGTGGCCTCGGCCGTCGGGATAGCAGTGACCGGTGTCGGTTTTGCCGGAGGCCTTGTCTGGCAGGTCCTTTTTTCCTAAGCGGCGGCCTGGGCCAGAGAATTCACATCGCGATCAGCCTTTTCTTCTTCGAGGACGAGCGAGGTCGAGCAAAGAGGTCGAGGGTCAAAGAGATCGAGGGTCAAATCTTTCACTGTGACATTGACTGTCTCTCATTGCCGCCCGAGCGAAGGTGAAAGGTAGAGATGCGACCCCTACCTGACCAGTGTATCCCGGCTGACAAATTTTTCACTGCTGGCGGGATTCTCTTCTGGTTACAGAGGCTTGTCAAGGCTTTCTAGAAGCCTTCAGGCCGCTCTCTTAGTCACCAAAGCCACGAAGACCTCGGCATCGAGGGGTTCGGCGATGCGGCGCAGCAGGGGAAGCGAGTGGCGGCCATAGCCGGCTTGTTCGATTGCAGAAATGGCCTGCTTGACTGATTATCTATCGGCTGGTAGTGTACTTCTCAATGAAGCTAAAGGAATTCGCAAAATATATCCAGGCTCAATCCCGCTCTGTCCTCCTTCATCGCGCTAGGAGGGCAAGTCTCAAGCGCATCCTTGCGCACGAGGAAACATTAGAGGCGTCGCGCAGGAAACCAGCAAAGAAGCGAACAGGAACCAGATAGTTGCTCTATATCGACACGTCCGTTTTGCTGGTCTACACCCTCACCCAGGCAGTTGAAAAGGAACGTTATCCGAGCACGGAGAGGTTCTTCGCGAAAATCAGCGATGGTTCACTTTCTGGCGCCACTTCTTTTTACGCCCTGCATGAAATCTATGTGTTCTCTATCGATAATGCCCCGAACTTTTCCACGGGGGCCGCATTTGGGAAAGGCGCGCTAGAAAGGGTGCTTAGACTACCACTCCAAATCCTTCCTTTTGTTTCCCGCAGTGAACGGGCGCGACACGCCCGCAGGTTCAGCGCCTTGCGGGACGCCAGCGATGTTCCCCATGCGATTGCAGCCTATGTGTATGGATGCGAGGCGATTGTTGCCTACGATGAGCATTTCGACGCTATAGCTGACTATCTCATTATCTCTACATTCCTAATTAGGTTGACCCTAAGAGACGACCGTTGGACGCTCTTAAAGAAGGGTAAGGCGGCTTAGGATCTGGAGTGGTCATGGGTGGCCAAAGCAACCCGTCGGTGCCGGGAATTTGTCTTGACTTTCAGATGCCATTGGGGCAGGAAAGTAACGTAGTATGGCCAAGAGAAGTCCCGCCAAGAGGCTTCGAACCATCGATGGGAGATTCACATCTCTGGAAAGGCTCGTTCGGGCCGGATTTCAACAGACGGAGTCGAGGTTTAGAGGTATAGAGTCAAGGTTTAGAGCTGTAGACTCCAGGTTTAGAGGTGTAGAGTTAAGGTTTCGGGCTCTTAGCTCCAACATCGGGGCATTCCGAAAGCAAACGGATACAAGGTTCAGAGTCGTTCATCTTGAGCTTCGTAATCTCCGAAAGGAAATAAATGATAGCCTCGGGGGGGTTGGGGAGCGTATCGACCGACTGGCTAACCACGTAGACGGTTTTACGAAGCTGCATGAAACCCTCGACATCGAGATGAAAGTCATAAAAGAGCAGATGAACCGTTTTGACCAACGGCTCAGCCGCTTAGAAGCAGCTCAGGCAAGTTAGCGTGAATCACCTTTAGATGCTTGAAGCAGCTTCAAGTGTCATTGAATCCAATTTTGGAATGGCGTAGGATTCCCTTCCACAAAGCGCCATGCCAACGCAAGGGCTCCCGTATAAACATCCGGCTCGATACCTCCTCACCCTGACCTTCATTGTGTCCTTGACCCCGGCATGCACCTTCCGCCAAATGAGCCTTGAAGCGCTGGCAGGCTCGGTCATGGGGAGTGATCGTGCCTATGCTTCTGAGGAGGACCCAGAGCTTGTCCGAGGCGCCATGCCTTTTGCCTTAAAGACGATTGAGACCTTGCTCGGTGACCTCCCGACTCATCGCGGGTTGCTTCTGAGCGCCGTCAAGGGCTTTACGCTTTACGCCTATGCCTTTGTGGCGCTGGACGCTGACGACGCTGAGAAAAGAAGTCTGGCAGAGGCCAGAGAGATGCGGGAACGCGCGAAGGGGCTTTATCTTCGCGCCCGGGATTACGGGATGCGGGCTCTCGAAGTTGCCCACCCCGGATTTCGCCGGCTGCTGGATGAGGATGCGCGCCAGGCGCTTGCGCGGCTGACGCGGGAAGATGTGCCGGGGCTCTATTGGGCGGGGGCGGCGTGGGCCGGGGCCATCTCGGTGGCCAAGAGTGAAATGGACTTGGTGGCCGATCTCAGGACAGTTGAATCGCTCATGCGCAGGGCCTTGGAGTTCGATGAGGGCTTTGAGGGGGGGGCGATTCA
>JACPSE010000106.1 GCA_016193465.1 Deltaproteobacteria bacterium
TCCTTTCATAAAGAGTTTTCTTGATCCACTTAGTCCTGAGAGTCGCCCCTCAAAACCGGATCTTCGCTAGCGGGGTGAACCGGTAATTCCCCGCGCCGGACTTTAACCGGCTAGTTGCACCGCTTCTGCGGCGTACGGACATAATACCAATTTCAACTCCGTCAAACCCGGGTCAGCTCACTCTGACCCTAATTGAGACCCCCGATGTCTCCAGTTTCCAACACTATTTCGTTGCCGTATTTTACAACCTCGCCTTCCAATACCTTGGCAAGGAAGGCCTGGGGTCAGACCCTTCAATCTAGACAATCCTGATCGGCATATTGAATTGATCTACGCTTGAATTCAAACCGGGCAGGCTAAATATGAGAGGTTGCTTCTGGCCTATGGAGCCTAATCCTCCGTCGGTATTCTGAAAATCCCCGTGACCGCGGAGCTGCAGGCTGTTCGGCTAGGCGACATCAGACCTGTACTGATATACGGGAACCTGAATGGTTTTTGTTGGCTTCTTTTTCTCTTGGAGCATTTGATCAATGCCCTTTGCCACTTCTGGCATTAAGACTTTTTCTCCACACTGTCTGCAAACACCCATGGGGACGTTCTCAAAGATAAATAGTTGGCCTTGCCACCTGAGTTCCCGAGGCATAAGCCGCTCCTCCACAGTGCCTCCACAATAGAAACAATCGCTATATTTTCTCGCCATAGGCTCATAACTCCTTTGCCCGGTTTCGCTCCCGGTCTCAGTCATCCCCGAGGGGCTGCTTTACCAGCTCCGCGATCATGGAGCTGCTATAGCCACGGCGCTGGAGGAAGGCCACGGCGCGGCTAAGGATTTCTCTATCGCCGAGATCTTTGCCGTGGAATCTTTTTTCCAAGAGCGCCCTGGCCTTGTCCTTTCCTTCGCCCTGACCAAAGGCCTCCCGCACCACCTCATGGATCATCGATCTTTCTATCCCTTTTTGCCTAAGCTCCCTTTCACGTAACGGGCCGTAGCCCCGGCCCTCGGCTCTTCCCCGGGCCCACTCACGGGCAAAGGTCTCGTCGTTCAGATAATGGAGCGCACGGAGTTTATCGATGGTTGCCGCGACGGTCTTCTCAGAAAAGCCCAACTGGACGAGTTTTTTCCCAACCTCTTTTTCGCTGCGAGCGCGATAGCTGAGAAACTTTAGAGCGCAGTCAAACGCTGGCTCTGGATTCTCATCCCGCTTATTCGCCATGAGCTAAAGCGTTACCTGCCCTTTGTCTTTTCCTTCTTCTCCGGAGTTGGAGCCTCAGTCGCGGTACGTTTTAATCCTACTTTGTCCAAAATCTTCCCCGCCACCTCCTTGGTAGTTTCGGGGTGTTGTTTCAGAAACTCCTTGGCGCTCTCCCGCCCCTGGCCGATTCTCTCGCCGTTAAACGAATACCAGGCGCCGCTTTTCTCCAAGATCCCCATCTCGCTCCCCAAGTCGACCAACTCGCCTTCGCGCGAGATGCCGGTGCCGTAGAGAATATCGAACTCGGCCTCTTTGAAGGGGGGCGCGAGCTTGTTTTTCACCACTTTCACCCGGGTGCGCCCCCCGACAACGGAATCCCCCTCTTTCAAAGCGCCGATGCGTCGAATATCCATTCGCAGCGAGGCATAAAACTTCAGCGCATTTCCTCCGGTCGTGGTTTCCGGATTGCCGAACATCACCCCGATCTTCATCCGGATCTGATTGATAAAGACCACGACGGTTTGCGAACGGGAAATCGTCGCAGTGAGTTTGCGCAGGGCCTGGGACATAAGGCGGGCCTGAAGCCCCATATGGGCATCGCCCATCTCGCCCTCGATTTCGGCCTTGGGGACCAGCGCAGCCACCGAGTCAATAGCCAGGACATCGATCGCCCCGCTGCGGACCAAGGTCTCGGCGATCTCCAAAGCCTGCTCGCCATGATCGGGTTGGGAGATCAGCAGATCGTCCGTTTTTACACCCAGTTTCTTCGCGTAGGCGAGATCCAGGGCATGCTCCGCGTCAATGAAGGCGCCAATCCCTCCCTGCTTCTGCGCCTCGGCGATGATGTGCAGGGCCAGGGTCGTCTTGCCCGAGGCCTCGGGGCCGTAGATCTCAATCACCCTACCGCGCGGCACGCCTCCTACCCCCAAGGCGATATCCAGGCCAAGGGAGCCGCTGGAGATTACGGGGATGTCTTTGATCACCCCCCCCTCCCCCAGCTTCATAATCGCGCCCTTACCGAATTGTCTTTCGATCTGGCTTACCGCGAGATCAATCGCCTTCTCACGATTCGTATCCATGGGATTCCTCCTCGCCTCGTCGCTCTCTTTGGGCCCCGCCTAGTTACTTAGACGTATGACGCTCACCGGATGATAGATAGCACCCTCTGATCTGAGGATACTTTGGAAAAAAACTACTTCCCCTACCCACGATTGGCCAAAATCGTACCCTTTCCAGCTTGCAATCTCACTTCCCAGCAGCTCCGGGCTACCGTTAAAATTGCGCCAGCGACCGATGGTTAGATGGGGCTGGAACCCCCTTTGCTCGCGCTGAAAGCCAACCGCTTCCAGCGCCGTCTCCACCCTCGTTGCCAGGGGTAAGAGACTCTGCCCCTCCAATCCAACCCAGAGGACTCTCGCCCTTCTCATATCAGGAAATACCCCTATACCTCTAGCAAGAATGGGAAAGCGTGGAAAGAGCCGGAGGGCCTCTTCCAGCGCCTCGGTAATTGACGCAGCCTTCTTTTCTTCGATCGGCCCGAGAAATTTGAGGGTGAAATGGAGATTTTCTCGCCCGACCCAACGGATGCCCGACAGGCTCCGCTTGAGCTGGAATTGAACCGCAGAGATTTTCTCGACCACATTCGGATCGATCCGGACTCCGACAAAGGCGCGAATCATTTTCGTTATTCGTTACTCGTTATTGGTTATTGGTCAGATTGGACGAGCATACGAATAACTATCCTCCATCGCTGCTATTCTGACCTGCAAGAAGGGACGTTCTCAACCAGTTGAGAGCGGCCTGCGAGGCAAAGAGAATAACGCGTTCCCGATCACCCTGAAAACGAAAGAGACGAGCGTCGCTCTCTTTGTCGCGAGCCAGTGCCATCCAGACGGTCCCGACGGGCTTTTCAGGACTTCCTCCTGTAGGCCCGGCGATCCCTGTGACGCTAAGTCCGATGTCGGCCTCTGCCTGACGCCTGACTCCCTCAGCCATCTCCAAAGCCGTCTCCCGGCTCACCGCGCCATGCTGCTTCAAAGTCGCACTTTGAACCCCCAGGAAGCGGATCTTCGAGTCGTCCGAGTAGGTAACCGCGGAAGTCTTAAAGTAGGCCGAGCTCCCGGGCACACGGGTGATCCGATGGCCGATATAGCCTCCGGTACACGATTCTGCCAGAGCCAATGTCCAACTTTTTTCCAAAAGCAGCCTGCCAACAATCTCCTCTAAAGTCTCATCCCCTTCAGCGTAGATGTAAGAACCGATGAGCTCTTGGATCCGAGCCCTTAGCTCCGAGAATATTTTCTCCCTCTCTGCCCCGCCTCTGACCGTTAAGCGCAGAGAAAGATCTGGAAAGTGGGCACGATAAGAAAGCCGGACTTCATCTGATATGGGGATCGGCTTCAATATCTCACCCAGCTTGGATTCCGTCAAGCCGTAGATCTTGAAGGTGGATGCCAGAATTGCTCCTGTGCCTTTTCTCTGCTCTGCGATCCATGGCAACACGCTCTGCTCGAGCATCACCTCCATTTCTCTAGGCACTCCCGAAAGCCAGATCAGATATTTCCTGTCCTGCGTCGCGGCACGAAAGCCCGGCGCCGTTCCCACAGGGTTGGGAATAATATCGGCCCCTGCGGGAAAGAGCGCCTGCTTTAAGTTGTTGGGAGTCATCTCTACCCCGCGCGATGTGAATCTCCGCCGCAAGGCTTCGGCAACGCCCTCATCCATTTGAAGCTGCCGTCCCAAGAATTCCGCCACTACCTCCGTGGTAAGATCGTCCGTGGTGGGTCCCAAGCCGCCAGTGCCGATCACGAGTTCCCCAAGCTCCACGCCATGCTGAAGCGCCCATAGAAGCCTCTCCCTGGTGTCCCCGACCTTAAAGACAGCGATCACCTCTATGCCCAGCCCATAGAGCTTATCGGCGATATAGGCTGAATTGGTGTCGACCACCCGACCGGTAATGAGTTCATCGCCGGTGCTGAGAATGACCGCTTTTGCCATCATAGGAGGCTCCAGGAAAAGAGCAGACGAAGGATCAAAAACGTATAGCAACCGGCAATCAGGTCGTCCAGCATGACACCAACACCTCCCGGCAGCTTTTGCGCCTGCCCGGCCGGAAATATTTTTATGATATCGAAAAAGCGAAAGAGAAGAAAAGCCACGGCGGCCGGCGTGAATTCCGGAGGAGAGAGGAAATTGGCCAGCAAAAAACCGCCGATCTCATCAATGACGATCCTGGGACTGTCCTTCTCGCGAAGAATCTCTTCCCCCTTCTGGCAGAACCACGCAGCGCCGACGACAAACGCAACGAGAGTGAGCAAAGAGAGGGGAAGCGAGGCAGTAGCGATGCGGTTTAAGGCTAAGGAGAGAGGAACAGCTAGCAGTGTTCCTACGGTTCCCGGGAAGCAGGGAAAGTAGCCCGTACCCGCGCCAGTGGCCAAAAACAGTATGAGTTTCTGCAGACTAGGAATGGGGTGTAGCAGCCAATTCCGTGAGGAAGAGCTGCTTGGCGTTGTCGAAAACCCTCCGTAAGGCTGGCTCGATTCTGTCCTCAGGAGGATATTCGAAGTTTAACGCATCTACGTAAACCTGATCTTTGTAGAGCTCGAAGTGGAGATGGGCGCCAGTGCTCCTACCCGTGGAACCGACGTAGCCGATGACCTGTCCTTTCTGCACCGTCATTCCCCTTCGGATTCCCGGGGCCAATCCCTGCAAATGGGCATAGCGCGTGGCATAAACGGAATCATGCTGGACCTCAATCATCCTGCCATAGCCGCCCTTTCTCCACCCCGCGTAGAGAATTTTGCCGTCAGCAACCGCGCGCACTGGTGTTCCGCGCTTAGCGGTAAAGTCTACACCGTTGTGGGGGCGGTCTACCCTCAAGATGGGATGAAACCGGGAATGGGAAAACTGCGAGCTGATACTGCTAAACTCCAGTGGGAAGCGAAGGAAGGCCCGCGCCAGCGATCTGCCATTCAGATCATAGTAGCCGCCCCTTCCCTTTTCCTTCTCAAAATAGATGGCAAAGAACTCCTGCCCGGCATTGATCAGCTCAGCAGCCAGGACGCGGAAGGAAGCCTTACTTTCCTTGCCCTTGCGAGACTTCTGCTCGTAGAGAAGCTTAAAGGTATCCCCCTTCTGAATATCCTTATTGAGATCGATCTCCCAAGAGAAGATATCAGCCAATTGCGACAAGAGATTCTGGTTCAGGCCAACCCTGATTCCATCCTCGGAGAGAGAGCTTTCGATAACGCCCCCGACGGTTTTAATCTCGACATCGTACGGTTTCTCTCGCTTGCTAAAGACAATTCCTTTGGTGCCTTTTTCCCAGGTCAGGATCCAGTCTTCGTTGAGCCCGATCTCCAATGCCTTTAGAGTTTCCTTCGCTTTCGTGGCGCGCGGCGAGAGTTCAGGCCTGGTGAAATAAAAATTCATCTCTTGCCCTACGCGGAGCCCTTTTATGGGATGATTTTTTTGGATGGCGCGAAGCCACAACTGCCTCTCCTGCTCGCTCAACCCAAACTGAATGAAAAGTTTGGCCAGGCTGTCGCCCGGACGCGCCCGGCGGGCTACGTGCCTAAGCGTGTCGAGCCCTTCCAGCAGTGGAGGCTCCTGTTGAGGCAGCAAGAGATCGCGGAGGTCATGTCTGTTCCCCGGCCTCACCGCTTGCTCCAATACAACCTGATCGTTGCCAGGTGACTCTAAAAGCGCGGCGCCGAGCGCCTGCGGCGGAATTACCAGCGACAAGATAATAAGGAAGAGAGAGCAAACAGACAGGCCAAAAGCCCCTTTTTCGACAGATTGATCTCTCCTCAGAACTTTAGGGAATAGTAACTGCATAGGGCAAAAATTTTTCACCGTTTAACCTTTTTCACGTGGAAAGTCAACCGTAAAGTTGACGACATTTCAAAACTGCATTTTATTCTGTTCGAGGTATTTCTGACCGCAGGCCAGCCCACTACGGTAGCGCAAGGCAGATCCCTACGACGGCTTAAATTGTGGCGGGTAGGAGAAACCTTCTAAAAATTATCTCTGCCAAGAAAACGACGAGCGCCGCAAGCAGGAGGTGAGATCTTAGGGGTTTGAAGGTGGGAGTAATCTTCTCTTCAACCTTTAGCGATTCATCCTTTTTGGGATTGATCTCGCCGCCAGTGGAACGGGCGAGCTTTTCCAGCAGGGGAGTATTGAACTCGTGCCGGATCATTTCAGCCTTTGGGTCAAAGGAAAGCGTATAGCCGACCGTCGGATAAGAAAGCCGTTGTCCACGGAACTCTTCGATAAGGCCGATCCGATAGTCGCCCGGAGCGGCAATAGGAAGCGCCGTTTGGTAATGGCCCGGGGCCAACCTGTTCAGGACTCCTTCCCCGCTTGCTCCCTTACCGCTGAGAGAATAGCGAAAAAGGGCCGCGTCGCGACCCTCCGCGTAGAGGTAGAGGTCTAGAACCACCTGGCCGTCCGTCAGATTGATTCGTACCTCATGGGGAGGCAGGGGCTCTCCGGGCGGGCGCAGCCAATCAAAAACTTGACCCCAAAACCTCTCCAGTGCTCCCCACCCGATCCACTCCTTGGACCAGCGACCGTGCAGATCTGTGGTGAAGGCGACCGCTTTGCCCTTTCCGTAGTTCCATGACGCCAGAAGCGGAGAGCTGTTCTCCTCTTGGGGGATGACCAAATCCACACGCGCCCCGCGCTTGATCTCCGTTTTGATGAAGCCTTTCAAGGGCGGATACGATCTCTCGGCGAATCCGGCCAAAAGCTCCGAACCCTTGACTGGCAGAGCCGTAAAATCCTTTTCCGCGAGCGGCTCTTCCGCTGGTTTTTCCTTGATCTGCTGCAGGACGATCTGGGGCAGCGTGGTGGGATCATACGTGTGGTGAAAAAAACCCCCGCCGTACTGCGCAATCCTCTTGAGCAGCGGGATGTTCGGCTGATCACCGATGGCTACTGTAGAGACGGTTATTTTGAGTCCGTCCTTCATGCCACTCACGAGATCGATATAATCACTCCCGCTGCCGCCGGTCTCGCCATCGCTCAGGATAATTACATGCTTCCGGCCCGCCTTCTGCCTCTCGAGCTGGCGCTTTGCCTCCACGATAGCCGGATAAAGGTAGGTCTTTCCCTGGGCCTTCAATCGGTCGATTTGCGCAGAGACTGTCCCGCGGATCTTTTCCATAGCGCTCAAAGGAACAACCACAAAGGGTTCGACATCAAACCCCAGCACGCCGAGGAAATCATTGTCCTTGAGCTGCCCCGCCACCGTCTTGGCAGCCTCTTTAGCGTAAAGAAGTCTGCCTTCCTCACGCATGCTCCCGGACTTATCGATTACGAGAATGACCGCCCTATTCTTCTCTTCTTTCGCGGGCTCCCTGAGCTCCACCGGCAGGAGGCTCTCAATCGGCGTCTTTTGATAGCCGCCGGGCGCAAAACTCCCTTCAGCCCCCAGCATGAGAAAGCCATTTCCCTCGGCGACGTGGCGCTCGATCCCCGCCAGGTAACCCGCGGAAAATCTTTCCCTCTCGACGTTGTTAAAAACTACAGCCTGATATCCCGTCGGGGCAGGCGGTGTGAAACCGGGAGCGGGCGAGGTGACTTCAAAGCCGCGCCGCTTGAGGATCTCTTCCAGATATCTCCCTTCGCCGCTGTGACCGTTGAGAAGAAGAACCTTCGCTTTGGTGCGGACTGCAACCCAAGCAGTCGCCTGGTTATCCTGGGAGAAACGATCCGACTCAGGATTGCGAGGAGTGAAATTCGCCTGAAACGAGACCATCGGCACATCCGGAAGAGCGGTTTGATAGGTAAAGATATGCGTCCCCGGGTCGATCTTTACCGTCTCGCTTCGCAACGGCTGGCCGTCGCGCCTCAAGACCAGGTTCCCCGCGACCGCCTCACTATTTTGATTCTCCACCATGACCTTCAGGCTGATCCCTTCCCCGCTTGTGCCCTGGTGCGGCGCGACGACCCTCTTGACCGCCACATTGGCCACCACCGGACGATCGGGCGGCAACAAGGGAAAAACTTTGAGCCCGGACAGGGCGAGGGAGGGCAGCAAGCGTTCCACGTTCCCTTGAGTCTCCCAGCCATCGGTGAAGAGGAGAAGGGATCGCGGGGCCGGCGGCAAAGACAGGAGAGCGGAAAAGAGGGCTTCGAGGTTTGTCTGTCCCGGCTCGATCGCGGCAGCGGACATCTCTCCCCGCACCCACCGATCCCAGTTTGCCACCTCTTTAGGCTCGCCGGCGAAAACAAAGGTGCGGTCGCCCGGCTGAGGAGGCAGGCCTTGCTTCGCCATCCAGTTTCGCATCTGTTCAGGGATGCTGCGCGAGAGATCAAAGGCAAAAATACGCTCCCCTGCTCTCCCTTGCTCGCCCACTTGCAGCGGATCTGCCAGCGCGAGAACCAGAAGCAAAAAAACCACGCTGCGCCACAGGATCACTGCCAAAGAGCGCCCGCGTAGCCGTAGCCACAATAACGGAAGAAGCAAGAGAAGCGGGAGATAAGACGGCTGGTTGAAATAGAGGTGAGAGAGAAAGTCTTTCATGGCTGGGTAACTGGCGGGTTAAAAAGCCACTCCAGCAAGAGAAGCGCGATCGAGAGCAAGAGAAAATAGGGCCAAAGAGAAAAAAAGAAAGAGCGACTACCTGAGACTGTCGGCCCTTCTTTTAGCTGCATCGGTGTTGGATTGCCGAGGTCCGATTCCTTCACATCTTGGAGATTCAGCGCCATGATCTTCTTTTCCTGGCCCCGGACCACTTCATAGAGCCCTTGAAAGAAGGTCTGGGAAAAGAGGCTCTGGCCCTCGGCCAGCGCAAACTTCTCTCCATTAGGAGCTACCAGAACACCGGCCCTGGATTCGACTGGGAGACGAAGCGGCTCGCCGGTAGCTGCGCTCGGCCCCCCCAGACTTTCATAAAACCATTCGAGGAGGTTCAAGGTAAAGATAGACACCGGCAGATTCTCCCGCCCCAGATACGGGAAGGGGTCAAAACCCAGAGCCAGGTAGCGAAATCCCTGATGCTCCAGCCCGATCGCGATAGCCCCTTGCGGAGTTTCGATTACCGCATCCCCAAACGAGAGCGGTTTTAGAGAGCGGGCGTAAGGCGGGCGAAAAAGGGCAAAGTTGATGTAGCGCGTCAGTAAATGGGGTTCGCGCCAGCCTGATACGACCGGTCTAGACAAAGCCCCCCCCACGGCAACCAGGGGATTCTCCTTTGGCGGAAGCACAAAGAGGGCATGTTTTTGGGGGAGAAGAACCGGAGCAGAAAAATGAAATATCTCCACCGCATGTCCTCCGCCCCTCATCTTCTCATAGGCCTCGGGCGAGACCACTTTCAGGTTCAGACCTGGAATGGAGCGGAGACTGTAAAGCGCTTGCGGCCTGGGGGAGATCCCGAGGATCTCCAACTCTCTGGATGCGGGCGAATTTGAAAAACGGTGATTATCGAGAGCCAAAGCGTCCTTTACCTCGATCTCCGCCTCATAGGCTGGATAAGCCGGGAAGCCTTCAAACGATGTCGCAATGTTCCTTCGCGGACCTACCGTAAGCGTTCGGGTGGCGAGAATCTTTCCGCCCCCTTTCAATAATAGCCTCAGCTTTTCCTCCCTCGAGGAAAAGCTGGCAATCTCGACCTTGGCCTCCAACCGAGACGAAGCGAAGGAAGGACGGGATATCTGCAAGGAGGTGATGGCGAGATTGTCCCTGGGGCGGCCCACGGAAACGACCCGAATCGCTCTGCCCTGGCCACGCGCCGAATGATCGGTGAGAAAATAAATCCGCTCGTAGCCCTTTTCCTTTAGCAAGCGGGAAAGCTCCTCTCCGTAGTCGATCGCCCGTTCTCCCAAATCGTAAGGCCTGAGCGTTGCGACCAGAGAAGACGCCGCGCTCGCCGCCAGCCCTTTTTTTCCAACCTGTTCCAGCCGTGGCACGGCAAGGTAGAGATCAAACTGAGCATTGGCTGAAAAATCGCTGACCAGATTGCGCGCCTGCTCCTGGGCCAGTTCAAAGCGACTCCTCTCCCCCTCGAGCGCCTGCATGCTGGCAGAGTTGTCGAGGATAATGGCGATCTTCAGCGGTCGAACCGAGAAGACCGGCTCCGCCAGGGCCAGGATCAAAAGCAAAAGCAGAAGGAGCTGAAGAAAGAAAATCGGCGGCAGATAGAGCCTTCCCCAAGGCCGCCCCAAAGAACGGGAGGAAAAATCCCGCAGCAGGAGCAGGCTCGAGAAAACAACCCGACGCGGCTTTCTCTTGATAAGGTAGGGAATTAGTAAGAGGGGGATAAGAAAAAGGGCATAGAGGGCGGCCGGATTTAAAAACTCCATACAGACTACTTAAACAGACCGATCGTCGGAAGAGCCTCGAGAACGAATTCGCTTAACTCCCCGTCAGTCACAAAGAGGGAATAGTGTATGCCGCTCTGATGACAGAAGCTTCTAAGCTCCCGATTATGGCGCTCAAGCCTCTCTTGATACTCTCTTTGCAGATCTCCGCTCCATTGGACTGTAAGCTCCGTCTGGCTCTCGCTATCCACCACCGTGAGTCCGGCGCGGGGAAAGGGCGGGTCGATCTCCTGCCGGCCCAGGATCTGGATCACGGAGATATCGAGATTAAACGCACGCAGCAGATTGAGCCCTTGCTGATAAGAAGATGAGGGCATGAGAAAATCCGACAGGAGAATCGCCTTGCCTGGACGGCGCAGCCGCTTCAGATGCTCCCCCAAGGCCGGCGCTATTTCCACCGGCCCTTCAGGGGCAACCGAAGAGACAAAGTCGATGCAGTCCATGATCCTGTGGCGCCCGCGGTAAAAAAGCGAGGCCGAAGGGGCGGGCCCTTGCAAGAGATGGAGCTTTACGTGGTCATGGTTGGCCAAGACCACATAGGCAAGAGCGAGAGCGACGTGGCAGGCTGGAGAGAATTTTTCTCTGGGGGAGGGAAAACCCATGGAGCCGCTGGCATCAATAAAGATATAGACGAAGAGGTCCACCTCTTCGCGGAAGAGCTTCACATAAAGCCGGTCGCTGCGGGCGAAGATCCCCCAATCGAGATAGCGGATGTCGTCCCCCGGAGAGTACCTGCGATAGTCGGCGAACTCGAGACTGGTTCCCCGCCGGGGAGAAGAATAACTTCCCGGCCGGCTGCCGAGAAACTCCTTGCGCGTCTTGAGCCTCAAGGCCTCCAGGCGACTTAAAAAATCGGCGGTAAAAGGGGCGGGGAGCATGGCTAGATAGCCATTTTACGCAGAATTTCTTTTGCTCCTCAATAGCGCCAGCGCCTCCGCTATTTCACGCCCTTTGGCTTCGATAAGTGCTAGAAGCTCTTCAGGGGTGCGGGTGTCTTCGTTGGTCTTAGCATTGGGATTTACTGCCTTGAGGTCATAATTTTTCGCCTCGATCTCCTGGCGCGTCACTGTCCAGCTCCGCTCGCTATCAGCACGCTCCGGCAGCAAGCGGAAAAACTCCTCGAACTTCTCCAGCGTCAACGGTGTCTTCTTCCCCACTTTTATGTCGGAGAGATCGTAATACCAGATCTTCTCGGTCGGCGGGCCCTTAGTAAAGAAAAGCAGGTTGGCTTTTACCCCCGCGCCAGCGTTGACAAACGTTCCCGGCGGCAGGCTCAGGATGCACCAGAGGTCGCAATCGTCCAGCAGTTTTCGCTTGGTCTGGACAAATGCAGTCTCGTTGGTACGGAACAGCACCCCTTCGTCAAGCACGATGCCACAGCGACCGCCTGGTTTCAGGCTGTCGCAGCTCCGTCCGCTTAGGGCCACTTGGAGCAGCCCAATCCTGCCAGCGGTAGGGCGCTTCGAGCGAGGGTGTAAACTCAGCGCTGACCGCCTCTGCCTCCTCAGCCTCGCGGCTCTCGCGCTCGTCGAGAATTCGCAGGAAAAGAATCCACGTTAGCTCCGGCACATACTGAAGCGCCCCGGCGCAGTTCGACCGCCGCATGATGTCGCAGATAGACTTCACCGCGCCGTTCAGCGATTGCGGCGTTGCCAGACGCTTGCCATTGTTGGTCTTGGCCATACAAATTCAGACGTGATTTCAGTAAGTTAGCTGCTTATTATACTCAGATTCGCTAGGGACCAAGCTTATTATACTTTTGGGCCTAAAAGTATAATAACGGACCCCTGTAAGCATCGGGCTACGCTTCGAATTCGTCACTCGTCTTGCCCTCCGTTAAGCAAGATTGTGAAGCGTTCCTGTTCAAAGTTGTGGTCATGAGTTAAAACCTCAGACAACCCTTGATCGCGCATGGTCTGCATGGAAATGCAATCCGTGAGACTGTACTGCTTGTCAGGACGACGCTCGTAGAGCGCCAGGCCAGATAGGAATGAGGTCCTCGTTTGCGGGACAACTTGCACGTTCGGGTCGTTCAGGATACTTCGGGTCAACCGCACAGCCGTATTACGCATCTCTTCACCATATGACGAAAGCAGAGTCAGAAACTCTACTAAGACTTCATCTGTTGTGACTAAACGGGTTTGCTCAAGCGACTGGCTAACTCTTTCTGCTTTTTCGTGCCATTGATCCCGTGGATTTGCTATGGCTACCCAGTAAAAGGTATCGGCAAATACGGTCCTCATGACTTCTTCTTGGCCGCTCCGTAGATATAATGGTCATGATTCTCAGCCGTGTCTGTTGGTAGGGTGTTGAGGACCGCAGGCGGCAAATCCTTTACGATCTCGGCAAAAACGACCCAGATTGGTCTGGCAGTGGAATCGTACGGAACTGCTCCGCCCGGCAATAATGTGACCCTGTCAACCTGGATTATTCTTTGGATTTGTCCACCCGCCAGAAACTGCGCCCGACCCTCGACGCGGACCTTAGCAGTGGCATGCTCCTTAAGTGCCGTGGTGATTACTCCTTCATCTTCAGGCCGGAAAGCCGCCTCCACTTCACGGCCACCATCTAAAGTAATGGCCATCCGGGGTCGGCTGACTCGCGCCATAGTCACCGTTCCGACGATATCGACCGAATCCTCGTAGACCGAGTGAAACCAACGACCAAGCCGCTCACGAACAACCGGTGAGTACCGAACGGGGGCCTTCCGCTTAGCAGGCATCTGCTCGATCCACTCGTCGTCTCGGAGCGTTTTCCCATAGTCTTCGAATAATGGAACAACGTTACTCGGCAAGGAGGGGGGAAGCGTCTTGTCTTGAGCAGCAGCGTCGACAGTATCAGCTATGAGATCGACAGCCTCATCAAGCTCATCGCGTTGGGGTTCTAAAAGCGATATTTGATCTTCCGTCTCAACCTCGCGAAATAAAGGTATGGCAGCACCTCCTTTCCTAACTTCGTAGAACTTAATCGACACTGAGTCTTCAAAGTTTTTTGGAAGACGCTGCCGGTCCGGGTTCTTGCGGCGCCACAATTCCTTGGCTGTCTCTACAAGAAGCGTCTTATATGCGAGAAGGTCTGGCAGGGCGTCGAGATCTACTCCGTGATCATCGAAGCGGCCACCCTTGAAGGTATGCACCACAAGTTCTTGTCTAGTTTTAGCCATAAAGCACCTCCGTAGGAGGGTTTCTCTTTAAGTGTACTATGGTTTTCCTAGCTGGCACAAACCTTTAGGCTTATATCAGAGTCCACCATTGAACGCCCGGCGCAAGAGGGCGGCGGGGAGTTTGTTGATCGTGTCGAGTTGCCTTTCCAGCGCCTTGCGGGTCCGCTCGGCCGCTGCCATTTGCTCGGAAAGGCGAGCCACGATTTGTGTCTGCTCAGAAACAGGAGGGATCGGAACCTGCTCGTCCAGGATTTGGCTTCGAGTGATCTTTTTCATAGAGCCGCTTGCCCCACCTGCACGGTCCTTCCAATACCCGGTTAGATAGAGAAAAGATAAGTAGGCGGTGACAAAAGAGGGGTTCAGGTCATCCTTGGGCCTTATGCGGATTGTCAGATCCGAGGCCACAGCCCCTTTTGGTTCACCAGAAAACATAGCAACCCGTCCAACCAGGTCGGGCGTATTACTTCGAGCAATGAGAATTTCCCCAGGGGAGACCACACATTCAGCTGCATCGACGGCCCACATCTTGGCTGCTTTCACGCCCGACGGTTGAAATCCAGTCTCGGTCAGACAAGCTGTTGTAATAGCCAGAACCTCGGCATCACCGACCGTCGCGATGGATTTCGCTGGTAATAGATCGCAGACTTCTCCGAGCTTCATTCTCGGCCAACTCTTGGCTTCGGGGCTGTTGAAGACGCCGCGGAGGTAAGCGGCAGGCAAGGCCTTCGCGGCCTCCAACTGTGCCTCAGTGGCGGCACGCGCCCGCTCCACCGCCGCCATCTGCTCATTCAAAATCGCCGCAATGCGCTTTTGCTCGGAAAGGGGAGGGAGGGGGATTTGGAATGATTCAACTGCTGTCTTCGAGATTTCGGTGAATGTAGCACCGCTGCCGAGCGCTTTTAACTCAGGCACTGACATCTTTAGTGCGAAAAAGAGATACCAGGTATCTAGGCTTTCGGTCGGTATAAGATTCTTGCATCCTTGATTTGTGCAACAGGCAACATTTGCTACCGCTAGATGGCCAATCGGGGCACGACTCGACATCAGCACCGTTCCGGGCGGGACCATTTGAGCCGAGCAGCTGGCTAGCCCAGCTTTTGTTATTCGTCGCTGACTTATCGTGAGGGTATGACCGTCGAGTTCGCCCAAATCCGTTGGTGTAACCCACGGAATATCGCCATCCCAGTGCATCCCACGGAAAGAGGTGTGAATTTCGTTCATCGTAGGGGCGTATGGCAATACGCCCGTACCGGTGCATATTCCGCTCATGGCCGCACGCCGCCAAAAATTGTTTCAATGTCATCTGTAGGGGCGTATGGCCATACGCCCCTACCCTGTTCGCCCCTACGTTCTTTGTCCCCAACCGCAGGATTTTCCCTGTCCAATTCCCATTGGGCTGGATTGTCCGCGATGTATTGGCGGATGCGGACTAATTCACCCTCGGTGCGGACTACGTGCTCGTGATAATTGCGCTGCCACACGGCTACACCCGGGGTTTGCCGTATTTGATTGATCCGTTTGGTAACGGCAGATTTGAACCCGCGCACGACCGCCCCAACCGTCTGCGATGGGGAACGGAATGTAGGGGCGTATGGCAATACGCCCGTACGTTGCAATACGCCCCTACCCATATCGACAACAACCAAAATGGCATGAAAATGGTTCGGCATCACGACATATTCATCCAATTCCACCTGAGGACGCATGCGCGGGGTTTTCAACCATTCAGAATCAACAACCTGCCCCAAATCATTCAAGCGCATGACACCATCTACAATCGCCCCAAACAGGGAAGCCCGATCGTGCGCACAGAGGGTTACAAAATAGGCTCCGGCCCGACCGTAATCATAACCGCGCAAACGGATGGAGCGGCGGCGGTGTTTATCCCTGTCATATCTCATGCCGCAAATATCCTCTCTTTAGTCTCACGCAAAATCTCGGCCGGTTTGCCTAATGCCTTGAGGGCTGCAAGACCACCAGCCTTAACCACCTCGGGAGTCTGGAAGACCTGCGGGTTTTCCAACCCCTCGGTTCCAGCGCGGGCGAATTGGGAAGCAAGAGCTTTAAGCGTCGCCGAGGCTTTTGGGGGCAAATCGTAAAGCCATTTGGCGTGCTTGTAGGTGAAGGCGTCGGCACGCTCGATCCGACGCTTGGGCGCAAGGCCGTAGCCGAGTTCGGCGAGAACATCGTAAAGGTCGAAGTCGGTCATCTCCTCCAAAGAACGGACAAGCAATGGGGAGCGGCCTGCGTCGGGTAGTCGTCCCAACAGTTCCTTGCGTTCAGGCGGCACAATCCAGCGGCTGCGGAACTTCTCTAGCGTCGGGGCTTCTTCTACAAGCTTGGCCGCAAGGCGTTCCTTGTATTCCTCGACAGTCACAGGCGTGGCTTTGCCGTCCACCATCGTCAGGATATACCGACCGGCGTCTGTCACCTTAACGTCAAATCCTTCGACCACAATAGTCCGCTCAGGGGGTGGTGGGGGCGGCGGTGGACCTTCTTTCCGTTTGCGTGGGCCTGTCTCCTTGGTGATGAACTTTTCTCCAAAGAGTCGAGTGGCGTCGGTGTAATCGTAAACACGGAACATCAATTTGTTAGTAGCTGGATCGAGGCGGGTTCCCCGGCCGACCATCTGGTAGAAAGCGATAGCTGAGCGGACATACTTAAAGAAGACGATGTTACGAACAACCGGCACATCCACGCCCGTGGTGAGAAGGTCCACGGTCGTGGCGATAAAGTGATGGCGCGAACCACCGCGCAGGTCGGCGATGTAATCCGAGCCACCCACAGAGGCGGTGCATTTGAAGGCGTAAGGTTCCAAACGAGGCTTGCCGTTCTTAGTGCACCAGTCGGCGTAGAGATTGTTCATGGCGCTAGCCACATCATCGGCATGACGGTCGCGGGTGCAGAAGATGATAGTTTTTTGTTCAGGCCCGCCGGTCTCAAGAAGACGGTTAAAGAGATCTTCGGTCATGGCAGTCACCCGCTCAGGCATGAGGATCTTATCCTCTATCTCAGGCGCCTCATATTTGTCCTTGATGTCAGACCACACGACTGGTTTGCCCGTCTTAGCATCGACTATGTGTTTCCCTGTTAGGTCCCCTTTGGTAACCCCGCTCTCCCTCTCATTGATCTGCTTATTGTCATGGAAAAGATCGAAGCGGTGTATCTCGCACGCTGCTAGGTAACCATCTTCGATCCCCTGGCTCATCTCGTACTCGTAAACCGGCTCACCAAAGTAGTTCAGATTATCCGCGGTTAGTTGGGCATCGGCTTTGGCTTCTTTGGTACCAACTGTCGGGGTGTGGCGGTGAGGCCGATCTGAACGGCGTCGGGATTCCTGGTGAGCACTTGCGACCATCTTCCCCAGGCCGAACGGTGACACTCGTCGATGATGACGTGACTGAAATAGTTCTCAGGATAGTAGGTTGTCAGGAAATTAGCGTCGGCCTCATCTGTGTCCACATTGAGCGTCTGGTAAGTGGCAACATGGATGCGCGCATTTTTGGCATTGTTCGTCCCGTCAGCTTTCTTAAACACCTCTGCGGCATCGGCGCCGAAGACATTCTGGAAGGCTCCCAA
>JACPSE010000107.1 GCA_016193465.1 Deltaproteobacteria bacterium
CCCGTCCCCGTTTCGCCGGTGATCAAGACGGGGATGTCCGACGCCGCGGCCTCCATCGTCCGTTGAATCACGGCCCGCATGGGCAGACTGACCGCAATAATGCCTTCAATTTCTACCGGCACATAGACGTCCGGATGAAGATCGTCTTTTCCCATTGTCCTTCCTGAGAGGCCTAGTATTATAGGCAAAATTGCATTAAAGAAGCCACCCAATATTTCTTTTCGGAAAGGCTCATGGCCATTCAGTTTTTCGGTTCGCCAGAACCAACTATTGGAGTTGAAATCGAGATCCAGCTCATCGATCCTGAAACGAGAGATCTGACTCCCAGATCTATCGCGCTGCTGGAAGGTTGTCGAGCGCAAGGCATCGAGAGGGTGAAGGCGGAAATCACTCAGGCCATGATCGAAGTGGATACAGAGATCTCGGAGGATATCCTCAACTTGATGGAACATCTCGCGCCGGTGGCGAAGGGGCTAAACAGCTACGAAGAGCTGCTCTACGTGAAGGAGATGATCCGAACCGGTGTCAGCGCGAAGCGTCAACGGGCCGTGTTCCATGAGAAGCGGAGCCTGCAGGCGGTTGTGGATGCATTGATAGACGATCTCGAAACCGACACGCTGACCCTGACGAGCTGATCCCGAGAGTCAGGACAATTTTTCTGGGTCTCTTGCGGAGATTTCACTCCATATCACGCCGAATACTTCGTCGGGATCGTGATGCGGAAGGTGGAGCCTTTTCCTACCTCGCTCTCCACCTCGACCCGTCCATGGAGCAGGTTGAGCAGCCTCTTGGCAATGCTCAGGCCTAACCCTACGCCTCCATGACTCCTGGTAAAGGAGCCCTCCGCTTGTCGAAAAGGCTCAAAGATAAATGGTAGGAACTCGCTCGGAATCCCGACCCCTGTATCTTGGACTACCACTTCTACCTCGTCTCCTCCTCTAACCGGAGCGGTGGAGACCTGAATCCGGCCGCGATCGGTAAACTTAACGGCATTGAAAACAATGTTGCTCAGGATCTCTTTGACTTTGATCTTATCCGTCTGCAAAGCGGGGAGTGGCGCTTGGATCTCCCAGGATAGCTCAACGTTTTTTCCGCTAAGGCCGAGGCGAAAAAGCATTTCCAATTCTGTCCAGACATCCTCGAGCCGAAACTCCTCCATGCGAATTACGAACTGACCCGCCTCGATGCGGGAAAGGTCGAGGAGGCTGCTGACCAGATTGAGGGCCTCTCCTGAGTTGCGCAGCGCCGTTTTCAGGCTTTCCTTTTGCCGATCATTGAGTTCCCCCACGAAGCCGCCCAGGAGGATATCGAGATTGCCGATGACAATGTTGATGGGAGTGCGCAGCTCATGCGTCATGGTGGCGAGGAATTCTGCCTTTAGGCGGCCCGCCTTCTCCAGCTTATCGTGCAGGCCCTTGACTTCGTCGATCAAGCGGGCATTCTCGATCATAACCGCAACCGGCCCCGCAATCGCGGTGAGCACGTCCAGATCTTTGTCGCTAAAGGCCCCTATCCTCTTACTGACGACTTCGATGACGCCTTTAAGCTCCTCCCTGACCCTCAGCGGCACGCAGGCGATGGAACGAGTCTCAAAGCCGGTCACCTGGTCAACGCGCCGGGAAAAACGCAGCTCGCGGCGGACATCTGAGACGACGATCGGCAGCCCGGACTGAGCCACAAATCCGGCGATCCCCTCCCCTTGAGCTAGCGTGATGTTCTTTAACTGTTCCGCCTTTTCTCCCAGGGCGATGTAAAAGCTGAGGTTGCCCTCCCTGCGGTTAACGAGAAGCAGCGAAGACCCTTCTGCTCCCATCATCGCGGAAGTAAAGCGCATCGCCGTGGCGATCACCTGTTCAAAGGGCATCGATGTCCCCATGAGATCGCTGAGCGCGGCGAGGATCTGAATTTCGTTTTCGGACTCTAATGGGACTGGTTCAGGCCTCATGACTCTCCTTTTCCCAAAGCCTGGGAGCGCTTGGTAGCCTGTAAGACCGCTTGCATGACTGTCCCGCGCATTCCTCCCTTCTCCAAAGCGTATAGCCCGGCGATCGTGGTTCCGCCCGGAGAGGTCACCTCATCTCTCAACTGTCCCAAATGCTTTCCGCTCTCCAGCGCCATGCGGGCCGAGCCGTAAACCGTTTGCAGGGCGAGCTTCAAAGCCACGTCCCTGCTCAGGCCTACCTGAACCCCTCCGTCTGCCAATGATTCGATGAAGAGAAAAACATAAGCAGGACCGCTGCCGCTGAGACCGGTGACCGCGTCTAAATACTTTTCCTCCACGGGCAAGCCGATGCCGAAACTGTTCAAAATCGACCCGACCCTTTCAAGGTCCCTCGCGTTGGCGTTGGCCCCGCCGGCATAGCAGGAGGCGCCGGCGCCCACCACGCAGGGAATATTGGGCATGACCCGCACCACACGGGCCCCCTTTGCCAGATTGTTTTCAATCCGGGAGAGCGGAACACCGGCCGCGACCGACACCAGGAGCTTGGCTTTACCCAGGTTTTTTGCGATTTCTTTGACTACGGGATCCAGGATCTGGGGCTTGACCGCGAGGATTACGATGTCCGCGAAGTCGCACACCTGGCCGTTGTTCGGCGTGACTTTGATGCCGAGCTCTTTGGCAACCGACTGCCTGAGGACCCTGCTGACGTCGCTCGCTATCACTTGCTGCTTGCGCGCCAGCCCCGCCCGGATCACTCCCCGCAGGATGGCAGAGCCGATCTTACCAGCCCCAACGACGCCAATCTTTTCTTTGAGCATAGCCTTACCCCAACTGGGACCAACCCCACGACAGGATACCAAATATTCCCACGAGCAAGCGTGAAAGGCAAGTTGAATGGACCGAATCATTGATGCAATTTTTTGGGTTTTCATTCGTCTATAGAGACCAGATAGGTAGGGCAGAAGGGAACGCGGAAGTTGCCGCTTTGAGGTAAAGGATCTGCCCGAGCATAGATCGGACTGAGAAAAGCAACGGGGTCGCATCTGTACCTTTGACATTGAAGAAAAGATAAAGAGGATTCTGAGCTAAGGAAAGTGATCCAGA
>JACPSE010000178.1 GCA_016193465.1 Deltaproteobacteria bacterium
CGCCGCGGATGCGGCGGAGGGCATGGAGCGGGCCCTCGAGGAGATCTTCAGGGCAGCAAGCCGGGCGATTGCGGAAGGCGCGAACATCCTGATCCTCTCGGATCGCGGAGCAAATAAGACGCATGCACCGATCCCGTCGCTCCTCGCCTGTTCCGGGCTGCACCATCACCTCGTCCGGGAAGGATCCCGAACGAAGGTGGGCCTTGTGATTGAGACCGGCGACGCCCGCGAAGTGCATCACTTCTGCCTCTTGCTGGGCTACGGCGCCGGGGCCATCAACCCCTACGTCGCCTTCGAGACCCTGGACGATATGCTCCGCCAAGGGCAGCTCAACGAGGGAATTACCCGCGAGAAGGCGCACCACCATTACGTCAAAGCGATCATTAAAGGCGTTGTTAAAACAATGTCCAAGATGGGCATCAGCACCATCCAGAGTTACCGGGGGGCTCAGATTTTTGAGGCGATCGGGTTGAAGGAGGCGTTCATCGAAAAGTACTTTACGAAAACCGCCTCTCAAATCAGCGGTATCGGACTGGAGGAGGTCGCCCGGGACGTGCTCTTTAATCATCACCGCGCCTATGGCAAGCGTAATGCCGGCCCGATCGAGCTACCATCGGGCGGACAGTATCAGTGGCGCCGCGACGGCGAGTACCATCTCTTCAATCCGGAGACGGTCTATCGCCTGCAGCATGCTACCAAGTCTGGGAGATACGACATCTTCAAGTCGTACACCCAGCGGGTGAACGATCAGAGCGAGCGCCTCTGCACGCTGCGCGGACTGTTCGAATTCAAGCTCGGCCAGCGGCCGCCCGTTCCTCTCGAAGAGGTGGAGCCGGTTGAGACGGTCGTCAAGCGGTTTTGCACCGGAGCCATGTCGTACGGCTCGATCAGCGCGGAGGCGCATGAAACTCTCGCCATCGCCATGAACCGCCTCGGCGGATGGAGCAACACGGGCGAGGGCGGGGAAGACCCCCGCCGCTACACGCGGGATCCGAACGGCGACAGCAGACGAAGCCGAATCAAACAGGTAGCCTCCGGCCGCTTCGGCGTCACCAGCGAGTACTGCGTGAACGCCGATGAGCTCCAGATTAAGATGGCTCAGGGAGCCAAGCCGGGCGAGGGGGGCGAGCTGCCGGGGAAAAAGGTTTACCCCTGGATCGCCAAGGTGCGATATACAACGCCGGGCGTGGGTCTGATCAGCCCGCCTCCACATCACGACATCTATTCGATCGAGGACCTGGCGCAGCTCATCTACGACCTCAAGAACTCCAATCCGCTCGCCCGCATTGCGGTGAAGCTGGTCTCGGAAGTAGGCGTGGGGATCATCGCGGCAGGGGTCGCCAAGGCCCACGCCGATGTCGTCCTCATTAGCGGTCACGACGGCGGGACAGGCGCGAGTCCGCTCACCTCCATAAAGCATGCCGGGACACCGTGGGAGCTTGGTCTTGCGGAGACCCAGCAGACCCTGGTGTTGAATAAGCTGCGCGACCGGATCATCGTTCAGACTGACGGCCAGTTGAAGACAGGGCGCGATGTCGTGATCGCCGGGCTGCTAGGAGCCGAGGAGTACGGATTTGCAACCGCGGCGCTCGTTGTCATGGGATGCATCATGATGCGCGTCTGCCACCTGGATACCTGTCCCGTAGGCATTGCGACGCAAAACCCGAAGCTCAGGGAAAAGTTCCAGGGTAGGGCGGAGCATGTGATCAATTTCTTCAGGTTCATCGCCCAGGAGGTGCGCGAGCTTATGGCGCAGCTCGGCTTCCGCACGATTGAAGAGATGGTGGGCCACAGCGAAATGCTGGACATGAAAAAGGCCATAGCCCACTACAAGGCCAAGGGCCTCGACTTCAGCCGGATTTTCTACAAGCCGCAGGTTGGGCCGGAAGTGGCGACCCACCACGTCACCGAACAGGATCACGGAATAGCGGAGGCGCTGGATCAAAAGCTGCTCCCCCTTGTGGCCCCGGCGCTCGACGAGAAGAAGCCCGTCGTCCTCAGCATGCCGATTCGCAATGTGAATCGGACAGTGGGCACTATTTTAGGTAGCCACCTGACCCGCAAGTACGGCGCCAAAGGGCTACCGGAGGATACGATCCGACTCATGTTTACGGGATCGGCCGGCCAGAGCTTTGGCGCGTTTTTGCCGCGGGGAATAAGTCTGACACTGGAAGGCGACGCGAATGACTATATGGGCAAGGGTCTTTCCGGCGGCAAGCTTGTGGTCTACCCGCCCAAGAAAGCGACCTTCGTGCCGGAAGAGAACATCCTTATCGGCAACGTGGCCCTCTACGGAGCAACAAGCGGAAAGGCGTTCTTCCGCGGCAAGGCTGGCGAGCGCTTTTGCGTCCGCAACAGCGGCGCGCACACCGTAGTCGAAGGAACCGGCGACCACTGCTGCGAGTATATGACCGGCGGCATCGCCGTCGTACTCGGCCGCACGGGCCGCAACTTCGGCGCCGGGATGAGCGGCGGCGTGGCCTTTGTCCTCGATGAGGATGGCGACTTCGAGGTGCGACTGAACAAGGAGATGGTGGAGCTGGAACCGTTTGAGGATCCCGAAGACCAGCAGCGGGTGAGGTCTCTGCTCCAAGAGCACCTGGAGGCCACTGGCAGCGCTCTGGCCGAGCGAGTTTTGGATAACTGGGAAAAAATAAAAGAGAAGTTTGCGAAGGTGATGCCTATTGATTACCGCCGCGTGTTAATGGAGCAGAAGCGAGCCGCCGCATCGGAAGCCTTATCATTGCCACAGCCACTTTCAGAAACGACGTTGGAGGCTTCGAATGGGTAGGGTGACCGGTTTTATGGAGATTCCGCGCGAGCTGCCGACCCGGCGTCCGGTCGAGGAGAGGCTCCGCGATTGGCAGGAAGTCTATCGTCCCTTCCCTGTAGGTGAGTTAGAAAAACAGGGCGCGCGGTGCATGGATTGTGGTATTCCTTTCTGCCACCAGGGCTGCCCGTTGGGCAACTTGATTCCGGATTGGAATGACCTGGTTTACCGCAACAGTTGGCGGGAGGCGCTGGATCGCCTGCACTCCACCAACAACTTCCCGGAGTTCACCGGCCGGCTCTGCCCGGCGCCGTGCGAGGCATCGTGCGTCCTGGGGATCAATGCAGACCCTGTCACCATCAAGTTGATCGAGCAGAACATTATTGATCGGGCGTGGAATGAAGGATGGGTGAAGCCGGAGCCGCCCGCGACCTTGACAGGAAAGAAGGTGGCTATCATCGGCTCTGGTCCTGCCGGCCTGACTGCGGCACAGCAGTTGCGGCGCGTTGGCCACGAGGTGACCGTGTTCGAGCGGGCCGACCGCGTCGGTGGCCTGCTCCGCTTCGGCATCCCGGAATTCAAAATGGAAAAGCGATACCTGGATCGGCGCATCGCCCAAATGGAGGCCGAGGGCGTCTTCTTTAAAACCAACGCCCACGTCGGGGTGAATATCCATGTGGAGGAGCTTCGGAAAGACTTTGACGCGATCCTGCTTGCGGGCGGCGCAACTCAAGCCCGTGACCTTCCTATTCCGGGCCGCGAGCTCAAAGGCATCTACCAGGCCATGCGCTACCTCCCGATGAGCAATCGCTTCGCTCATGGCGACGTGAAAAATGAAAATGGGCGAATCCTGGCGGCTCTTATTCCGCCTTATGGCAGAACAGACGAACCGGTGCCGTTTATCTCAGCGAAGGGCAAGCGGGCCATTATCATCGGAGGGGGCGATACGGGAGCGGACTGTCTCGGCACCGTGCATCGTCAGGGCTGCAAATCGGTCCTTCAGCTTGAGATCGTCCCGCGGCCTCCTGACCGGAGAGCGGGAAACAACCCGTGGCCGCAGTGGCCCAATATTTTCCGCGTCTCCAGCGCTCATGAGGAAGGTGGAGAACTCGAGTACCAGATCGATACGAAGGAGTTCCTGGGTGATGCGAACGGAAACGTCCGGGCGCTTCGAACGGTGCGCGTCAACATGGAGTTTCAGAATGGGCGGCTCCTCTTCCCGGAAATTCCCGGCACCGAAGAGATAATCGAAGCGGACCTAGTACTCCTGGCAATGGGATTTCTCGGCCCGGAGAGAAGCGGCATGTTGGAGCAACTGGGCGTGGAGATGACCCCGCAGGGCAACGTGAAGGCGGATCAGAATAAAATGACGAGCGTGGAGGGGATCTTCACCGCCGGCGATATGACGCGAGGCCAGAGCCTGATCGTGTGGGCGATCGCCGAGGGACGCCACGCAGCTCATGGCATAGACCAGTGGCTGATGGGCCAATCCGACCTACCGAAACCGCTGGAATACGGCAATCAACTGAGGCCGTTCGCCTAAACCTTAAAGCAGCTAGATCACCACTTACCGCTCCCGCCTCGGACAATAGCGGGGGCTGCGGTTTTCTATCGGAGCTATCCCGGCAGCACCTGAGCTCTCGTCCTTGACTCTTTAGAGCCACATGACTAAGATGACCATGTTAGGCATATGGCCCATAAGGAGGCACCCCCGATGGTTTACAGTATCGCGGAGGCTAAAAAGCGTTTTTCCGAACTGGTGCGGAGGGCCGCGTACAGAGGCGAGACAATTCCCATCGGCCTCAGAGGCAAGCCCGAGGTCGCTCTCATTTCTTACGAGGAACTCGAGCAGCTGCGCGAGCTCGAAGACCAGCGGGACGTCCGGCTATTGGAAGAGGCCGTGCGCACGTCGCGAGGGACCGGAAAAGTAGCGGATCTATTGGCGGCCTGGAACAGCCAGCACAAAGAACGGGTCTCGCCACGGCCAGCGGTGAGGAAAAAGGCCGGATAAATGGCGTATGATCTTCGGATCGAAGATCGTGTCATTAAGGAGATGTCCTCGCTCGAGGCGAAGATTTTTCGCCAGCTCTGCATGAGAATCTTTCACCTGTCAGAAAACCCCAGACCGCACGACAGCGAGCAACTTAAAGGATACCAGGATCGCCAGGTCCCAGGCCGGAAGGGTTTTAGGGTCGATCAAGGTGAGTACCGCATCCTGTACACGATAGATGAACAGAGAAAAGTTGTAATCATCTTCAGGGTCGGCCATCGGCGCGAGGTCTACAGGTAATCGCTTTCTACCATGAAACTGTTTCGCGGTTGGAAAAGACGCGCAGCAGAGTTTGTTACACGGGACTGTACGCCCTTTGCCTCGCCTGCAAGGATCCCAGAGTTCCCTGGTATGCCAAGCACCTCGCCGCCGGCGTAGCCGCCTTTTCGCTTTACAATATCCATAGCAAAGGGGTAAATTCGGCTCAGCGGTTTAGTCCAACACGTTTTATCCTCGTGTTTCGCCAAATACCAGCATCATCATTGGTAATGCTGGTGATCGGCCGCTCTCGCGGCATCCGGAACTCGCGGTTCTCGCAATTGAGGCCCTGGCTTTGTGGTGCAACGTAGAGGGTTTTCTGCTCCGTCTATTCGTTGACCTTTTTGGAGGTCACGGAGCTTTGGCAGCGGATGTGTTTCTTTCTCTCCAGAATCAATCGGCCAAGTCGGCAGCCAGTGATGCCGCGGCGACAACGGTCCTTAGAGACCGCGACGATGAACTTCGCGTACTACGGGCTATTCTTGCTATCGCAAAAACAAATGAGAAAGAACGAAACAAATTGACCCACTGGACTTGGGGAGAAAGCCCACACATCCCGGATGCGCTCTTGCTCGTTGATCCTCGCGCCAGCATTGGTGAACTGAACCGATCAGACATTTATGTCTATAAGGCTCAAGATTTCCGCACAATCATTGAAGCCAACGATCGCTTATGCGGGTTTGGTCTTCAATTCAACTTCATTTTGAATGGTCATGTTGCAAACCGTGACGGAGGGTTATTGAAGAAGCTAATGGCAGAGCAGGAGATTCAGCAACGTCTGCCGCCAGCGTAACCCAGGGCGGCACGAAATGAAACCTATCGACTGGTTGTGCGCCGAAGCACCAGGCTTCATTGAGCTACCCGAAGAGGATCGCCAAGCGATCATGCATTTTTCTTTGCTTTGGAGTTTCTTCGAAGCTGAAACTCTCAAGATCAATGCTTCTGCGGCGGCCATTCTTGCGGTAGTTCACGAGTGGGCCTATCAAGGTCGGTTGAACGTCGCCGCATTTGCGGAAAGTTTGGACTACTTCAAGGCCCGTTACTTCAAAAACGGAACGGCTACACAACATTTTCAGGGGCTAAGTCTTCGCAAGGGGGGAAACATGGGGTCACCCATTAGAAGGCACACTGAGGCTGAGCAGCAGGGCGAGAGGATGCCGAAGGAGATTGTTACCTCATGGTTCGAGAGTAATCGGCGGCGACACTGAGGCTGGGATTATGAAAGACCGGCCTTGGGAGTTGGCGATTCTTCAGTCCATCCACGCGCTCGGTGGAGAAGCGGGTTTGCAGGATATTTACCGGAAGCTGCCGAGCTTCACAGACATCACGGACAAAGACTGGAAAGAGACGGAGTGGGGCGGCAGACCGGCGTTTCAGCACCAAGTCAGGAGTCACATCACCAACCTTTGCGACGCCGGAGATTTACAGAAGGTCGAGAGGGGGCGCTACGCCCTGACGGAGAAAGGACGGAGGAGAAAAGGGGTCGCCCATTAGAAGGCTGCGGTCAAGAGGCACACCCCTCCGTTGATCTTTTTCACGCAGTTAGCGCAGTTAGGGTCAGGTCTTGTATCTTGCTATCCGCCACCTATTGTGATAGTTTCGACGGATCATGGCTCGTCCTCTCAGAATGGAATTTGACGGCGCGATCTACCATGTCACCTCCCGGGGTAACGCCCGAGATGACATCTTCGATGACGATCAAGATCGCAAAGCCTTCTTAGAGTGCCTGGGCAAGGTCGTTAACCGCTTTAACTGGCTGTGCCACGCCTACTGTCTGATGGATAACCACTATCACTTGGTCGTCGAAACACCGCAGGCTAACCTCTCTAAGGGGATGCGCCAGCTCAACGGCGTCTACACCCAACTCTATAATCGGCGCCACCGAACCGTGGGGCATCTGTTTCAGGGCCGCTACAAAGCCATCCTGATACAGAAAGAGAGCCATCTTTTGGAAGTCTGTCGCTACGTGGTCCTAAACCCGGTGAGAGCCAAGGCCGTAGGGAGAGTAGAGCAATGGAAGTGGAGTAGCTACGGGGGTACAGCTGGGCTGGGGAAAAGCCCCCCTTGGCTGGCAGTTGATTGGGTGTTGAGCCAGTTTGGCAAGAGAAGATACCCGGCCGCTAGACACTACCGTCGATTTGTCAGGGAAGGGATCGATAGGCCCTCGATCTGGGAGGGAGTTCAAGCCCAGGTGTTGTTGGGGGAAGAGGACTTTGTAGAGAAGCTCAAGGGTTATGTTAAGGGCTACGAGGAGATTGCAGAGATCCCTCGAAGCCAGAGGTATTTAAGCAGGCCTAAGCTAAAGGCCCTGTTTGCAGGGAAGCTGACCAAGACCAAGCGGGACGCGCTGATTGTCCAGGCAGTGCATCGTTACGGGTACAGCCAGAGAGAGGTTGCAGATTTTCTGGACCTGCACTACGCTACGGTCAGCCGGTTGGCAAACAGGCCTTGATACAAGAAACAAGACCTGACCCTATGTGTTAGGGTTCCTGCCCCATGGACTCGTGATACTTCATGAAGACAGAGATATTCTCGTGGTGGACAAACCAGCGGGTCTTTTGACGATGGGTACCGATTCGGATAAAACACGAACGGCCTACTTCATTCTAACGGATTATATCCGCAAGGGTTACAGCAAGTCCTGGAACCGCGTTTTCATCGTTCACCGGCTGGACAGGGAGACATCCGGGATACTCACCTTCGCAAAGAACATAGAGGCGAAGCTCCGTTTGCAAGATCAGTGGAAAGAAACGGAGAAGAAGTATCTCGCGGTCGTTCATGGCCAGTGCGATAAGAAGTCGGAGACTATTACTACATACCTGGCAGAGAACAAAGCTCA
>JACPSE010000179.1 GCA_016193465.1 Deltaproteobacteria bacterium
ATCGTTTTCCAGTTGTTGCTTGACCGTGGGGCCAACCATGATCTTGTCATAACCGGAAAGGTTTGGTGTCCCTTCCAGAAAAAGGATCCGGTCGATCACGAGCTCTGCATGCTTCATCTCGTCAAGAGATTCCTTCCGGCTGACCTCGTACAGCGCCTCATAGCCCCAGTTCTCGCACATCTTGGCGTGCACGAAATACTGGTTTATTCCCGTCAATTCTTTTCGGAGCACATCGTTCAATACCTTAATCACCTGGGGATTCCCTTTCATGATCTCCTCCTTTGTCTAGCGATCCCACCTCCGCATCTTTAGCCTAAATTAGGATTGTGCAAGAATACCACAAGAGCAAAAAGGAACAAGTTCTGGCTTCAAACGTGATCAAAACCCAAATAGCGCCTTAGCATTGCGGCTCGTGGCCTCGGCCACTTCATCCAAGCTGAGTCCCTTTATTTCGGACAGGGCCTCGGCTACGAAACGGACGAAGGCTGGCTCGTTGCGCTTCCCTCGATGGGGAACCGGCGTGAGGTACGGCGAGTCCGTCTCGATCAAAATTCTATGCAACGGCAATTTGCGCACCACGTCTCTGAGAGAGTCTGCGTTCTTAAAGGTAATGATCCCGGTAAAAGAGAGGTAAAATCCCAATTCCAGAATCTCTCTGGCAGCCTCGTAGTCTCCGGTGAAACAGTGGACAACCCCCTGGAGATCGCCCTTTCCCTCGCGCCGAAGAAATTCGACTACCTCCCGCTGTGCCTCTCGGTTGTGAACCACCAAGGGAAGTCTGGTCTGGCGCGCCATTTGGATGAACCTGCAGAAGAGTTCGATTTGGACATGCCGGGGAGAGTGGTTGTAATAAAAGTCAAGTCCGGTTTCCCCGACTGCGACGACTTTAGGACTTTTAGCTAAAGCCTCGAGCTTCTGCAGAGCCTCCTCGCTCACTTCTTTGGCGTCGTGAGGATGCATGCCGACGGTGGCGTAGAGCCCGGGGTAGGACTGAGCCAGTTCCAGCGCGGTGTCATTGGTGGAGAGGTCGCCGGCGCCGCCCACGACGATGATGTTTTCTACCCCAGCCTCTTTCGCCCGCCGGATGACCTCGTCTAGGTCGTGAGAAAACTCTGCTCCCTGGATGTGGGCGTGGCTGTCGATGAGGAGGAAGTCTGGCACTAGAGCAGGAGCATTTCGGTGGGCTTTAGTTTCCGCGTCCTTGGGTCTATGGTAAAGCCAAGTATTTCGAGAGCGGTCACCCCGAGCAGAGGAGCGTCCGTCGCCTCGCCGAAAATTACTGGCACGGTCCTTTCCTTGCCGTCGATCTTTAGAAGGACATCTCCCAGCCTGCGGCTAATCCGTCGTCCGTCTGCAACCCGGAATTCTTCTTCTGAGTACGCCGAGATGCCGAGATGCCGAAGCAAGGACTTTGGAAATACGGTGAAAATAGCTCCTGTGTCAGCAATAACCTTCAGTCGCTGCCATCTCTTTTTTCGTCGTCGGGGATTGGCAATCTCTACTGTCACCTCGGTCATTCCCATACTTAGCTTTGTATCACTTTCCCCCTTTCAGCTCAATGCGGGGAAACAGGACCTTGGGAGGTTTGACGACATGTCCCTCCGCAAAGCATTCGCCCCAAGCGGCATCAGGCTTGGCCGTGGCTGCCGTAAGATTGAGAAGGTCGTGCAGTTGGTCCGCCGTGTCCGGCAGAAACGGCGCAAGCAAACGAGCGAGAGTTCTCAGAACTTCAAGCATGTGGTGCAACACTTCACCCACCCGAAATAGTTTGTCGGGATATTTAATCAGTGTAAACGGCGCTGTTCGAACGACATAGCGATTAGCATCATCGAGAGCTGACCAAAGGGACTCCAACGCGCGATGAAACTGGAGCTCCGCCATGTAGCCCTCGAGCTCGGTTTCCGCTTGTTCGAACTTCTTGCGCAGCTCCGTATCTTCCAGCGCCGGTTTCACGCCTAAGCGCTGCACCTTGCCATGAAAGTATTTCTCCTGCATTGCGAGGACCCGACTCACAAGGTTTCCCAGATTATTCGCCAGATCAGCATTGTAGCGCGCTGTAAGGCTTTCTCCCCGAAAGTCTGCGTCCTGTCCGAACACGCTCTCGCGCAACACAAAGTAGCGGAACGCGTCCATGCCGATCTTCTCTTTCATCACCAACGGAGATATGACGTTACCCAGGCTTTTGGACATCTTTTGGCCTTCCACGGTCCAGAAGCCGTGCACGTTGAGATGTCTGTACAGCGGTAGGCCGGCGGCCATGAGCATGGTCGGCCAGAACACACCGTGCGGCTTGAGTATATCCTTGCCAATGAAGTGTTGCGCCTCGGGCCAGAATTTCTTAAAGGCCGCCTCGCCCTTGTATTTGAGCGCGCTTACATAATTGATAAGCGCATCGAACCATACATAAGTCACGTAGCGCTGATCAAAAGGAATCTCGATGCCCCAGGTCAGACGGCTCTTGGGGCGAGAGATGCACAGATCGCCGATAGGCTCGCGTAGCATCGCCACTACTTCGTTTCTGAATCCCTCCGGCCGGATAAAGTCCGGATGCGCCTCGATATGGCGCAGCAGCGCTTCCTGATATTTGCCCATGCGGAAGAAGTAGTTGTCTTCTTCGATCAACTTGGGCTCGGTCAAGTGATCCGGGCAGTTGCCGCCAACCAGTTCTTTCTCGGTATAGAAGCGTTCGCAGCCAAAGCAGTAGAGCCCGCTGTATCGGTCGAAGTAGATATCCCCAGCGTCGTAGACTTTCGTCAGGAACTCCTGGACGTAGCGGACATGATACACATCGGTCGTGCGGATAAAGTGGTCATAGGTAATCCCACATTTATCCCAGATGTCACGAAAGGCGGCGCTTATCCGGTCCGTAAACTCCTTCGGTGGAATTCCTGCCCCCGCTGATACTTCGAAGACCTTGTCCCCATGCTCGTCTGTCCCGGTGAGATAGAACGTTTCCCGGCCGTTCGCCCGATAATAGCGTGCCAGCGTGTCGGTAATAATCATTGTGTAGGCGCTGCCCAAGTGGGGCTCCGCGTTGACGTAATAAAGGGGAGTAGTAAGATAGATCCGTTCCATCAATGCACCCCAACCATATGAGCGAAGAAGTTTTCCAGGGCCATCCTACGGTTGACATTTCTGCGGATGGTCGCCGCGGTCAGAACGGCCTGGGATAAGAGGAAAAGAACCCGCTCCCGGCCATTTTTATCCGCCTGTTGCTTGATATTTTCCTCCAACTCGAGATTTGAAAGTCCGCGGCTATTTCCCGTAACACAATAAATCAAGATATCGCGATACCACGTCTCCACCCATTCAAGAAACTTCAAGGATTCCTCGCGCTCGCCTGCAAGGTCCTCGGCCAACTTCATCCATCCCCGGCAATCCTGTGGAGTGAGGGAATGTATCCTCTCCGCCCACACCTTCCTTTTCTGCACCAGCTCTCCCATCTCCTGGCTGATCGCCTTGCCCAGGCTCCCCATGCTCACCGCCGCCAGAATTTCCGCTTCCTCCGGCGCCGCTTTCTTCTGAGTGACCAAAAAATTCGCTACAATTTCAGGAGGGAGCGGAGCAAAAGAGAGACGGAGACAACGCGACGCCAATGTAGGAAGGAGCCCGCCGGTATTAGTGGAAATCAGTATCAGGAGAGAGTTTTTGGGGGGCTCTTCGAGGGTTTTCAATATGGCATTTTGCGCGGGGTAATTCATGAGCGAGGCCGGGTCCACGACCACTATTTTTTTCCTACCGGTAAAGGCGCGGTAGTTTAATTCCCTTTCTAGCTCCCGGACCTGCTGGATGGTGATCTCTTTTTTGCCCACAAGGGGTCCGACGAAGCGAACATCGGGGTGATTACCACTTTGAATCCGCACACAATCGGCGCAGCCGCCGCAGAAATCATAATCTTGCTCCCGGCACTGGATCGCCATCGCTAAAGACCGGGCGACCGCCTTCTTCCCCACACCTTCAGGTCCGAGGAAAAGATAGGCATGATGCAGTCGCTCCTTTTCCAAAGCCCATCTGAGAGATTCTAGCTGCTTCGCGTGGCCTACAATGTCGGAAAAAGGCATTTTTAAAAAGCGAACGGTGAATAGTAAATAGCGAATAGTCCTATCCTCCTACCATTCGCTATTTGCCATTTGCTATTGGCCATCTTTCAGTCTTTCGTCAACGATCTTTCTGATCTTTTCGTGGACCTCCGACACGGGGCATGTGGCATCAAGGATAAGGATCCGTTCCGGTTCAGCCCGAGCCAACTCCAGAAAACCCATCCTCACCCTTTGGTGAAACTCGGACTTCTCCCGCTCAAATCTATCCGGGCCTTCTAGCCTTCCAGCCTGCCCGCTTCCCGGCCCTCCAGCTAGGAGGCCAGGAGGCTTGGAGCCTTGGAGCCTTTGCCTAGTCCGTGACAGACCAACTTCCACCGGGCAATCCAAGAGAAAGGTCAAATCCGGTGTGATGCCATCACTGGCAACCCGATTGAGACGCCGGAGCATATCGAGATCGACTCCGCGCCCATAGCCCTGGTACGCCAGAGTGGAATCCGTGAAACGGTCGCATAGGACTGGCGTGCCGCTTGCAAGGGCGGGGCGAATCACTTCCCGGACATGCTGTGCCCGGTCTGCCAGATAAAGAAAGAGCTCCGTAGGGGAAGAGATTTCTACCTTACCTGCCTCAAGGAGGACCTGCCGGATCATCTCCCCCAAGGCTGTCCCCCCGGGTTCTCGTGTGGTCAAACAGAGCTTACCGCGGCTGGTGAGATACTTCTCCAATAGTTGGAGCTGTGTGGTCTTACCCGATCCGTCACCGCCTTCGAAAGAGATCAAACGAATCATGGAGGCAGGTCAATGCGGAGTGAAAAATGAAAAATGCAAACTGCAAAATTTAAATTTTTCATTTTGCAATTTGCACTTTGCCTTGTGTTAGGACGCGAGTTGTTTACGCCTTTCCCTCTCCCAAGAGGAGATTGATCCCGTTAAGCAGTTGAGTGCTGGTAAAAGGCTTCGTGATATAGTAGTCGGCGCCTAATTTGTAGCCTCCTAAGACATCCTCGTACTGAACCTTCGCAGTGAGAAGAATCACGGGAATGGACGAAGTATCGGGGGCGCCTTTGAGCCGCGTCAGCACCTCCAGGCCATCCATCTGCGGCATCATAATATCAAGCACAATAAGGTCTGGTTTCTCCTCTTCCAAACGCGTCAAGAGCTCCGGCCCGCTGTAAGCGGACATCACGTTGTATCCTTTGCCCTCCAGAATGGTCCTGACGATCGTGATGATGTCCGGATTATCGTCAACTACCATAATGGTATTCTTTGTATCCATGTTTTCCCCCTAGTTGTTGGTGGCTGGTATAGTCACCTTAAATGTAGAGCCCTTGCCCACTTCACTTTCGACCTCAATCTTTCCCCCAATGAGCTCGACGAGATTCTTGCTGATGGTCAATCCCAGACCCGTACCCTCGTAGCTCCTTGCTGGGGAACCATCCAGTTGGCGGAATTTATCGAAGATCAGAGGGACCAGATCCTTCGGGATGCCAATTCCTGTGTCGGAGACCACAAAGGAAACGTTTCCATTGGCAGCTTTCACCACGGAGAGCCTGACCTCCCCGCGATCGGTAAACTTAACGGCGTTATTGAGAATGCTCATGAGAACGTTTTTCAACTTCCCCCAATCGGTTTCAATCAGAGGAATGTCATCCCCGACTTCGTACTGGACCTTGAAGGGCTTCTTGCTCTCAAGGGGTGCAAGCTCCTGCTGCAACTGATCGAGCAGAGGTCTGACGTCACCTCGCTTCACGAATAGCCCGGTCTCCCCTCTCTCTATCTTCGAATAATCCAGAAGCGCGTCCACGATTCCAAGGAGCCCCCGCGCATTTTCCATTAACCGCCCCATAGCCTTTTTCTGCTCCTGCGTCAATGGACCACAGGCCCCGTCACTCAGCAAATGACCATAGCCCATAATCGTGGCAATAGGGGTCCTCAGCTCGTGGGAGGTGCTGGCAAGGTACTCGGATTTGAGCCGGTTTGCGTCCGCTAGCTGCTCGGCAATAATCTGACGCCTTCTGGCCTCAGCTTGAAGCTCCTCATACTTCTTCGCATTACTTAACGCTATGGCCGTAGCGAAGCCGACAATCTGACAGAACTGGATCTCCCTGGAACTGAGAACCCGGTCGGCTTCAAGGAAGCATAGAAGGATGACGCCATGGCCCTCCCCACGAAACGCCATCGGGACAGCCATGAGCATGGGAAAGGGAAAAACTTGGGACTCGGTGGTAGGGGATTTGGCGGATAGGAGCTTGGGACTAACGTTGCTCATGATGACTGGATTTTGCGTCCTGATGCACTCCTGGACGGCTGGGTATTCGCGTAGATTGACCTCATCCGTGGCAAAATTCTCTCCCCCGCCTCTGCCGAAGATAAGCGCACGAGACGACCCTTGGGGGTCCTGCTCGATAAAGATATAAATTCTTGCAGCGTGAATGACGTCGTCGAGTCTTTCGCTCACAGTCTCCAGGACCTGTCGATAATCGAGGGAAGAGGGCAGTAATTGGGACAGGGTCTGAATCATGGCCATGTCTTTGGCTTCCTGCTCCGCCTGCTCTTTCAAGACCTTTTCGGCGCGCACCACCTGGGCGAAGTAACCGTAAAAGAGCGAGATTACAAAGAGGAAGGGAATGCGCAGATAAATACTCGGGTCGTGCGCCTGAGTGGTTTTAAACAGGAAATAGCCGTAGAGGAGAGTGGCCAATACCGCGACCACCAGCAAACCGCGAAAGTCCTGCCAGATCGTGCAGAGAATGACAACCAGGAAGTAGGCCAGATAAAAATCGGTCTCTACCTGCCCGCTCAAGACCAGCGAGGCGGTGACAAACAGGGTGTCAAAAACCACTAAGGGGGAATAAAAATAGGAAGAGTCAAAGAGGCTGTCCTCGACCCAATAGAGCACCATATTGCTCAAGACGTAGATGAAGATAAAACCGTGAACAGACGTCGGCGAAAGCCAGGTCCCTTCGGAGGAGAGAAGCAAATAGGAACAGATGATGACCACCAGCCATCTCAGTCGGATGACCGTTATCTTTTTTGGCACATCAAAAAGTCCCGCTGTGCCCGGAAGGGCTATGGATGGGCTACTTGCCATTTTAATATTGAAGTTACTTTAACATCTCCCTTTTTCTATGTAAAGTCACAAGCTTGTGTAGCCCAGCGGGGATTGCAAGGGAGAACCCCGAGAGCAAAAAAGATCTCTCTTTTCTAATGTTGTGGATCCTCTGGAAAAGCCGCCCGGGGAAAAACTAACCTTTTTCTTTCACCTTAAGCAGGGAGACCTTCTTTTTCTCCTCTGGGGCGGGGGCCTGCGGCGGGGCAACGACACGGATCACTTCCTCAAAAGTGGTTAAACCCTGAAGGATCCTGTCTATGCCGTCTTCAAAAATCGTTCTCATCCCACCTTGCCGAGCTACATTCGTGATCTCCCGGTCAGATCTCCCTTTCAGGATAAAATCCCTGATGGTGTCGCTGGGCACGAGAACCTCGACAATAGGGAAGCGGCCCAAAAAGCCTGTTTCGCGACAGGCCTTGCAACCCTTGGGACCGAAGAGTTGATGGGGCATCTCCTTGGCACCTGGGGGCAACCATTGAACAAATTTCTCGTTCATGGAAGTCGGAACTTTGCAGTGAGAACAGAGCTGGCGCACAAGTCTCTGAGACATGATGCCCAAAACCGACGAGGCGATAAGGTAAGGGTCTATCCCCATCGACAAGAGTCGGGTCACCGTCGAAGCAGCGTCATTGGTATGCAAGGTACTGAGGACAAGGTGCCCCGTCTGAGCAGCGTGGAATGCGATCTCAGCGGTTTCATGGTCGCGCATCTCCCCGACCAAAATAACATCAGGGTCCTGCCGCAGGATCGATCGCAAACCGCTGGCAAAGGTCATCCCGGCTCTCACGTTAATCTGCACCTGGTTGATACCGGGAACCTGATACTCGACAGGATCCTCCACGGTGACGATGTTGGTAGTCCCATCGTTTAGGCTGGAAAGGGCTGAATAAAGGGTCGTGGTCTTGCCGCTCCCCGTCGGGCCGGTAACTAAGATCATCCCCTGAGGATGGCTCAACAGGTCGTCTAAGATCTGACGGATAGGCGGTGGATAACCCACATCCCCTACAGAAATGACTCCTTTTTTCTGTTCCAATAGGCGCAGGACAATCTTTTCTCCGAACATAGTGGGGAGACTGGATATTCTGAGGTCGACTATCTTCTTTCCCACCTTGATTTTGGAGCGGCCGTCCTGAGGTTTGCGCTTATCGCTGATATCCATGCTCCCCATGATCTTAAGCCGGGAGAGCATGGGACCCTGGACGTATTTTGGCACATCCAAGATATCTCGCAGAACACCATCAATCCGGTAACGCACGTGGACATTACCCCGAGCAGGCTCAATATGGATATCGGTCGCCCTCGCTCGAACGGCATCCTGGATGACCCGATCCACCAGGCGAATGATCGGGGCCTCGGGCTCGACACCCTCCGGGAATTCCTCTTCCTCGTCCTCGGGAGCCTGAGCAAGAACTTCGATATCAGGATTGCCTACATCCTGGAGCACCGCATCCAGGTCGACCTCAACACGGGCTGTCTGTGTACCAAGACTACTGTCAGCCATCGCCGCCAGCTCGGTTTCAGAGACTACTGCCACCCTGATATTTAGCCCGGTCTTAAACCTTATGTCTTTAATGATTTCAATATTGAAAGGATCGACCGTCCCCAGAGTCAAAGTGTTCTCCACTCTCTCTAAAGGCATAATCCCGTGCTTCTGGATCCAACTTTCAGGGATTAGCCCCATCACATCCGGCTCCACCTTGCGGTCCTTGAGAACAACTTCAGGGAGTTTCAGGCGCAGGGCCAACGCCTGCCGGATCACCTCTGCATCTACGCCGAGTGTGACCAAAACCTCGGTCAGCCGGCGGCCGCTCTTTTTTTGCTGCAGTTCCGCATTCTTCAAGAGGTCCGGATCCACCAGACCGGCCTTGAGGAGCGTCCGCGCTACCTTTTGTCCGCTTTCTTCCATGAGAAGATGGGTGCTATTTTATATTACTGATCGAGCCAGGCAAAGACCCTGGGAGGCTTCGGCAGGAGGGAGCCCCATTTGCTTTCCACCATGCCAAGGGCTTCGCTGCTGTAAAATAGCCGAGAAAAGTCTTCTATTCTGAAGCGAGCCTTTTTTCCTTTTCCATCGCCCTCATCAAATGAACCGAGAAGGACACCTCCGTAAATCCAGGAATTGTCCTCAACGGAAATGTAATGGCTGGAAGCCGATCTCTTATGAATGACAAGCCCATAAAATCTAAAACTGTCTCCAATCGTAGTCCGGCCTTCAACCACGAGCACACCATAGCCCGTCACATTCCCCTTGATGATGGTTGGCTGAATGGGATGCTTGTCCCTGATATAAGTCACTTGCGGGGTAGAACTAGTGCCAAGAATACACGGGTCAGGAGTGGGCCGCGGGAGTGTAAGAGGGTTGGGACAGGTGGCTGAATCGGTCTGAAAGCCATTGTCATCCTCAAACTTCACCGCGCCGGGCTGGTTATAGAAATTAACGGCTATTTGATCTATGTCCAAGACGTCACCCACAGTCCCAATGCTCGGCTCAGATCCCACTCCGATGACATCGTGCTTCACGATGCCGTCATACGCTGTGGTGTATTCGTTTCTGAGGGCCGTTGTGATTGTATTACTCGTAGTCGCTATGGCCAGCAGAGAAGACTTGGGACCTGCTGTGTCATCGAGCCCATTTGTAAGATTGTTTGGATTTGTATCGTTCCCGATAACCTTCATGGAGTCATCATCGTCAAAGTAGTAGCTGCCAAGTGCAGGGGCTGAAGAGACGGCGTTGATGTAGAGGGCTGCCGGTGGAGTGAAAGGAGCTACCGATCGTCTGACATAAGCCTCTACGATCTTTTTCGTGCTTCTCGGCCCGTCAGCCCGCGACGTGAGTAGAATGGTATTGTTCGTGTCATCAGTGGGGACACCTTCCCCGGGGTCATTCTTGGCTGTAACGGTATAAGTAAAACCAGCAACAGATGGAAACGAAGTCTGGTTAATCAAACTGCACGGAGGCGTGCCGCAATTTAGCTGAGAGTCGAAATCCCACACCCATGGGACCAGTGCCAACCCATGTTGCAAACCGGCGTCCGCCACCTCCACCGCCTGCGTGGCGAGCTTCAAATTGTTCGCCACCTTGAGATTGAGCTGGGCAAAGAAAAGCCCTCCAGTGACAAAGACCAGGAAGAAGGCCATGACAAAGAGGACCATGAAGAGCGTTAGCCCTTCTGACCCTCTCAAAATCTTAGAAAATGAAGCTCGCACTGTAAAAACCCTATTAAGAAGCTTTCCCTGAGTCAATAGACTAGCAAAATTTGTTCCAAATTTGAACTTTCACTCTTTGGCCAACACAAATTCTGCCGAGAGCCTCTGCTACAGATTATCTCTCAGCGAACATTCGGTCTTCGAATAAGGCTCCTTATCACCACCGACTAGAACAGGTCTCTATATCATTGTCCCTTGGTGATGTCAATTTGCCTGGTAGTTTAGCGCCCTCCGGTTCAAGCCGTGTTTAACTAGCACCAGCCTAACAGCTTCTTCACTCACTTTGAGTCCCAACAGACTACGGATAAGACGGGCAGATCGCTGAGGCCGAGCCAGCTTATACGCGATAATAGCCGCCTCTTCCGCGTCGGTTAGCTTACGGTGATTACCCTTACGACGGTCCTTCAGCCCCTCTGAGCCATGCTCTATGAAGCGCTGGAAGTAATTGTAAATGGTTCTAGGAGTAACTCCCAGCTCCCGGGCAGCTTCGCTAAACTTTAGCCTTCTGGTGAGGAGCCCCTTAATGACTTTTTCCCTTACAACCATACTTTCCAGCTCCATAGCCATCCCAATCCTAGCTCTTAGTAAAGCAAGGGCTATGCCAGAGCCGAATTATAAGCTAACCTAGTGAGTTTTAAGGGAAATAATAAAATCTGGGCCTATTTTAGAAGGCCCAAGGCAAGTGATGAAAAATGACAAATTTTGACAGAAATGACGATTTTTGGGAGAAGATGTGACATTTTCGTTAAAAGTCCTGCCTCCAAGAAACCATACCAACCTCGCCATCGCTGGTGTCTTCCAGCTTCTTGTCATAGTGCAAAGATGCGCCGCCAGTCATGGAGACTGTCTTTCCTACTACCGAACCGTAAAAAGCACTGTTTCCTGTAAGATTGATATTGGCCAAAGGGGCATAGACCACCATATATGCCTGTGTACCTGCCGCGGTCACAGTTAGGCCTGATGCACTGCTAGTCGACGTAAAGCTTGAGTATATCTTGAGATTGTCTGGGACGCCGGTCGTGTTGGCAATGCCATTACCACCAAAGCTGCTAATATCGGTTACGGATATTGTTACAGCGCCATTAACGGTAATTTCGCCTAGACTGTTGACACTTTTGAAACAGTAACTGCCAGGAGCAAGGGTGAGAGTCTCCTTAGCCGACAGAGTTAATTCACCGTACTGCTTGCTTGTAGGATCCGAGATATACTTGTAGCCGGACCCAGTCATTCCGCTCCCGTTGTGATAGGGCGGACCACAAGGAGTAACCGGGGAAAATTCAATAGGAGCTATGGAGTTAGTGGTTGTTCCGGTTACTGCTCCGGCAGGGGCGGTCACAGTACCCCCTGCACCGGCATCACCATTGATCTCGGTCCCGCTTCCCGATACATTGACATTCCCGTTAGTTCCTAGATCTCCATCGCTTCCCTTATTGAAGTTACCGCCACCAAGCGGGGCATTGTAGGCGCCCGCCCTTGAATCATAGCTATCTGTATTGGAACCCCCTGCCATCGCGATATCACCGTCGGCGCAGACAGCGCAATTGAAGAGCGACAGGCGCCTGAACTGGGCCACCAGGACAACTTTAGCGTTGCCGGTTGGACAAGAACCCGATGTCACTGCCGGGTAGCACCCTGTGGAGGTCACTCTTACCCGCTTCGGGATCGGGTTGTTTACATTGGTCGATCCAGCGTGTTCAACTAACGTCTCAACCGTGTAGCTTCCGCCATTATAGGCCAAGTTGGTAAGGCCAAGATAGTTAGCGGGGCTGGTGGTAGAAATAGAGTTAAATTGCGCTTGATTACTTGCATCCAGATCCTTCCACGCGCGATTTATTCCAGCGTCTCCAATATAAAAGGCCTGCTTCCCCGTTTTAAGGTTACTACTGGTCCTAAGGTCCGTCTGCATTGATACAATAGCTCCGACACCGGCCCCTAATAGCAGCGACAGAATCATGAGGGATATCACCAGAATCATCCCTTGCTTATTAGCCAACAATTTCCTGAATGTCTTCATAGCTCGTTCAGCTAACTTCTAAAATCGACATCGGAGTAAAGAGTTGAAGTGATGTTCCTTGCGGCGGCCTTTCCCTCAGGGGTCGGGTCGGGGAGCTGGACTGCAAAGCTAATGTGAACCCTCTTGATAGCGTTGATATTCGTAGAGCTAGGAGTCACGGCAGTTGTGCTCCCCGCAACATAGTAGGTTAAAAAATTGCTTGCTACTACGTTGCTCACCAGCGGGCTGGTACTACTGTTTCGTCGAATAGTGCCGGAGCTGTAGGTATAGGTGATATCCTCGTTGTCGTCAGCGCAATCCCCATCCCCGTTGAGATCCGCCTGGATTCGAATAGAAGTAGCACTTGTGTTGTCCAAAACAAGCCTGTCACAATTATTTCCATCGTCGTCGCCAGCCGGACGGGTCGTAGGGTAACCAATAGGCAGCGGAAAAGATCCTGCATTGCTCAGCTCACGGACCATCAGATCGAGGGCCCCGCGCGCATCTTCTAAAGTCGCCGTCTTGGTTTCCTGCGCAAGAAGGTTAAACATCTGCTCGCGAAAAAAACCGTAAAGCGTAGCTACAACTATCATTCCAAAAAGCGCAGCCACGAGAAGCTCAGCCACGGTAAAACCCTTCTTGTCCTGAAAAATCCCCATAGAGAGGTTTGCCTCCCCTATCCGATGTAAATAAGAGTCTTTAGAGTCAATTGGTGGGATATTAAGTATGCCGTCCAAGAGACTCTAACCTCAACCTCCTTTAAATCGGTCCCAGAAAAATCGCTTATAATGCAGGTCCGGGTAAAGGTAATTCCCGACGCGCCCGTGACGCTGTCGGTAACAGTGTCGTTGCTGAAGGAAGTCCGGGCCTTTACCTCCTCCATCTTCTCCTGCGCCAGATTGGTAGCAATGGTGAAGTTGCTGCTTATATAATTACCCTGGATAACGCCGATCGTATTGACTGAGAAGCCCAAAACCCCGATCCCGATAAGGGCGACAGAGATAAGGATCTCGTTAAGGGTGAATCCGTCTTTGCGCTTAATCAGAGAGAGACGGAATCTTTTGGCTTCAGCAGCTAGCATCGTCGATTCGTACTCGCCCTAGTTCGCTGAGAACAACATTCTTGCCGCCCTTCTTAATATTGCAGAGCCTTACGGTCTTTTCACTACCGGAGTCAAGGGACATGCCCCTAGAGTTAAAGCCTAATATCGTGTCGCTCGTGCTTGCAAGAGTTATCCCCTCAGGTAGGGGTTTGTTCTCGCCCGTTGCCTGGTAGCTGCCGCCGCTGTACCTTTCAGTAGTATAGCTGGTGCTCGTAGTGTCCGCAAATTTCAGGCGGAAATTGGTATTCTCCGCTACTGCCCGCGATTTAATCCTGTGCACCTCAGACTGCACCTGACGGGCGGCGCTCTTAAGGGCGTAATTCGGCAAAAGGGTGTTCCAATTGGGGATCGCGATGCCTGCCAAGATGCTGATGATCCCCAAGACTACGATGATCTCTGTAAAAGTAAAACCGTCCCGTCGCATGACTAAGACCGATTGCAACATCCAACTTTTAGCACGTGCCATTACAAATGCTAGTCCTGCAAACGCGCACTCTCCCCGTCGAGCTCAGAACTACGTTCGTTCCCGCGCCTTGAGAGTTGCATAACCTCACTGTTCCACCACCCCCCGGGCTTGCCGTGCCCCGAGAGGTAAAGCCAAGTGTAATCGTGCGCTTGACATCAATACCGCCGGGCAGGGGCTTGGTCCCTTGCTGGGTCGTGGTAGCTTCAACACGCTCGATAGTGTAACTACCGGACGTGTTCGAGAAGGTAAGCTGAAAAGTGACATTCCCGGCTATTGCCTGCATCTTGACCCTGTGCAGCTCCGATTGGACTTGCCGGGCAGCGCTGTTAAGCGAGTAAGTCGGCAGGAGAATAATCCCAGTGGGAACAGCGATTGCTGCCAGGACGCTAACGATGGCCATTGCTACTATCACCTCTATCAGGGTAAAACCGTGGCCGAAAAACGGCGCCGGCAATATGTACCCCCTGAACATGGAGGGAAGATACCTTCTCTGCAAACGCTCTGTCAAGGCACATCTTGCCTCCTACCCGGCGATGGGGAGTTTTCTCAAGCACCCCTCTGAACGAGACTAATTCGTGAGCCTCTCCTGCCACGCCAAAAGCCTGGCCTTTTTTGGCAGCGAGACCCAACTATCTGCCGGGGACAATGCGCAACTGTCGAACCGGATATGGGCGTTCCCGCGCACATCCAGCTCATAGCCTGCGTCAGCATCCTCGTCTGTGCTCTCGCCGATCAGCAACGACCCGTAGATGCCGGCATTGCCGTTTACCTGAACCTGCACGTCGCCGCGGGCTATGACCAGACCATGAAAGGTGAAACTACCCGTTACCTCAAGAGGTCCGTCCACGATGAGAACGCCGTAGCCGGTAATGTTGCCGCTGATGGTAGCGCCGGCATTTTCCTCGGTCGGCTTGATCCAGGTAATCCTAGGGGTATCGGTCGTGCCCCAATTATCGTTGCCACCGTAATTCGCTGGAGGAAGCTCAACATGGCTAAGGGACAAATATCTGTCGGCAATCTGTGAAACCGACTGACCAAGCGGCTTTATGGTCGCAACGCTGGGGGCGGAGCCAGCGCCAGTGACAAGAGTCGTTTGGTTTGCCGCCAAGCCTCCGTCGGAGGTGGTACTGTTAGTAATCTCTGCAGCTAATGCCGAATCCGTTACGACTATGCCCGGGACAGGGGGAGCCGCGTTACAATTGTCATTGCCATCAATGCTGAATGAGGTCCCGGAAAAGTTAGTTTCCGCGCCCTGCGCAGTTGAACCAGGCAGGCTAGTGGCGCCAAGCCCAAACCCCCCCCGACCAATATAGGCCACAACAACCTTTGTCGTATCATTGGGACCACGAGCAGTCGAAGTAAGGATGGCTTGCGTCTCCCCGGCAGTATTGACTGCCGTAACCGAATAGCTAAAGCCAGCTATAGCAGGATGAGGAGTTGATGGCACAACTTCCGTTGTTGAGCTGTAGGGAAATGTAGTACCGGCTGGAATCACCGCCAACGCGTGCTGTATCCCGCTATCAGCAACTTGAAAAGCAATAGTCCCTACCTTGAGAGCGCCAGTTATCTTAAGATCTAACCCGCTAAAAAGTAGGCTCGCCCCCGTGAGCGTGAGAAGGATCGCTACGACAAAGATCACTACCGTTAAAGCTATCCCGCGAAAGCCTATTAATAGATTTTTCATTAATGCTCCGTGTGAAGACTTTTTAAGGGGAATTAAAGCGAAAAACGTGCCAGGAAGAAATTAAAGTAAAATCAAGAAGTTAGACGTTCTATCCAAAGGGCACAATTACGTAAGCTGGATCGAGTGACAATAAATGTAATCTAAACAGCGAGAGATTACTGCAAGACCTCCTGCCAGGCGGTGAGCCTGGCTGATTTGGGAAGGTTGTTGCCCCAGTTGCTGTTAACAACGGACAAAGTTTGGCTGCTATAGTAGATCTTAGCTGACCCGCCGATCTCGAATTCCATTCCGGGATCGCTCGCGCTTTCCTTAACGAAGACGGCGCCCCAGACAGTAGCTGTGCCGGCATCCCCCGAGCCTTTAAAGTCTATGTCGCCGAGCCCGATAACGATGCCTTTGAATGAGAAGCTACCTCTAACGCTAATATTCCCATCTACGATTAAGACGCCGTAGCCTGTTAGAGTTCCGGTCAGCGTAGCGTTCCCCGTAATATGCGTTATTTTTGGTATCAAGTCGGTCCCCCATGTCCCGCTGGAGTAACTTCCAGGGTTGAGAGTCTGCATCGTTACCCCTTCTACCCCCGATGCAATGATGTCTTGAGCCAACTGGTTCACGTCGAAATTATAAAGCGACGAGGTCGTATTGACACTGGGAGTCCCTCCCTGACCCTGAACGTTGGGATACTGGCTACTGCTTAAGGTGCCTGAAGCGCCGCTAATTGAGTCTGTCGTAGTGGTGACGCTTGCGGCGATCCCCGGAATAGGGCTGGTAGAACCCGAGCCAGGGGATCCGCCAGCAATGGCATCGTTACCGTTAATCTCGAAAGAAGTTCCAGTGAATCGTGTGTCGGCGTTCTGGCCTGGGAGGTAGATAGGCCCCGGCGGGACATATACAGAGGACCTCCCAACGTAGGCTTTAATCTTTCTCTGGGAGCCATTGGGTCCAGTCGCCGTAGAGGTGAAAATAATAATGCTATTGGCATCGTTTGTCGTAGTCTCTCCTGTCACAGTCGTATCGTTCTCGGCCACAACGGTATAAGTGTATCCTGAAAGCGAACCTGTGAGCGTGGGCTTACCGCTAACGAGGGGAAAGCCAGAGACAGAGCCTGCGAGGAGAGTATCGAAGTCTGTGCCCACAGGGATGATAGCCAGGGCGTGTTGGATGCCGGCATCGGCAGCGTGGATAGCTACATTTCCGCTCTTTAGATTGGCTGCGCTTTTAAGGCTTAGGCCGCTAAAGAGAAGGGCTGCTCCGGTGATGGACAAGAGAATGACCATCATCGCAATGACCACAACCATTGCGATGCCCTGGTCGTTTTTTAAAGTTGTTGTCATCAAACCTTCCGCATTATCGTTAAAGGCTGGAAAGCTAGGATGCCAGGACGCTGGAAGGCTCGCTAGCTTCCAGGCTTTATAGCTTCCTCGCCGCCTACCATTTGCCATTCGCTATTCACCATTGACGATTGCTGTTGACCATTGACTATTCGCCATTCGCCATTTGCTATTCGCCGTTCTTACGATGGCAACCCTCGATTGCGCAGATCAGCGTTAGAGGTCATCGTGGCATTCAACTGACCGCCAAATTCAGTATCTGGATGCAGAGATTGCACAGTTAATGTGATCTGCACCCTCTGGATTGCAGACAGGTCAGCCAAAGCAACCGGTCGAGAAAGCTCCGTGCCGTCCTGCTTAAAGTATCTGATGTCAAGACGCTGGCCACTAACATCGGGAACATTACAGCTCGTCAAAGACTCCGCCGCGCCGGTACCAACTTTTCTGGTAATATTGCCAAAACCAGCGGTACAGCCCGTCGTATCATAAGCGTAGGTGATGTCCTCGTCGGAGTCGTTGCAATCCTGGTCCGGACCGCCGCCGGCGCCGTCATGAAAATCGTAGGTGAAGCTAATCGAAGTGGCAGTAGCAGTATTAACCCCGGGGGTCCCTATCACAATCCCTCCACCGCAGCTAGCTCCCGTACCGGCTATACCGCGAGGATTATATGCCGCGTTCCTGATTTCACGCACCATCATATCGAGCGTCGAACGGGCATACTCCTGAGCCTCCAGGCGGTTCTCCTGGACCTTCGCGGAATGGGTCTGGACACGATAGACACTGTAGATCGCCCCCATGATGATGAAGGTGAGCAACATAGAGACCAGAAGCTCTACAATAGTGAAACCCTTTTCCCTTTCCACGGCCATCCTTGGCCCGGCAACTACTGTAAAAAACTGACTCATGAATATTTTACACCAAGACGACAGACTACTGTTTCACCGCCGAGGAGACTGTCATGCTGTGGCTAGTATAATCCGTCCAAGCCACTTTAACGTCAATACGGTTGACACCCGTAACGGGAGAATTCGATATAATCTGCCAGCTCCGGTTGAAATTCACACCAGAAGAAGGCTTGGTATCGGAGCAACCGGCGGTCGCATAGGTAGGGCAGTTCGGCAACGCGGAAACGGTCTTCGCTTTTAGCTCCTCCAATTTGTCCTGTGCCCAGTTGGTCGCCATGGTGGTGTACAAACTTGTCTGGTTAGCGCGCATCACTGAAGTCGCGCCAATCGCCAGCCCTAAGACGGCAATGGCAAATATACACATCGCCACTAAAACCTCTATCAGCGTAAAACCGCCGCACGACCTTGAACTTTGAACTGTGAACATTTTTCTATTCGCCATTCGCTATTGACTATATGCCATTAGGCGCAACTGGAGTCTGCTATGTTCACACGACCCACGGTCTTCACGCACACGAGCTTCTGCCCGCTGCCATTGCTGAGCGTAATGGTGACGGCGGCACTGGCCGTACCGCGCGGAGTAAAGACAGGATTTGAAGGGGAGACGGACTGTATACTGATCCCCGGATATTCCTGATCGATATCACGCGAATCGCTTCCATAGGTGTAAACCCCGGTCGTTGTGTTAAAGGCAATCGTGTAGGAGGCGTTTTGGGATATGGCCTTCATCCGGGCAACCTGTAAATCCGTAGCAACTTGCCGTGCCGCTGACGACAGCCTAAGCGTAGGGAGCCAACTTAGAAAGCTGGGGACCGCGATGCCCAAAACAACCATTGCTATTGCCATCGCGACCATCAGTTCTAAGACAGTAAATCCTTGGGCCTGCTTGGTTATTCTCATGAAAACCTCTTTTCCTACCACGCAAATCCTTCGTCTTTCACTGAGCTGGGCCTCTGTGGTAAACCAAACAACCTGACAAAGGAAGCTCTAGGCCTAGAGCTAAGCCAAAAACATGCCAAGCCTTCTCAATATGTTTTAACTGAGAAATCCAAAATAAATCAGTACGTTACAAGTTATACGCCAGTTGTTCCGGTTAGCCAGAGAGAGAGGCAGGATGACAAAAAACGTAATCATACGCACAAAAAAGGCCACAGTTTTTCATTTATTTTAACGGAGCCCACCCAATCTTCAAGGATCACCTCAACCAAGGAGGGGGTAAATTGCAATAAGCAAATTGCCGAAAAAGAGGTAAAAGAGGGCACCCAGGCACAAAAAAGGGGCAAAAGGGAGCGCGTATTTACTGCCCACTCCTCTGGCAAGCATGAAAATCAGTCCTACTGCCGACCCGCTTAGAGAGGCGATGAAGAGCGTCACAGGGATAGAGGGCCAGCCCAAAAAGGCTCCAATCATAGCCAGCAGTTTGATGTCTCCGCCCCCCATCCCCTCTATGCCGGTGAAAAACTGGTACGTCCAGGCCACCAGCAGTAGAGAACCACCCCCTATGATAATCCCAAGGAAAGAGCTGGTCGGCGATGGCAGGTTCGACAGGCGCTCAATCGGCCATTGGTACTGGATTACTGATAAGAGAACACCCAGGCCGATGCCGGGAAGGCTAATGACGTCCGGGACGATCCTCACGTCCACATCAATAAAAGTGATGACGATAAGCGCAGCGACAAGGACAAAGTTCACAAAAAAGGTGAGACCGAGACCGAAGCGATTGAGCAGAAGCACGGCGAACACTGCCATCAAAAACTCTACAATAAAATAGCGCGGGGAGATCCTTTCCCCGCAAAAGCGGCAACGCCCACGAAGGAAAATATAGCTGATCAGGGGAATATTATCGTAAAAAGGGATGGGGGTATTACAGCAGGGACAGTGAGAGGGGGGTGAAACGATAGATTCTTCCTTTGGCAACCTTGCAATACAGACATTGAGAAAGCTGCCGACGATGGCGCCGAAGATAAAGACTAAAAGAGAAAGCAGAAAAGACAAAGAAGAAAGGACCATCACTAACAATCCCTCAGCCCGTTTTTCTTTCTAAAAGTTTGGTTCGTTGAAAATGATCTGACTCCCATGGGTCTCAAACTTAAAAGGCACCTGTAGAAGATCTCCCAGCGCTTTTTCGACTTTGCGCTGATTTGCTGGTTCTACAAAAAGGAGCAAAAAACCGCCGCCGCCGGCTCCCAGCAATTTTCCGCCTATGCTACCGGACTTTCTAGCCCGATCATAAATCCCATCTATGAAAGGAGTTGAGATCTTGTCCGTAAGGCTCTTTTTCAGAAGCCAACTTTCATGCAAAAGCTTTCCGAACGCAGCCAAACTTCCCTTCCCGTTCAGAATGCTGATCGCTTCATCAACCATTTGTTGCATCTCGCTCAACTCTATATGTTTTTGCCTAGCTACCCTGATCTGCTCCCCGGCGATATCCGAGGCGGTCCTGGCAAATCCAGTAAAGAAAAGCATCAAGTGATCCTGCAACTTTGCCAACCTCTCAGGCCTCAGAATAATCGGAGATACCTGAAAATCGTCCTCGCCAGAAAAGCTGACTCGGTTGAAGCCGCCGAATGCTGCCATGACCTGGTCCTGTGAGCCGACGTTCTCTTTGAGCCTCTTCTGCTCGATATGGATGGCGCCTAAGGCCAACTGCATTTTAGTCGGCATCATGCCTTTCATACCATAAAGCGCATGCAACAAGCCTACGGTAAATGCCGAGCTCGAGCCCAGACCTGCACGGGCCGGTAAATCACCATCGTGGTGAAGCTCCACGCCCTCAGTAATACCCATATGAGCCAGAGTTTCCCGCACTGCGGGATGCTTGATTTCCGGTACGTCCTTAACAAGTTCGATCATCGACCACACAATCCTGCTTTTATGGTTAAAAAACGGCGGCAAATATCTACAGGAGATGTAGCAGTGCTTGTTAATGGTTGCCGCCAAAACCGCTCCACCGTTCTCACTAAACCACACCGGGTAATCTGTGCCTCCACCAAAGAACGATATGCGGAAAGGTGTCCGACTAATAATCATCGTAAGCTAGAAGAGACCAAAAGATACATCCGGGCCATATCAAAATCGCCGATTTACCTTGCGAGATTTAAGCATATCTCCTTTCGAGCCGATGCGCGGTCATGAGCTCAATGTCATGGATTGTTTCTGGACCAAACTTTCGCTTGACCATGTCCAAGTATCTAGGCCCGCTAAAGTAAATCTGAAAAGCCTGATCTCGAAACCGCAGCACCTCCGCCGCGGAGACATACTTTGTGGGTAGGGGTAGGGCGTCCACCGAATGCTGGGAGTAACTAGACCACTTTTCCGGCAGAGCCCAACCTTCCTGGATCGCCAGGTTGTATAAATGGGAGCCGGGATAGGCCATTGTACAGTAAAAATTGGCGAATTCGCAATTGAGCTCGATGGCAAGTTCAAGCGTTGCCGTCATAGTTTTCAGGTCGTCCTCCGGCAATCCGAAAATGAAATTTCCGATAACATTAATGCCTGCCGCACGGACTCTCTCTACCGTATGGAAGATCTTATCCTGGTCAAACCCTTTTTCTACGTCATCCCGCACACGCTCGCTTGCAGACTCAATACCAAAGGCGAGCCAGCTAAATCCAGCTCGCTTTAATTTGTCCACCATTCTCTCCTGGACAGTGTCTACTCGAGCGTAGGCCCAGATGTTGAGGTCATAGCCACGCTCTATAATGGCATTGCAAATTCCGAGCACATGACGGGGATTAAGAACGAACATCTCGTCTGCAATTTTGATGTTCCGAACACCATATTCATTTACGAGCCGGTCAACCTGCGCGACGACGGACTCAACACTCCAGAAACGATAACTGTTCACGCTATCTCGATAAGCCATCTCCTTCTCGCCGCTCTTGAAGGGCGCCTGGATACAGCAGAAGCTACAATGATAAGGGCAACCTAGCGTTGTGTAGAGGGCCGCGTACGGCTCACGGCGCAGATGACCATAGCAGTGCCAATTGTGGGCCTTATATTTTTTCATAGGTAGGAGGTCCCACGCAATGCCGGGCATATCCCGATCGAGCTCTTTGACCAAAGGCGCAGCGGGCGTCGACTTTACTCCGCCACCGCTTCGATACCACAGGCCACGCACCCTGTCATAATCATGAGGCTGACCGGATTTGAGAACAGATAGGAGATCTAGGAGCGTATAGGGTCCTTCCCCACCACAGACAAAATCGGCATCCTCTTCCCGCAGGGTGCGCTCTGGCAACGCAGCCACATGACCGCCCACCAGGACAGTCTTGAGCTCCGGGGCCATCCGCTTTAGGACCGTGCAGAGCGCGCCCGCTGCTGTCATATTCTGCGTGGAAGCAGACGGTTGGTGCCCGTAGACCACCACCGCTACTAAGCGCGGGGCCATCTCCATCGCTCGTTCTGCGGTCTTGCCTGCGGTTAGATCTTCGGCCTCGGCATCAATAATTTGGACCGAGAAGCCATGGTTCCGAATAAACGTAGCCATCAAACCAACCCATACGGGAGGCTCAATGGCGCTTAAGCTAGAACCGAGAGATTGGTAAACTTGGTGGCGAGCAGCCGGGTTGACCAGTACCAAGTCCACGGGCTTCATTGCCGGCCTCATTCTGCCACCTACCTACCGGCGGCACGCGGCCTGACTCTGGGTTCTGCGCAGAGCAGTCTCAGACATTGGAATAACCCCCTTTCCGAATCACCTGGTATCCTTTAATCAATTCCGCGATACCAGCTTGTATCGAGACGGACGTTTTAAAACCGGTCCTCTCAATTTTTTGGTTGCTTACAATATAATTCCGCTGGTCAGGATCCCGGCCGATCTCGGACTCTCGAAAATAGAAGTTCGGCACCTGCCTCTTAATCTCCTCGCAAAGTTCCCGTTTGGAGAGATTGGCATCGCTTAAGCCGACGTTGTACGGCGCTCCCTTCATCTGCTCAAAACGGTCCAAACAGTGGATAAAGGCATGCGCCACGTCGCGAACATGGATATAATTTCTCTTAAAATGGGACTCAAACAGAACAACGAACCCATCCGTGACCGCCCGATAGGTGAAATCGTTCACCAAAAGGTCAAGGCGCATCCGCGGGCTAATTCCAAACGCCGTCGCGAGCCTCAGGGAAAGCGTATTTTCCTCCTCCAGGAGGATCTTCTCGATCTCGACTTTCAAGCGTCCATAAAGCGAGATAGGCGCCAGTGGCGTCTCTTCCGTACAAAAAATATCCTTTTGACCGACCCCGTAACCACTATTGGTCGTGGGAAAAATTACCCGTTGATGCTTGCTGCGCGAATCTAGCAACATCTTCACGGCATCAAAATTTACTGTCCTGGCACCGATAGGATCCTTGTCGCATAACCAAGCTCCGGTGAAACAAGCTAGTGGAAAAATGGCATCCGCTTCTTTGAGATGCTCCGCAACTAATTGACCGTTTCTCGCATCCCCGCGGGCAATTTTAAGCTTTGGATCAAAGCAGCAATCGAGCAGTGACGTCTGGTCGTACATGAAGTTGTCAATGACGGTAACTTGATGGCCATTGGCGAGAAGTTGGGGCACCAAGACAGATCCAAGATAGCCCGCACCTCCGGTTACAAGGATATTCACTGCCATCTCTCCTCAGACCTTACAGTTTTCCCGAAACCACCTATAGGTCTGTTCTAAGCCGGTTTTTAGACCTGTGGAAGGAAACCACCCCAGGCCCCTTAGCTCACTGGAATCCAGCAGCTTTTCCCGAGCGCCTTCAGGTCCGGAAGGGTCCCAATCCATCTCTCCCTGAAAACCAACCACTTCAGCAACCACCTTCGCAATCTCTCGTATCGTATGCGACTCACCCGATCCGATGTTCACGGGATCTTGTCCTTCGTAGCACCGAAGCAACAGTTCGCATGCCCCCGCCAGGTCCTCTACATAGAGGAGCTCTCGCCTCGCACTCCCGTCTCCCCAGAGGGTCACGCTTTCTGCCTTTTCCATACGTGCCTTGAAGAATTTTCCCATTAAGGCAGGAATGACGTGTGCATCAGCAGGGTCAAACGAGTCTCCGGGACCGTAGAGGTTACAGGGAATGGCTGTAACGTAAGAAGTACCATATTGCCGATTGTACGACGAGCATAGGGATTGCCCGGCCAGCTTGGCAATGGCGTAAGGCTCACTCGTGGGCTCCATCTTGCCTGTCATCAGAGCATCGGGTCTCATGGGCTGGTGACACTCTTTCGGGTACATGCAGGCACTGCCGAAATTTAACAGTCGCTTCACCCCGGCATTCCAGGAGCAATGGATGAGATTGGCCTGGATGGCGAGGTTTTCGTATATGAACTCTGCAGGATAAAGAGAATTTGCCAGAATGCCCCCGACTTTGCCTGCGGCTATGATGACAATATCGGGCCTAATCCTATAGAGAAATTTTTCCACGGCATTCGCATCGGTAAGATCGATCTCCGATCTCGTTGCCTTGATGAGTTCCACCCCCGCTAGGCGAGAGAAACGCCTGCATAACGCCGAACCCACCAGGCCTGTATGACCCGCTAAATAGATTCTAAGATTTTCCAAAGGGGGCATTCTGGCAGCCTAAAACGGCCCCTTGAAACGCTGCTCGTAACTATAAAAAGGCTCCCCGTTCAAATCGGCTTCCTCAAGCCCAAAAAGCCTTTCCACTGCCCGGATGATAGTTAGCGCCGAAGGGTAAAAAAGATTCTCCAAGGGCCGGGTCGTGGGACAGGGAACTGGAGCAAACCCCAACCTCTCGACCGGTCGCTCCAGGCATCCAAAGCACCTTTGACTAATGAGCGCCGCAAGCTCGGCCCCAAAGCCGCAGAAGATCCAGTCGTAGTCCGCTACGATACAGTTTCTGGTCTTTTTGACGGACCCGACAATTGTCTGCTCATCCAGCGGCGACACCGTCCGCACATCAACAACTTCCACCGCCAGACCTCTTCTAGCCAAGACCTTGGCGGCCTTCAGCGCCTCCACATTCATCCACGAAGAACAAACTAGGGTCATGGCATCTCCTTCATGGAGCACGGCGGCTTGTCCCAAGGGGACAACTCTTTCATCGTCTACGTCTCCCACAATGTCATACAGCCACCGATGCTCAAGAAAGATCACCGGGTTATTGTCACGAATCGAAGAACGCAAAAGGCTGTAACCATCTTGAGGGGTCGTTGGCAGGACAACTTTAAGGCCGGGAAAATGGGCAAAGACGCCGTGCAGAGACTTGCTGTGCTGGGCGGATTGCCCCCAGCCTCGACCAATGACAGCCCGGACGACAAGCGGGATCGTGAGCTTTCCGCCGCTCATATAACGGAGATTGGACATCATGTTGCCAATTTGATTCATAGCGAGGAGAATAAAGTCGGCTCGAATGTGGACATGGATCGGTCTTAAGCCCGACATGGCCGCGCCCAAAGCGACCCCAGTCATGGCATCCTCGGACAGCGGTGTGCCAAAACATCGCTCACCCCCGAACTTTTCGACCAGGCCATCGGTACTGCCAAAAATACTCTTATGGTCATCGACATCAAGACCAAACACGAATACCGAGGGATCGCTCTCCATCTCCTTGACTAGCGCAAGATTCAGGGCCTCTCTAAACGAAATGAGGGATTTCATGCAAGGACGTCTGTGTACAGCTCCATTGGCGAAGCGAAGGGGGCATTCTGCGCTGCTTCAACGCCATGTCGGACTTGCTCCTTTACCGCGGTCCTGACTGCCTCCAGGTCATCGAGGGTACAGCCGATTCGCAGCAACTCCTTCTCAAAACGCAACACGGGATCAAGTCTGGCAGACTCCTCCCGACTCGGTCTGCGGCGATAGCCAACGTCAAAATCCTCCTTCGGGCCCACGTGTTCCAGGAAACGGAGGTAGCTGAAGTGAAGAAAAGCGGGCTTCGGCTGCTCGGACATCCGGTGAAGTACCCGACGAGTGCACCGAATAACAGCCGGCACATCACTCCCGTCCCCGCCAGCGTGATAGCAATCAAAAGCCGCTACTGCTTCTAGTATGGAGCGAAATCCTCGGCGCCCACCGGCATGCGCATGGATTGCCAGGCCGTTATCCTCGCAAACAAATAAAACCCGCAAGTGCTTGAGACACGCAAAATTGAGGCTTTCCCAAAACACGCCCTCTTCCATGGCGCCGTCGCCGAAGAAAACCACCACAGTGCCTGAGGTCCCCTTGTAGGCCTCCGCAAGCGCAGCGCCAACAGCTACAGGAATCGTGGTGCCAACTACAGCAGAAGTAGCCATGAGCCCGCATTCCGGAGCGGATAGATGCATCGATCCTGCTTTTCCTTTGCCGGGCCCAAGAAGTTTTCCGTAGAGTTCCGCAAAAAACCCGTCAACGTCGCCGGTCACCGTCAGATACAGGGCGTGATTTCGATAGGTGCCAAAGGTCCTCGAACCCGCCGGGAGACAATGGCACACACCAACGGAGATCCCCTCGGCGCCGATTCCTAAATGAACAGGTGTTTTCATTTCGTCCTTCAAATATTCCTGGCGAATCTTTTCCTCGGCCTGGCGAATCAGGACCAACTTGCGGTACAGAGAAAGCGCTTCTTCCTTTTTCATCTTGTCCTGACTCCGCATGAAACCTGGCCGGGCACCGAACTACGCGAAATAAGCGCGAATGCTTTCCGCGGCATAATCAATATCTTCATCGGTAAGATATTGATGGATCCCAAAATGGAGTCCCGTCTGGCCGATCCTCTCCGCCACGGGAAAATCACCCTCTTTATAGCCCAAAAAAACGAACGCCTTATGCTGCGTAGGAAGAGATCCGAAAAGGGTCTTGCACTGAATTCCCCGGTCTTCAAGATAACGGTACAATCCCTCCACAGAATTGTTCTTATCTCTTATAACAAGGGCGAACGCATGGGGAGAAATCACCTCATCGCGGCCGTCGCTGTACAGTATGAGATGCCCTTGTAAAGGGGAAAGCATATCGAGTAAGCGCAGCAAGTGCCGCCTCCGGGTGTTAAAAGTCCAGTCGAACATCTCCAAGCCTTCTCTCCCAATGGCAGCCTCCAAGTCATTCATTTTAGAGTTGAACCCCACGCGGTCAAAGTGGAAATACAGGTGTCCCCCGCGCCGACCATGAGTGCGGATCGACCGACAAAGAGTAGCAAGGTGCTCATCGCTCGTGACAATCATCCCGCCTTCACCACTGCAAATGAGATGTGCAGCGTAAAAGCTGAACAATCCCAGACTGCCAAACGATCCCACAATCCTGCCACCTAACGACGCGCCGTGGGCCTCACAACAGTCCTCAATAACAGGCAGGTTATGGCGCCGGGCGATTTCCAGGATCTCATGCATCTTGCAGGGTTTCCCCATAGTGTGAACCACCTGGATGGCTCTCGTTTTAGACGTAATGGCAGATTCAACCAGGGAGGGATCAATATTGAGTGTTTCCAACTCTACATCAACAAATTTTGGCACCAGCCCAGCAGCGAGGATACAGTTGGCCGTCGCGGTAAAAGCAAGCGCAGGCGTAATCACCTCGTCACCTCGCCGGGCTCCGAGCTCAAGCAGCGAGCAATAGGCTACGATACCAGCGTCCGTTCCTGAGCTGGTGGCGATGGCCTGGCCGTAGCCGAAGCGCCCGGCAAACCCGGCCTCGAAAGCCTTTACGTTGGGACCTTCTGAAACCCAATTGCGATTCAGCGCCTCATCCAGATACGTCCGTCCCAATTCGCCTACCTGGATGTGGCCAAAAGTGATACGATACTGCTTCATGAAGGGTTCTTTAAATCAAACAGGCCTGGATCTTGATTGGCCATCGCATAGCATTCGGGTGTACCGATATCAACGAGACGTCCCTCGGAGCGGAAAATGTACCCTTCGCCAGGGCCTAAAAGGGACATCAGGTTGCTCTCGAGGCTGTAGGGTCCCGACGGCCAGGATAATACCATGACCCTATCTAGAACATAAATACCCGCGTTGATCCAACCGTGTGCGCGCCCCCCAGGAGCGAACCCTACAATCTTATCCTGCGCGCCAATACTCAACGCGCCTTTGTTTGTTGTTCCGCCAGAAACCTTCTCGGCTCTCACTGCAACCATAGTGAAATAATTCCCCATCCGGGCATGGAAGTCGAGGACAGGCATGAGGGGCTGGGATATATAAGAGTCTCCATTCATTGCTACGAAGGTTGACGACTGAACATACAAGGCGGCGTTCTTCAGCGCCCCCCCCGTTCCCAGCGGTTCCTGTTCAGATACCTGAATCGTATCCCCGAGAAGCTCCGCGTACTTCGATAAAAAGCCCTGGAACTTTTCTGCTAGATAATGAGTGGTTAAGAGGAAGCGACCAAAGCCTTCTCTTCTCATTCTACAGAGCAGGTGCAGCAAGAAAGGGTGTTCCCCTATCGGAAGCAAGGGCTTTGGAGTATCCTTAGTGAGCCCTCCCAATCGACTCCCTTTCCCCCCGCATAATACAACGGCATCCGTCGCCGCAGGTTTTAACTCCGAAGCCAACGAAAAATCTCCCAGACAACAAAAAACCTTTACGAATCAGGAAAAACGTCATATTCTACCCGAACGATTAGGCCCCGACAAGCTCTTTACCGAATTCTGCTCCCTGCCGTAGTGGAAAAGAGGCTCGCCGAATGGAAAAACGTAGACCCCTAAAGGTGCTCATGCTCACCTCGAGCTATCCGCGCAGCAAAGAGGACCCTGCTGGCATCTTCGTGCGCTATCTGGCGGAGAACCTTACGCAGCGCGGCCTCGAGGTTCACGTGCTGGCGCCAGCTTATCGCGGGGTAGGCACCAACCTGGAAGGCGATGTTCATGTCCATCGCTTCCAATATTTCCCTGCCCTGTTGCAGAAATTGGCGTATGGCTCTGGAATACTCCACAACCTGAGGCGCCACCCTTTACTTTGGATTGAAGTTCCCTTCTTTCTAGCCATGATGACCTTCTCTCTCCTCCGTCTGCTCCAGAAGGAAAATCCAGACCTAATCCATGCCCACTGGGTCCTTCCCCAGGGTCTGATCGCCGTCTTCGCCAAGCTCTTTTACAAAATTCCCGTGATTACCACCGCGCACGGGAGCGACGTCTTCACCCTTAAGGGAAAAATCTTCGACTGGCTGAAGGCGCTGGTGCTGCGCAGCAGCGATGCCTGGACCTCCAACAGCCGCGCCACCGCCGATGCCATCGCAGAGCAAGCCTCGCTACCTGAACCCCGGATCCTCCCTATGGGAGTCGATGTGAACCGCTTCCAAGGCGGACAGAGAACAAGACTGCGCCCATCCCTGCCCGAGGATGAACTCTTGCTTCTCTTCGTGGGTCGCCTGGTCAAAGAAAAAGGGCTCGATGACCTACTGGAGGCCCTTGCACTCCTGCAGCCAGATCTCCGCGGTCACACAAGCCTCTGGGTGGTAGGCGACGGTCAGGAGCGAAGCCGGCTGGAACGATACGCTCAAGCCCTCGGGATCAACGGAAAGGTTCGTTTCTGGGGATTTATAAGCAATGATCTTCTACCGAATTTCTATGCCGCCGCCGATTTATTTGTCTTCCCCTCAATGGAAACGGAATCGCAAGGCGCTGAAGGCCAAGGCGTGGTCCTACTGGAAGCCTTTGCTGCCCGGTTATGCGTAGTCGCGACTAGAGCAGGAGGAATCCGTGAAGTGGTCGAGGACGGCTATACGGGAATCTTGGTGGAACCTCGAAATCCCCAGCAGCTCGCCATCGCCGTGGAAAAACTATTGGACAACGAGCAGTTACGTGCAGAGATGGCGGAAAATGCCTTCGCCAGGGTAAAAAAATATTACGGCTGGGAGAAAATAGCGACAGCTTTTGAGAGCCTTTACCACAACTTACTTAAAAACAAAAACGGAGGTCATCTTAAGAGCCATAATACAGGTGCCTGATAATTTACGCTGTAAAGGCAATTATATCCAAATGCACGCGATCATGGATATGACTTACGAGCAGCCGTCGCGGCAGTTCACCGGTCCGTGTGTGTCACTTGAGCGCGCGCGGATACCACAGGAGGCTGCGGTCACTAGGCTCCCCTGACTTTAGGTGACCCTACAGACTCGGCTGCCGCTTTGCGGATTCGGGCAATAAGGCCAGCGTAGGTGTCCTCCACCATCACGTTCGGGATGATGGACAGGTCCATCTTGTCAACCTCCAACCGACCGGCAGCCCGTGGCACGCCAATATACCGATCGGCGTATGCCACAATGTTGTACTCTCCCTCCGAGCCTACGAGGCGAGGAGGCCTCGGTGCGATTTTCGCGCGGACCATCCCAGTCTCAAAGTCGATATCGCGCAAATAGGGACCCAGCTCTCCAGAGAAGTAATTCTCGATCCGATCGGCATCGAGCTTGTGGAATGCGATTCCGAATCTGAAACAATCACACGCCGCACAATCCGTTGGCGCACCAATGATCTGTTGCCGGACACGATGAGCTGCCTTGCTAAACCAGATCTCTTCAAACGTGTTCTGGCCAAGATTGCCGACCGAGTACTTGTAACAGAGTTGGACGTCTCCATTTGCCAGAACGGTTGCAGTCGTGAACGCCGCGCGACAGTCATAGAAGCGCATGAGCGGATGCTCCCCCAACTGGAATCGCTCCCTTAGACTAAGCACGTTTCGCGCCTTCGGGTTGTTAGACCACACGTAGAGGCCATGGCAATTGCCTGGAAACCGTCGGCGAACGTCTGATGCGTAGAGGAATGGCAATAGCATGACTGCCTTCAGATTGTTCTGGATCACATGCAAGGCCGCCTCATCGAAGACGCGCTGCGCATGATCTCGGATCGGATACAGACTCTCGTGGATCAAGTCCCGATCCGGATAGCGCACTACCATCGGGAGAAACCGCACGACATCGAAGTCGTGACGGTCCCAGAAATCAAGGATCTCAACAGACTCCTCAAGGTTGGATCTCATCGTCGTCGAATTTACGAGAAAAGAGGTACCTTTGCCCTTAAACGCCTCTCTCGTCGACAACATGTTATCCAGAGTCTGCTTATAATCGGCCCCTCGCCGGATATACTCGAAGGTCTCCTTGCGAATGCCATCAAATGAAAAATTAATTATTTCCATGTTGGAAGCCAGCAGGACAGCAATCTTCGCCCTATTTAGTAGCGTGCCATTGGTGATGATCTGCATTTGCATATCCAGGTCGGTGAGGCCGCGCATCAATCTGTCGAAGTCTCGATACATCAGAGGCTCAAAACCAGATGCCACAGAGACGAAGGCTCCCCTCAAGGCTTTGAGCCTGGGTAACAGGGTAACGTCAAAGACAGGTCGTTTCTCTGCCGACATGAAACTTACGTGGCACATCCGGCACCGGAGATTACACGTTTCTACCGGATCGATTTCGATCATCTTGGGCAACGTGAGCACACCGTTCATATCGTAGTACTTGCTCATATAGGCTCCCTGGGAGTTCCTGGCTAACTTTCTAGCTTGGCCTGGCGCAGCCAAAACGGCCCTGTACGGCACCCTCCCTTGTGGCCAGAATCGTTTTTGTCGCGTCCGCTTCCATGCTTGCAGAATGTTCCATTACGGCCTGACTGCGAGATAACCAGGTTGTTGGTTGAGAGACCCGAATGAGAAAAGAATCATCTGCAAAAAGCATATGCCTCTTACCGCTCTGGATATCTGTCTTTGCTCACTTCGGCAACTCCCTGGGATCAAGCCGTTTATAGGAGAAAGTCGATTTTACACCTCGGACGAGACCCGGATCAGCTGCCGGGGGCACTGACCCTTGCTCGGTAAAGCCCAAAACCTCTATATTGACTGCATCCACAGCAAAAAAATTCTTTAATGCTATGTATCGCTGGTATGCGCCCACGTGCAGTGTATATAAACCGGGCTTGAGATTGTTTTGCAAGGTAAAGTCCACGCTGTATAGGCCGGGTTCTAAATTCCACCGGGGCTGTCCCCCGTCGTCGTTGTATACTAGAAAAACAAATGCGCCGTCAGCCATCCGAATGGCTGCGCCGAAACTCACATCCTCGACGGGTTCAAAAACCTCCAACTCTAACGACACCGTGATGGGTTGTTGCCAGTATACGCTAAAGCTGTTCATGACCCGATTGAGCAGTTTAATGCGTCTTACGCGCATCGCAGAACCTCCACCGGCTTGGTGGTCCCGGTCAGTCAGAACCTTCTCGGCCGCGTCCACTTTCGCGCTCAAGTACTCTGCAACTACATTGTCGACAGCCCCCAAGGCTTGGATCCTGCCGTCGCGCAAAAGCAGTGCCTTGGAGCAAAGGGCTTTTACCGTGCTCATGCTATGGCTCACCATGACGACGGTCCTCCCTTCACGGGCAACTTCTTCCATTCTCCCTATACACTTCCTTTGAAACTCTATATCCCCTACTGTCAAAACCTCGTCGACCAACAAAATTTCTGGCTGTAAATGCGCGGCCACGGAAAAAGCGAGCCGCAAATACATGCCGCTTGAATAGTGCTTCACCGGAGTGTCGATGAATTTCTCCACCTCAGCGAAGGCTACGATCTCATCGAATTTCCGCTCGATTTCTTTCGTCTTCATCCCCAGGATGGCGCCATTAAAGTAAACATTTTCGCGGCCGGTAAGCTCCGGATGGAAGCCCGTGCCCACTTCCAGGAGGGACCCGACCCGGCCAAAGACTTCAGCCTCACCCTCGGTCGGAGCTGTAATCCGCGACAGGATCCTCAGCAGCGTGCTCTTGCCAGCCCCGTTTCGGCCGATGATCCCCACGACCTCTCCCCTTTTCACCTCAAAGGAGACATCTTTGAGCGCCCAGAGGTAATTATCCGAGGACTGACTGGTGACTGCTGACCGTTGACCGTTGA